>CAZNLF010000076.1:0-11609 GCA_964573595.1 uncultured Acidimicrobiaceae bacterium | reverse complement strand
CGCTGTGACAGCGGCCAGGTACTGGCCACGGATGTCGTCCGGGCCATCGCCGGTCGTCGGAATCGCCACGAGTGCCGGTCGGTGGGCGAGCTCTCCCTGAAGGGTCTGCCCTCCCCGGTCGAGGCGCTGGAGGTGCACTGGGAGCCCCTGGGGACTGACGTCGAGGCCAGCATCTCCCTCCCCCGCCGGCTGGCGGCCCGCCCAGCCGTCGGCGTGGTCGGCCGGCAGATCGAGATGGAGCTGATCACCGACGCCATGACACGGGTGTCGGAGGGCCGGGGACGCGAGATCGTACTTATCTCCGGGGAGGCCGGCCTGGGTAAGACCACCCTGGTGGCCGAGGCGGCGCGGGTGGGGTCCGACGACGGGGCGTGCGTGCTGCTCGGCCACTGCGAGGAGGATCTGGCCACCCCCTACCAGCTCTTCGCCGAGGCGCTCGGCCACTTCGTCACCCACGCCCCCGACGACGAGTTGCTCGCCCACATCGCCGACCACGGATCCGAGCTGTCCCGGCTGGTCCCGGCCCTGGCCGACCGCATCCCCGACCTACCACCGTCGAGGGCCACCGACCCCGACACCGAGCGGTTCCTGCTCTTCGCCGCCGTGGTGGGACTGCTGGGCGCGACATCCCGGACGCGACCGGTGGTCCTGGTGCTCGACGACCTCCAGTGGGCGGACAAGGCCAGCCTGCTCCTCTTCCGGCACCTCGCCTCCTCCGACCAGTCCATGCGGGTCACGATCCTCGGGACCCACCGCGACACCGAGCTGTCCCAGACCCACCCGCTCACCGAGACCCTGGCGGCCCTCCACCGGAACAGCGGGGTGTCCCGCATCCAGCTCGCCGGTCTCGACGACCGCGGTGTGGTGTCGTACCTGGAGGCGGCCGCCGGCCAGGACCTGGACGAGGCCGCGGTCGGCCTCGCCCATGCCATCTACCGGGAGACCGACGGCAACCCCTTCTTCGTGGGTGAGGTGCTGCGCCATCTCGCCGAGACCGGAGCCATCTACCGGGACGAGACGGGTCGGTGGGTGGCCGAGAACCCCCCGGAGCAGGTGCCGCTGCCCGACAGCCTGCGTACGGTCATCGCCGCCAGGGTCGGCCGGTTGGGCGAGCACGCCGGGCGCGTGCTGTCGGTGGCCTCGGTCATCGGCCGGGACTTCGACCTCGACCTGCTGGCCCGGGCCACCAAGGTCGGTGACGACGACCTGCTCGACATCCTCGAGGCCGCCGCCGCCGCCGCACTGGTGCGCGAGCCGCCCAACACCACCGGGAGCTACAACTTCGCTCACGCCCTCATCCAGCACACGCTCTACGAGGAGCTGGGTCCCACCCGGAGGGCGAGGACGCATCGTCGGGTGGCCGAGGCGCTGGAGGAGCTCTGCGGTGACCACCCGGGATCGCGGGTGGGCGAACTGGCCCGCCACTGGATCGCCGCCTCCCAACCGATCGACCTGACCAGGGCCGTCGGCTACTCCCACCAGGCGGGAGACGCGGCGCTGGCCGCGCTGGCGCCGGCCGACGCCCTCCGTCACTACGCGCAGGCCCTCGAGCTCTACCGCCAGGTCGACCAGCCCGACCCGGTGGAGGGCCTCGACCTGGCCATCGGGCTCGGCACCGCCCAGCGCCAGACCGGAGACGCTGGCTTCCGGGAGGTTCTCCTCGACGCCGCCCACACGGCTGCGGACCTCGGCGACTCCGAGCGTCTGGCCGCGGCGGCCTTGGCCAACGACCGGGGGTGGTACAGCTCCGTCGGCGTCATCGACGCCGACAAGGTGGCGGTCCTCGAGTTGGCCCTCGAACGTCGATCCGGCGACGACCCCGAACGGGCACTGCTGCTCGCCAACCTCTGTTCCGAGCTCACCTACGGAAGCCCCCTCGAACGCCGACAGGAGCTCGCAGCCGACGCGGTGGCCATCGCCGGGTCCTCGGGTGATGACGCCGTGTTGGTACGAGTCCTCAACCACGTCTGCTATCCGCTCTACGTGCCGCAGATGCTCGACCAACTGCTGGTCCGCACGGCCGACGCCCTCAGCCGTGCGGACTCGCTGGGGGACGCGGTGCTGCAATTCTGGTCGGCCTATTGGCGCGCCTGCGTGGCGCCGATGGCCGGGGACGTCGACGAGCTCGACCGTTGCTCGGCGGGGATGGGGTCGCTCGTCGACCGGCTCGACCAGCCGATGCTCCACTGGTCCTACCTCATGCATCAGGCCCACCGCGCCCTGATCGCCGGAGAGACCGATGACGCCGAACGCCTGGCCGGCGAATGCCTCAAGGTCGGCACCGAAAGCGGGCAGCCCGATGCCGGCACCATCTTCGCCATGCACCTCCTGGGGGTGAACGAGCAACGGGGGACGGCCGACGTCCTCATCCCGGTCATCGAGGAGATCCGCAACGACATGCGGGACATCGCCAAGGCGGCGGTCGAGAGTGCCCTGTCGTCCGCCTATCTGGACGCGGGTCGGCTCGAGGACGCGCACCGGATACTCGTCGGGTTCGCCGACGGGGGTTTCGAGCTACCGGTCGACTCGGTGTGGCTCGTGTCGATGACCACCTACGCGAACGTCGCCATCGAGTGCGGGGACCGACGGACAGCCGGGCACCTGTCCGCCCTGCTCGCCCCGTGGTCGGATCAGCTGTCCACCAACGGCGGGGGTTCGACCAACGGACCGGTGAGCCACTTCCTCGGTGGGCTCGCCACCGTCCTCGGCCGCTACGACGAGGCCGATTCGTACTTCGCCCGGGCCACCGCCTTCAACCGCCGCATGCAGGCGAGATTCTTCACCGCCCAGACGGACCTCCTCTGGGGGAGGATGCTCACGCAGCGTGGGGCCCCCGGCGACAGCCAGCAGGCACGCGCGCTGCTCACGGACGCCCACGCCTCGGCGCAGGCCCACGGCTACGGCAGCATCGAGCGACGATCGGCCGCTGTGCTCCGAGATCTCGGCTGACCGTCCTCTCCGGATCAGTCCGCGGGTCGTCGTTTCGGTGCACGGCCGAGCCGAGCGCGACACCTGGGCCGGGCCGCGGCGCGCCCGAGGTCGTCCCCCGCCGTCGGCGCCCCGGCGGTGGCGGTCGGACCCGGCGCAGCCCATACCACCAGCCAGGACGCTCTCGTCATCGTTGACAATGGAAACCGGCGCTGGATGTCGGTATCGTGCCATCGGGTTCGGTGCCAGCAGGCGGGCTCGGCCCGAGCGTCGTCAATGACGCCTGCATATCCAACAGGAGGCATCACATGACTCGGCGGAACAAGAAATGGCGGGCCGGCGGCTCGATCATCAGATTGGTGGCACTGGTGGCGGCCGTCAGCATCGGGGTGATCGGTATCTCGAGCTCGGTCGCCGGTGCAAGGGCGATCAGGATCCCCAACTACCAGAACAAGCTGGCGTCCAACACCAACGGTTGGTGCACCGCGGCGCAGGGCTGTAACGGCCAGGGCGGCAACCAAGCCGACTACGGCACGATCGACATCGTCAAGCCGTCGTACTCCAACTACGGCGGGTATGCCGATGGCGCACCCGCTCCGGCGGGCCAGAAGAAGTACGCCCGCATCACCGGTGCCGGCCTCGACCAGGACACCATCAGCGGGTGCCCGACCCCCGGCTACGACGCCAGCCTGAACACCCCCTACTGCGAAGGCCCCTACGTCTGCTTCGGCGGATCCTGCTCGGAGGCCGTCTTCCCGACGAACGGGTTCACCTCGTCGATCCTCGTCTACGTCGATCCCACCTGGGCAGCCGCCAATCCGGGACAGGAAGTGGACTGGGACGTCGGCCTGAACAACACGTCCGGTGCCTACCTGAATGACAACGGTTTCACGATGTGCACCACAGCGGCCGGTGGTGGTGGCTTCTACGTGAACCTCAACCAGTTCGGCAGCTGCAATCCGAGCTCCGAGGAGTTGACGGCGGCCGGCTGGTACACCCTGAAGCAGGACTTCCAGTCGGTGGCGGGTCAGATCGACGTCACCTACACGCTGACGCCGCCGACCGGTCCGGCCTGGTCGAGCGTCGTCAACACCGGGGAGTCGACCTCTAGCACGGGTGGGCCCAGCTACGGCTGGTTCGCCGATGAGGACGTCCTCGGCCTGCCGATCGCGCAGATCTCGCTGAAGAACAACTGAGATCGGCCTCCGGCGGGCGCCATCGCGCCCGCCGGAGGCACAGACCGACGACCCGCCCCCGATCCGGACCACTGCGGTCCGGGTCGGGGGCGGGTCCGTTCCCGGACCATCCCACGACGGCTGCCTAGTGGCCCGTACCATCAATTGTGACGATGGTAAATCGGCAGTGCGTGTGTGACAATTCAGGGAAGGTCAGTGGTCGTGGACTGAGCAAATGGGGCAGGGCAGTGTCACGGAATTCGGTACTGACAGTCAGTTCGGTGGTCACGAGAGCGGCTTGCGCCGCGGGCGTCGGACCATGAGCAGGGTCCTGGTATTCGTCGGGGGCTTCGCCGCTCCCGGTAACGAGTGGCCGCTGACACCGATCCGACGGAGCGCCCGTGACCGGGGCTGGCGGACCAAGTACTTCAACGAGCGGTTGGCCTTCGGGCCGATCTCCACCTCGGCGGGCCGCCTGGTCACGCTGATCGAGCACCTGGACCAGACCCATGACACCATCGTGGTCGTCGGACACTCCATGGGCGGCCTGGTCGCCGAGCACGCGGCGGCACTCGGAGCACCGATCGACGCGCTCGTGACCATCGGTACGCCGCACCAGGGCCATTCGCTGTCGCGCTTCGGCCCACTACCCGTCATGAGGGAGATGGGGACGAACAGCGCCTATCTGAGGAGCGTGGCGGCGCTCCCCGGTCCGCGCCCGCCGCTCCTGGTGATCACCGGGGCGAGGGACAGGTTGGTCCCGAGGAGTGCGACGCGACCGAACCGGCCACACGAGTTCGTGGTCATACCGGGCGTCGGACACCTGGGCGTGATCTTCGATCAGCGCACAGCCGATGCCATCTTGGAGTGGGCCGGGGCCCATCAGAGACTGGCGGCATGACCGACGGGGAGAACGTCGCCGAGCGTCAGGCCGCCGGCGAGGACCGACGGTGTCGGAACCAGGTCCGGCTCAGGCTCCGGTAGGCCTCCGAAGCCAGGCCGTCGACGAGCACCACCACGCCGACCCCGAAGGCCACCCCGGCCAGGGCGTCGCTGGGAAAGTGCCAACGGAGGGCGATCACGGCGACCGCCATCCACAAGGCGAACAGCGTCGCTACGACGGCGGTGACCGGACGCCAGCGACTCGGGCTCGCCAACACGGCCGCGGTGGCCAATGCGGCAGCACCCACCGTCGAACCCGACGGGTAGGAGAAGGAGCCCCCGATCGACCGGCCCACCCAGGGCTTGATCAGCAGCTCGCAGGCGATGAGGGCCAACGGAGGGGCGACGAGGCAGGCCAGTGCCCGTGCCCGGTTCCGACGGACCGTCACCGCCGCCAGGAAAACCGAGCCGAGGACGACGACGAACGGATAACGGAGGGCGGTCACGGTGGTGAACCACGATCCCTTGGTGGAGGTCACCTCGATCCAGTGGTCGAAGGCCGCCGGTTGCGGTCGGAAGGCAAAGTAGATCCCACCCAGTGCGGTCATCAGCACCAGAACGCCCCCGGCGACGATTTCGAGGCGGGCTGTACGTCGCCCACCGTCGCTCTCGCCCGGGAGGATCGGGGCCGGAGTGGAGTGGGCGGAATCGTGGGCGGAGTCGACCGGGATCACCGAGTTCACACAACTAGGCAGGTCCAGAAATTCGGATCGCCCCTCAGCCGCACGTGCCCGTCCCCGCCAGGGGATTTCCGCCGGTCGCGGTGCCGTTCTCGTCCGGGTACCGGCCGGATCGCATTAGATGTACTTGACGCTCAATGCGGCCACGAGGAACCAGACGCACCACGTCAACCCGGTCAGGAGAAGCGGCCGGAACGAGCGGGTCCCGAGCAGGACGCCGGAGCCCAGGACGAACACCTCGACCATGGTCCGGAACTCGCGTGGGTCGTTGTTCCACACCGAGGTGGACAACACGGCCAACAGGACGACGGCGAAGACGAAGGCCAGGCGTTCGAAGGGCGACGAGTCGCTGCGGCGGAGGTTCACCAGGGACAGGATGATGACGGCCAGCAGCATGGCCAGCTGGATCAGCTCGAGCAGGTTCGTGAGTTTTGGATGTTCGATCCAACCACTGATCGTCCGGATTGCGCCGCTGAGCGGGACCGAGGCGTTCTGTCCCTCCGACGTCAACGGAAGCGTGCCGTAGGCGGCGTAGCACACTGATTGCCAGGCCACGAACACCACCAGCGGCGTCGCCCAGGCGAGATCGGCCCGACCGAGCCGGTCACGCCGTCGAAGGACGTCGACAGCGCGGGTGACCAGCAGGGCCGCCACCACCAACATGGCGGTCTCACGGGACAGGACTGCGCCGGCGAAGGCCAGGCCGGCCAGCAGGTACCGGTCCGAACGCCACGCCACGATGCCGGCGACCACCAGGGTGATGGCCGTGATCTCCGTCAGATCGCGGCTGAGGCTCCACACCATGCCGAAGTAGCCGGCAGGCAGCAGCCCCCAGAGCGCATGGCGACCCAGGGATTGGGCCCATTTCCCCGAGAAGAAGCCCATGAGCGCCAACATGACGACATTGACGCCGACCAGGGCGTAGGGAACGGCACCCGACTGTCCGGCGGACGCCAACCATGCCAGCCACGAATACACGATCCGTTGGCGGCGCAGGGCGAAATCGAACGTGATCCCGTGGGCGGACCAGGCCAGATTCCATGGTTCGAGTGCGAGCCGGTAGTAGAACTGGCCGTCGTAGCCCCTCGACCCGATGGCGAGGCCGTGTGGGGTCTTGGACGGATCGGCGAACTGGGATCCCGCCTGCACGAAGGTGGTGATGTTGCCGTGCGCGGCGTCGATGAGCCGCAGAACGACGAAGCAGAGGGCGATGACGAGGAGAACGGCGGCTGGGAGCAGAGCCGTGTTGAGGTTCGGCCGTGCCGACACCCAGCCATGGGCCCGCGACTCGAACTCCCCCAGGCGGGAGGGTAGCGAGGGCTCGTCCGTGGTCACAACATCGGGCTCAGCTATCACGCCGCGTACCGTCCATCAGTTTCGCCCGCCGGTCGGATCTTCCAGGAAACCCTAGGACCACCGCCGCCGGCACGGGGATCGAGTGCTATCCACTCGTCGGCTCCGTGCCGGCGTATCTTTAGGACGAAGTCCACGTCATGCATGGTTTCCGGCCAGCACGGGGGCAGTCGTCGTCGGTCCCCGGGGTGAGGCACACGGCTGCTCTCAGTTCTTTCCAAGGATCGATCCCTATAGTGTTGGTCCTGTAGGGACCTTCTTCGGTTTGGCTGGGCCTTGCGCAAGGTAGCGAGCGCGGTACCAGGCCGACCAGGCAGGGGGCGCATGAGACGATGCAGGTTGATGGGAATCGTGCCCGTGTCGCTGCTCGCGGTCGTACTCGGCTCGGTAGCGGCATCAGGGGAGGCCGCCGCCGCGGCCGCGCCGCCGGGACCGCCCACCGCCGTTCGGGCAACCGCCATTGCCGGCGTTTCCGGCGTGACCGTCTCGTGGGGGGCGCCCGTCTCGAACGGCGGCTCTCCGATCCTGTACTACGCGGCGTCCAACTACACCGGAAGCTCCACCTGCGTCTCGCTCAACCCCGGGCCCGGTTCTTGCCACATCGCCGGGCTGAGTGTCGGAACGGTCAGGCCGGCCATCCGAGTGCGAGCAGTCAATGCGGCCGGCCGTGGACCAGTGGTGGTGGTATTGCCGGTCACCACCCATGCGGCCCCGGCCAACGGCGCCACCTCCGCATCGACCCCATCGGGCGCCGGTGTGGCCGGGGTGAACCAAGCCGCCTCCGCCCCCGCCCCCTCTTCGTCGGCCTCCTCGGCCTCCGGAACCGGTGCTTCGAGCAGTGACCCGGCTTCCAGTGCCGGTACTCCGGCCACACTGCCGTTTTCCGGGGCCGACGTGGAGCAACTGTTCATCGTGGGCGTGAGCCTGGTCCTTGGTGGACTGATCATTCTCAGCCCGCTCGGGCGCCGCCGCCGTCGGGTGCCAGGGGTACAACGCTCACTGACCAGCGAGGTCTCCTCCTGGCCGGCGTGGCCAACCCCGCGCCCTGAGGTACGACTCCCCGCCGACGTCATCTCCGGGCCCGTCTGACTGCAGCCGTCACGCCGTTCGATCGCTCGTATGGTCGATCGCTCTGACACGGCGGTTCGTCCTCCGGGTACCTTGGTGGCGGCACCCCGGCAATCGGCCACGGCCGCTCCGCCTGGGCGCCATCGGTGACGGGAGGGATCATGTATCGGCGGCGTCATGAGATCGTTCGGATCCGGTGGACCGAGCTCCCGGCGGTCGCGGTCTGCCTCGTGGTCGTGGCCGGGCTCCTGACTGCCTGCTCCTCGACCAACTCGGCGGGGAACACGGCGGGCGGCTCGTCCACACCACCGATCCCGGCGTCCGCCTTCCAGGACCACACCGGGGTGACGCCGACGTCGGTGACCATCGGCAACGTGACGACCCTGTTGGCCGGCCTGTTCACCGGCAGCCTGGTCGGCACCGAGGCCTACGCCGCCTATGTGAACTCGGTGGGCGGGGTCAACGGCCGCAGGATCGTGGTGTCGAGCGCCAACGATCAGTTCCAGGGCGCGCTCAACAAACAGGAAGTCCACAGCGTCGTCCAGAGCGACTTCGCCAGCGTGGGCGGGCTTTCACTCGAGGACAGCTTCAGCGAGCCGGAGGTGGCGGCCAATCCCGGCTTCCCCGACGTCACCGCGTCGCTCGACCCGGCGACGGAGAAGCTCGCGAACAACTTCAGCCCGATCCCGGCCTCGAACGGCTGGCCGACGGGCCCGCTCCTCTACTTCAAGCAGAGGTACCCGACGCAGATCGCCCACACCGCCACGATCATCGCCAACCTGCCGTCGACGGAGACGACCTGGGACAACGAGAAGGAGGCCATGCAGCATCTGGGCTACACCGTGCTCTACGACCCGGCACTGCCGCCGACGACGACGGACTTTACGGCGCAGGTGGTGGCCATGAAGAACGCCGGGGTCCAGATCCTCTTCCTCGAGCAGGAGCCCCAGAACTATGCATCCGCCATCTTCCGAGACCTCACCCAGCAGGACTTCCATCCAGTGGTCGTCCTGGGCGCCCCCTCCTACAATTCCCAGCTCATCGCCAACGCCGGCGGACCCGGCGCGGTCGACGGGGCCTACCTGGAACAGGTTGCCTCGCTCTACCTGGGCGAGGATGCGGCCCAGATCCCGACGATCTCCACGTTCAACACGTGGGTGCACAGGGTCTCGCCCGGGTTCACGACGGACTTCTTCACGCTGACGGGGTGGCTGTGCGGTCAACTGTTCGTCGACGCGTTGCGCAACGCCGGAACGAACCCGAGCCGAGGGTCGCTCCTCCGGGCACTGCGGAAGATCACCGCGTTCGACAGTGGGAACCTCATCCCGGTGAGCAACCCGGCGGGCAAGGTGCCGGTCATCTGCTACCTGCTGGGCCAGGTGACCAACGGCAGGTTCCAGCGACTCGACGACCCACCGGTGACCGGGGCCGACCACGGATTCCGGTGCGACGGGACCTACTACCGGTCGGGCGGCTAGGGCCGGGCGAGCAGGCACGATCGCCTCATGTCGCCGGTGCCGCTGGGTCGACCCGTCTCATGGTGTCGACCCGGTCGATCGACCTGTCAAACGACGCGACCTCGCTGACGCCAGCGGTCTCGGCGCTGGTTCTGGCGCCGCCCCGGCCCGTCCCGCGGCTGGCTCCGGTCGAGGCGGCGGGTGGGCTATGTGCCCGGCATGTCCACGATGGCGTAACTGGCTTGGCTGGACGGGCCCTGGCCCAACGCCTCGGGGATGCTGCCGGAGGGCAACGAGACGGCCACCGGCGTGTCGCTGCCGCCGGAGCTTCCGTTGCCGAGGTTGTAGCGGCCCCAGGAGTAGACGCGATGGTCTGATCCGATCGCCGAGCCTCCGTCATAGTTACCGGCGATCTGCGTCGGCGTGACACCGACAGGCAGGGCCACAAGAACGGGAGTGGTGCTGCACTGGTACACGATCCCTTGGTCCGGGCAGCTCTGGGGTCCGGGAGCTCCGTTGCCCAGCTCACCGTCGCCGTTGAAGCCCCAGGCGTACTCCTTCCCGTCCGAACCGATCATGTACGCGGTGCCGAAGCCGTTGCTGATGCTGCCGGCGATGGACCGCGGGCTCACCCCGGACGGCAACGACACCCTGACCGGGGTGCCACTGGAGTCGGTGGTCCCGTTCCCCAACTCGCCGAAGATGTTGTCGCCCCACGCGTACAGGTTCCCATCCGTGCCGATGGCGTATCCGTCCATGCCTGCTCCGGCTATCGCGGTTGCCCGTACCCCCGAAGGCAGGGGGACCACTCGCGGCCTGACATGGTTCCGGGAGCCGCCGTCACCCAGTGCGTCCTGGTTGTTGCCCCAGGCGTAGACCTTTCCGTTCCGACCCAGTGCGTAGGCGCTGCCGGGCTGAGGATCACCGGAGGTGGCGACGGCGACCGCCCGCACCCTCGGCGGGAGATCGACCCTGACCGGCGTCGTGGAACAGGGCCTTGTCAGGCCGGGCTGACCCGGCCCGTTGACGGAGCAGGCGTCGGGGCCCTTCAGGGTGCCGACGCCGAGCTCGCCCTGGGCGTTGAAGCCCCAGGCGTAGACGTGCCCATCCGAGCCGATGGCGTAGCCGTCATCCGGACCGCCGGCGATGGCTGTCGGGCCGACCCCGGAAGGGAGCAACACCACGACGGGGGCATCGTCGATGCTCTGGCCGGCGCCGTCGCCGAGCTCCCCGTTGTCGTTGGCCCCCCAGGCGTAGAGCTTCCCATCCGAGCCGATGGCGTAGCCGGTGGCAAAGCCGTCCGACACCGCCACCGGCGTCACACCGGCGGGGAGGGACTGCAACGTGGGAGTGGTACCCCATCGGTAGATCGCATCGCTCCTTCCTGCCGCCGCGGCAACGGCGGAATGGCCGATCTCCAGAGTCCCCGTCAGTGCCAGCGCCATGAGGCCGACCAGACCGAGCCCGGCTGCCCGGCCAATCGAACGATCAACCATGCGCACTCCGATCGGTGAAGAAAGGCAACGACCCGCGGACCACAACGCAACGCAGATCGCCGGAGCGACCCACCGCGTCATCTGTCCCCCACGCGACGCTACTCCTCTGCCCAACAGGGTCAAGTAGTCTGTCGACGATCCGCGGACGGTCACTGCACACTTCTGGTCGACATGACCAGCGGGGACCGGCCCGTCCACCTCACTATCCGGCGGAACCCTTCGGCCGGAAGTGGCCTGTCCGACACAGGCTGTTCATCGGCGTTGGGACACAGGGCGGCGAAGTGCCACACCGGTCCTACCGGGTCCCTCGACCTCTGGCGTGCTGGACGGCGTCCTCGAGCAACGACGGATAGCGCTCATCGGCAAGGCGAAGCTCCACTGCCTCGGATACAGAGAACCAGCCCACTTCGTCGTGCTCGTCGGGCGAAGCGTTGCGAGGAGTACCGCTCCAGTCTGTGATCACCCACACCTGCATGTCGAAGTCGCTCGTGACCAGCCGGAAGTGGCAGA
>CAZNLF010000075.1:8281-11711 GCA_964573595.1 uncultured Acidimicrobiaceae bacterium | reverse complement strand
CCAAGACCCTCAACCTCTTCCTCGCCCACCGGACGTTCGCCGAGCAGATGGGCGGATCCCCGCGCAAGGCGATCCTGTTCGAGGGCCCACCGGGCACGGGCAAGACCTACATGGCCAAGGCCATGGCGGCGGAGGCGGGCGTGCCCTTCCTCTTCGTCTCGTCCTCGGCGTTCCAGTCGATGTTCTACGGCCAGACCAACCGCAAGATCCGGGCGTACTTCAAGGCCCTGCGCCGCCACGCGCGCCGAGAGGGCGGTGCAATCGGGTTCATCGAGGAGCTCGACGCCATCGGCGGGGCCCGCGGCAACGGGCAGCGCCAGGGGGAGGGCATCCCCGGAGTGGTCAACGAGCTCCTGATCCAGCTGCAGTCCTTCGAGCAGACGCCGGTGTCCCTCCGCATGAAGGGGGCGCTGATCGACGCGGTCAACACCTGGCTCCCGGCACACCGACGTCTGGACAAGCCCCGCCAGGCACCGGCCAACATCCTGGTGATCGGGGCGACGAACCGGGCGTCCGACCTCGATCCGGCGCTGCTGCGACCGGGCCGGTTCGACCGGAACATCTACTTCGGGCTGCCGGGCCGGGCCGGGCGGCGGGACATCATCGACTACTACCTGGGCAAGAAGGCCCACGATCCGGAGCTCGACGAACAGGCGCGGCGCGACACCCTGGCCGCGTTGACCGCCGGGTACTCACCGGTGATGATCGAGCACCTGCTCGACGAGTCGCTCGTCTGGGCCCTGCGCCGGGGGGCGAACCGGTTCTCGTGGAACGATCTGCAGCACGCCAAGATGACCGAGGAGATCGGTCTGGCCCAGCCCGTCGAGTACACCGAGGCCGAACGCCGGACGATCGCCACCCACGAGGCCGGGCACGCCACGGTGGCCTGGCTGGTCGGCAAGGGTCGCAAGCTCGAGGTCCTCACCATCATCAAGCGGCGGGATGCCTTGGGGCTGCTGTCGCACTCGGAGGTGGAGGAGCGGTTCACCAAGACCAAGTCCGAGGTGAGAGCGCTCATCGACATCGCCTTCGGAGGGATGGTCGCCGAGGAGCTGTTCTTCGGCGAGGCGTCCACCGGGGTCGCCGGGGATCTGCAGGCCGCCACGCTCAACGCCTGCCAGATGGTCGGTCAGCTGGGCATGGGAGCCACCCTCGTCTCGGCCTCGGCCATGGAGTACCCGGCCGGCGGGATCGTCTCCAAGGTGCTGTCGACCGACGGCGGCCGGGCCGAGGTCGAGGATCTCCTGCACGCATCCAAGGATTCGGTCACCCAGATGATCGAGGCGCACCGGTCCGTTGTCGAGGCGCTGCGGGATGCCCTCCTCGAACGGGAGGAGCTGATCGGGGACGACATCCTCGCCGTCATCAGAGGCTCGCAACCCGTCGCCGACGCCGGTGGCCGACCGGGGGGTGCGCTGGCGGCCGCCAGCCCGCTGCCGGAGCCACATCCCACAGCTCGTAGCTGATCAACCCGGGGGCGCCGATCCCCGCTCCGAGGCGTGCTCTGCGCCGTGCTCTGCGCAGTTGCTGCACCGGCCCCGGAACACCACCTCGACCGCGTCCACGGTCATGCCGTAGCGCTGCGCGGGAGGGAGGGTCAGGCCTTCGACGCCGCGCGGCTCGATGTCGAAGGTCAGTCCGCATCGCTCGCACACCAGGTGATGGTGGTCGGGCCCGACCTTCGGGTCGAACCTCGCGGTTCCGTCGGCGAGGCGGATCTCGCTGATCTCGCCCATTCCGACGAGCTCGTTCAACGTGTTGTAGACGGTGGCCAGGCTGACCTCGGGGACCACCCGGCGCGCTCCGGCGTGCACCTGCTCGGCGCTGAGATGCACGTGCTGGCCGGCCAGCGCGTCGATCACGGCACGGCGCTGCGGCGTGATCCGCCAGCCTCGGTGCTGCAACCGCGCGGTCAGGTCGGCAACCACCTCAGCTTCGTCGTTCCTTCACACCCTGGGCGACACGCTCCCCGAACTCGGGATCCGCCGCCCGGAAGTGGACGATGCTCCGTTCGATGATCCCCTGGCCGACGGCCCCGGAGGACACCGCGGCCAACCCTCCGGCGATGTTGTCGACCAGTCGGGCCTGGGCGTCCGCCGGTTGCAACCGGTACAGGTCACCGGCCTGGGCGAAGTCGTCGGTCTCCCGGTTGTTCCATTCGTAGGTGCCGCTGACGCCGCTCACCTCGAGCGGAGCGGCGAAGGGCTCGCCGGTCTCGACCGGCCCGTCGAAGCTGTTCGGCTCGTAGTTCTTCTGCCTCCCGCCGTTGCCGTGACCGGCCATGAGCCCGTCACGGCCGTAGTTGTGCACCTCGGCGGCGTGCGGCGCATTCACCGGCAGCTGGGTGTGGTTGATGCCGAGCCGGTACCGGTGGGCGTCGCCGTAGGCGAACAGCCGGCCCTGGAGCATCTTGTCCGGGGAGGGCCCGATGCCCGGGACGAAATTGCCCGGATCGAATCCGGCCTGTTCCACGTCCCCGAAATAGTTCTCGGCGTTCCGGTCGAGGGTGAGACGCCCCACCTCGTGCCGGGGGAACTCCTTCTGCGACCAGACCTTGGTGAGGTCGAACGGGTTGACGCGGGCGTCGGCGGCCTGCTCGGGGGTCATGACCTGGACGCTCAGGGTCCACGACGGCAGGTCATCGCGGTCGATGGCCTCGACCAGGTCGAGTTGGTGGCTGTCCGGGTTGAGGCCGGCCAACTCGGCGGCCTCGGACGAGTCGAGGCACTTGACGCCCTGGTCGGTCTTGAAGTGATACTTGACCCAGACCGGGGTCCCCTCGGCATTCACCCACTGGAAGGTGTGGGAACCGAAGCCGTCCATGTGGCGGTAGGTGGCCGGTATCCCGCGATCGCCGAACAGCCAGGTGAACATGTGCGTCGCCTCGGGCGAATGGGAGAAGAAGTCCCAGACGTTGTCGGGCTCCTGGTGGTTCGTGTAGGGATCGGATTTCTGGGAGTGGATGAAGTCGGGGAACTTGAGGGGATCCCTGATGAAGAAGATGGGCGTGTTGTTGCCGACCAGGTCGTAGTTGCCGTCCTCCGTGTAGAACTTCACCGCGAAGCCGCGCGGGTCGCGCACGGCGTCGGCCGATCCCCGGCCCCCCGCCACGGTCGAGAACCGCAGGAACACCTCGGTGCGCTTGCCCACCTCGCCGAGGAAGCGAGCCCTCGTCCATCGGGTCACGTCCGCGGTCACCTCGAACGTCCCGTGGGCGGCCGAGCCGTTGGCGTGGACCACGCGCTCGGGGATCCGCTCACGGTTGAAGCGGGCCAGCTTCTCCAACAGGTGCTGGTCCTGCAGCAGCACGGGACCGCCCCGTCCCGCTGTCTGGCTGTGCTGGTTGTCGACGACCGGTGCTCCGGACTCGGTGGTTAGGGTCGGCTTGGGCATGGGTACCTCCGTCTTCGGGTCGGTTCGCTCGTACTGG
>CAZNLF010000075.1:3403-8181 GCA_964573595.1 uncultured Acidimicrobiaceae bacterium | reverse complement strand
CGTCTTCGGGTCGGTTCGCTCGTACTGGTTCGCTTGAGGAGGAACTATTCCATTCTTAGAATACTTCTAAACTAGAATCAAGCGATCCTGGTGGCGGACCCGCCCGGCGGCCGATCGATCGCCGGACCCGACCGGGACCGACTCAGTCCATCGTGGCTGGTGGCACGAGCGCCTGGGCCGGTCTGGTGACTGCGCCGGGGCCGGGTCGGGCGGTCACGGCCCGGGCGTCCAGCTCCACCCCGCAGGCCGAGCAGGTGGGGACCACGGTGACCTCGTGCTGGCAGCTCCGGTGGTCGATGACGACAGGGGCACCGTCCGGGGCCTCCCAGCGATCCCCCCACTGGCGTATCGCGGTCAGTACCAGCCACAGGTCGCGGCCCTTGTCGGTGAGCCGGTAGTCGTGGCGCAACGGGTGGTCCTGGTAGGGGACCTTGGCCAGCACCCCCCTGTTCACCAGATGATCGAGGCGGTCCGAGAGGATGTTGCGCGAGATTCCCAGCCGGCCGTGGAAGTCGTCGAACCTGGTGATCCCGAGGAAGCAGTCCCGGATGATGAGCATGCTCCACCACTCACCCACCACCTCCAGCGTCTGGGCAACGGAGCAGTTCATGGATTCGAAGCTCGTGCGGCGCATCCCTCCAGAGTACTGACCTCCCGGGCACTGAGTTGCATGGTGCAATGCTCTCCGTCCTCCGTTGCTGCGCACCCGCCCCCGCTCAGAGGGCGTAGCGCTATACCCCTCTCCTGCGCACCCGCCCCCGCCCAGCTACCAGAGGGCGTTCCAGTCCTCGGGTGACAGCCAGCCGATGGGTGCCTGCTCCTGGTCACGTGGGACGGCGAGGACCTCGATGTCGATCCAGGTGGGCTGGTCGAAGCCGGATCGCCTCCAGTGGCCGAGCGGGACCGACTTCCAATCCCGGCTCTTCACGCCCCCCTCGGAGTAGCCGGGTCGGACCAACAGATGGGTAGGGGACCCGGCGATCACCACGCAACGTCGCACCTTGCCGTCGACGTCCGGATGGGCCGGGTCCTGGTGACCCGGGTCCGGATCGAAGGGGACCCAGGCGAAGACGACGCCGGCCACCCAAGGGTCCCCGCGATCGAACTCGTCCTCCTGGAGGGGCGTGAGCGCAGCGCGACGGGTCAGTCGCGGCGCCGATCCGGCCGTGGGCGCGGCGGTCGGTGCGACGGGACGACCACGATCACCTTCGTGACCGGCCCGATCGGTTCGATCGGTTCGATCGGTTGCCTGCGCCCGTTCCCTCTTCCTGGCTCGACGCACCTGCTCGCCCGCCTCGCGGGCCACCTGTTGCCTCCGCCGACGCTCCTCGGCATCCCTCTGCTTCTTCAGCCGACGGGCCTCGCGCTGTTCAGGACTGGCTCCGCCGGCCGGTGTCGGAGCGCTCGACGCCTGCGAAGGCCGGTCCTCGAACTCGGACCAGTCGGTGAGGCCGAACCGATCCTCGCCCGCCGCGAGTTCGAAGCACAGATCGGAGGCAGGCATGTCCGAATCGGCCACCGAGGCCAGCATGACCGCCACGGTCGTCACCGGAAACTCGGTCACGACGGTGGCCAGGGCGGCGTCGAGCTGCTCGCGGTTCGGGTCGTCCGAGTGGTCCCCGAGCACTTCGATGGTGCGGCTGAGACAGGGGTCGGCGACGGCCGCGGCGATGTAGGGCAGCGCCGCCCGATAGGGGGCCCGTCCCACCACGTCGGTCGGGTCGCGGCGCTTCCGCAAGGCGTTGATGGCGTTGCCGATCACCTTGGGGATCTGGATCTCTGGATGGGAGGTCCGCTCCAGAGCCTCCTTCAACTCGTCGCGGCCCACGTTGGCCACGGCTGCCCGGAGCAGGGTCGATCGTTGGAGATCGGTGATGCCGCCTTCCACCGTGTCGCCCTTCGGAGTCGATTCACCATCCATGGCGTGTCCCTTCGGAATCGGTTCGTCGTGTCCCGGGGTGTCGGGTTCCCGTGTCGGGGGGCGCCGGCGGGTGCCCTTGCCGTACCGCGACTCGGTCACCCGGGTACCCGATGGTGACGTCGGTCCCCTCCGGGACCACACCAGCGGCGACATCATCGCAGAGAGTGGGACCACCCCTGAACCCGTCGATCCGACGATACTGAGTCGATGCCCAGCGAGGAGAACCCGGCCTCACCCGTCGGCTCCGGCGCTCCTGACGGCCTCACCACGAGCGCGGGCCGCAACCCGGAGGGGAGCAGGCCTGGCGACGAGGCTGGGGGCAGGGAGACCGAGGCCGTCGACGGCCCGGCCCCTGGCGAGGGAGGTTGGCCGGCAGGGCGACGCAGAGGGACCGGGCCATTCATCACCTTCGTCGAATACGAGCGACCCGACGGTCTCGTGGCCCAGTGGGAGTCGCGCCGCCAGCGCAAACAACGCGACCCCCAGGCCACCGGATCGGGAGGGACGTGGTGGGCACCTCGGGCCCGGGGCTGGTGGATCGGGGTGCTCTTCGCAGTCGGATCGATCCTCTTCGCGCTCGGGGCGGTGCCCGGCTACGCAGAATTGGCCGGGACCCGGGCCGACTCCATCACGTTCTTCGTCGGTTCCCTCTTCTTCACATCCGCAGGCTTGCTCCAGTACCGCGAATCGGTCGACGCGGGGTCGAGCGTCCTTCCCCACGGGCTGCGCCGCGTGTTCAGCTATCTGCCCCGCCAGATCGACTGGTGGGCCAGCGGCGTCCAACTGGTCGGGACCCTCTACTTCAACATCAGCACCGCCGACGCGGTGCGTGAGAACCTCAGCGCCCAGGCCGCCCAACACCACGTTTGGCGGCCCGACGCCATCGGCTCCGTCTGCTTCCTCGTGGCCAGCGGCCTGGCCTGGTTCGAGGTCTGCCACGGCTGGGTGGCGTGGTCCCCGCGGAGCATCTCATGGTGGATCACCTTGCTCAACCTGGTGGGCTCCATCGCCTTCGGCGTGTCGGCGGTGGCGTCCTACATCGTGCCCGCGACCGGCCAGCTCCGAAATGTCGAGCTCTCCAACCTCGGGACGTTCGTCGGCGCCCTCTGCTTCCTCATCGGCGCCATCCTCCTCCTTCCCGAACGGACCGAGGAGACCGAGGTGGCGGTAGCCGCGTCGGGCTCACCCCCACCCGCCCGTTCCTCGGGCACCTGACAGCCGGGGGCGAGAGAACCGCTGATCCACCAGGAGCCCGCCGATCCCCGAGGCGACGTCACACCCACCGACGACAATGGCCACATGGCTCGCCCCTCCCCCTCGAACCGGCAGGCAACGGGTCCCGACACCCCCGGATCGTCCGGGGTCGGTGACGGACCGGACCACGCCGCGTCCCTCTTCTCCGCCGTCGACCTCATCGCATCGTTCGTGGCGGCGTTCGAACCGGCGCGCTACAGCGGCGAGGACGCCGCCTCGCTCGTCTCCTGCTTCGCCAGGGCCGAGCGGCTCTGTGGAACGGGGAAGTCGCTGGCCGCCACCCGGGCGACCGACACCCACCGTCCGGAAGCCGCCGGCCATCCTTCGCCGGCCCATTGGCTGTCCGACCTCACCGGTGAGTCCATCGGCGAGGCGGCCGATGCGCTCCGGTTGGGGGAGGCCCTCGGATCCCATCCCGGCATGGAAGAGGCCTGCCGCGAGGGTCGACTCTCGCGTTCCAAAGCCAAGTTGGTGGCCGATGCCGTCGGGGCCAATCCCGGTAGTGAGGACGAGCTGGTTCGCGCCGCCGAGACCGACACGATGCGCCAGCTGAGAGACCGTTGCCTGCGCGCCAAGGCCCAAGCACGCTCGGCCGCGGACGCTCGTCGCCATCACGAGGAGATGCACCGGTCGCGGCACTGCCGGACATGGACCGATCGTGACGGCGCATTCCGTCTCGATGCCCGGCTCACACCGGACGCGGGTGCCGTGCTCCTCTCGTCACTCGAGGCCCAGTCGAACCTGATCTTCGGACAGGCGAGAAAGGAGGGCCGCCACGAGCCGGCCGACGCCTACCGGGCCGACGCACTGGTGGCACTCGTCTCCGGGCAGGCACTGATCAGCAAGGGCACAGCCCGCCGCGGGTCGCCGGCAGGTCGTTCCGGTGACAGCGACAGGGGAGACGGCAATACGGGAGACAGCGACACACGAGACGGCGACACGGGAGACGGCCCGGCTTCACCAGCCGGCCCCGGGGCACGGGCGACCGTCCATCTCAGAGTCGATCTGGACGCACTACGTCGAGGGTCACTCTCCGACGGAGAGCTCTGCGAGATCCCCGGCGTCGGGCCGGTCTCGATCGATACGGCGAGGGAGCTGATGGGTGACGCGATCACCCAGCTCGTGATCACCGACGGGGTGGACGTGACGACCATCTGCCACCTCGGTCGCTCGATCCCCTCCCCTCTTCGCACGGCACTCGTCGAAAGGGACCAGGCGTGCGTGGTGCCGGGATGCGATGTCCGTCAAGGTCTCGAGATCGACCACTGGGCCGTCTCCTTCGCTGACGGCGGGCCGGCGTCATTGGAGAACCTGGCCCGCCTGTGCGGTCATCACCACTACCTCCGGACGCACAGGGGATTCCAGCTCCTGGGCGGGCCGGGGCACTGGAGATGGCGTACGCCGAAGCCCGACCGGCCCCCCGCCGCAACGTCCACGCAACCGACCGAAGCATCCCCGACACTCACCGCGGGATCGGTCCGGTCGAGAGACCCGAACGACGCGTCCGACCAGCTGCCGCTGCGGGAGTGAACCGCTGGCGGCCGCGACCTGTCGGGCGCCACCTGCACTCCTCACAACATTGCCGCTAGGTACAGCATTGCCG
>CAZNLF010000075.1:0-3303 GCA_964573595.1 uncultured Acidimicrobiaceae bacterium | reverse complement strand
CATTGCCGCTAGGTACAGCATTGCCGGTAGGTCTCGCAGAGCAACGACCGCCAGCTCGGTCCCGTCATCGACGCGACGGGGCAAGTTGGCATCAAAGTCCTGGTGGCGGCCACCATCCCCGGACCGTTGCAGCCTCCGATCCCCTGTTACGGCTCGATGAACGCTGCGGCCGCGAGGAAGAGAAAGGCACTCGTTCGTGTTGAATGGATAGCGAAGACAAGTAGGAGCAGGTTGATAGAAGCGATGAAAGAGGAGCCTGAGATGAACGAAGAGAGGAATCAGACGCCCGGGGACCAGTTGCGTTCCCTGCCCACCGAAGCACAGGAGCGGGGTACCCGCTTCGTCTCCGCGCAGGCCATGCAGGCTCGGCTCTTCTCCGTGTACGACGCAGCGGCAGCGGCCGAGGACGCGCTCGCCCTCGTCCAGCAGCAGCTGACACTGACGCTGAACCGGAGCTACTACGAGGCAGACGAGATCGAGAGCATGGCCGACCAGCTCGACTCGCTGCTCGCCCTCGAGTCGCTCGGCCTGACGGATGAGGACCTGGTCCCCGGCAGCGAGCTCGTATCCGAGGAGTAGCACCTGCGGCCACCGGTTGCGTCCGCTCTGGTTGTGCGGTCGTCTGGTTGTCCCGGGTTCGGTTGTCTGGTTGGGTCTGGGACTCGCCTGAGCGAGGCCGCTAGTGGCTGTGGTGGCGAGCGCCTGCGCCCGCGTGTGACTGCGCCCGCGTGTGATTGCGGCCGCGTGGGCCGGCCGCTCAGTTCGATACCCAACCGGGGTCGGCCGCCGAGTTTCGACGCCCAACCAGGATCAGCCGGCGAGCTTCTTCACCGTGGCGATGAGATCGACGGGCCGCTGGTTGTCCACCGGGATCGGCGTCACCTGCAGGTGCGTCACCCCCGCCTCGTGATAGGCGGCGATCCTCTCGGCCACATAGCCCTCGGGACCACACAGTGACGTCGCCTCGAGCAACTCCGAGGGGACCAGGGCCTCGGCCTCGGCCTTCTTGCCGCTGAGGTAGAGGTCCTGGATCGCCTCGGCCTCCTCCTCGAAGCCGTACCGCTTGACGACGTCGTTGTAGAAGTTCTTGCCCTTGGCCCCCATCCCGCCGATGTACAGGGCGGCCATGGACCGGCCGAGTTCACGGAGCTTGACCACCTCGTCACCCTCGCCGATCGCCAGGATTCCCCCCGTGGTGATCTGGAGCGCACCGAGTGACGGATCCCTCTTCGCCAGCCCGGCGTCGAGCGAGGTGCCCCAGACATCGTGCGCCTTCTCGGGCATGAAGAGCATCGGGATCCACCCGTCGGCCACCTCGGCGGTCATCGACACGTTCTTCTCACCCAGCGCCGCCACCCAGATGGGGATCCTCGGGCGGACCGGGTGGGCGATGATCTTCAATGCCTTTCCGAGACCGGTCCCCTCCCCCGCCGGAAGAGGCATCGAGTAGTACTTCCCCTCGTGGAGCAGAGGCCCTTCGCGTGCCCAGACCTTTCGGCAGACGTCGATGATCTCACGGGTGCGCCCGATGGGGGCGGTGAACGGGACACCGTGCCACCCTTCGATCACCTGCGGCCCGGAGGACCCGAGGCCCAGGTGGAACCGACCGTCCGACAGGGTATCGACCCCGGCGGCCGTCATGGCGATGAGGGTGGGGGTCCGGGTGTAGATCGGGAGGATGGCCGAGCCGATCTCCACCGACTCGGTGAGTGCGGCGATGTACCCCATCAGGCTGGGCCCGTCCAGGCCGTAGGCCTCGGCGACCCAGACCAGGTCGAGGCCGGCCTTCTCGAAATCGGCCACCTCGGTGGCCGCCTTGCGGAAACCACCGGCGTAGCTGAGAAAGGTGCTGATCTTCATCGGGACTCCTCTACCGATATCGGCTCGAACATTCGGGCTGCGGCTGCGGCGCCGTCCACTGACACTAGGTCCCAGCTGACTGTCACCAGGCCCCGACCGACTGTCCCCGGGCCCCAGCCGGCCCGAGGACTGGGCCTAGTCCCACAGCCGAACGCTCATGGACTGGCTGGCCGTGGCCAACAGCGTGCCCTGCTGTGACCAGAGGTAGGCCACCCCGTGGCCGTAGCCGTCGACCAGGGCCTGGATCCGGATGTCGCACAGTACCCATTCGGTGGGCTCGAGCCGGACCACCCGGATGGTGTTGTCGAGGCTCCGCGACATCACCCTTCGGCCGAGTGGCTGGGACACCGCGCCGGTGACGTAGTCGCCGATGATGGCCAGTGTTGCCGCGGAGGGCTCGAGGTGACCCGGGACCCGGGCCCACAGCGCGCTGTCCGGATCGCCCGGACCGCCGGTCCCGGCACTGATCTCCTCGAACGACCTTCCCTTCGCCAAACGCACATCGATGCGGTCGAAGATCGACGTCGTACCGAACTCGGGAAGCCTCCGTGGGGCGCACTCGTCGGGGGGAGGCACCTCGGGTGGGACGACCCAGACTCCGCCGGCCCCCAACGAGCCCGGCGAACCCAACGCGGCGTTGACGGTCAGGATCTCCGTCCCGCCGACATTCCCGACCGCCCTGCCCTGGGTGATCCGGCGGCCCTCGGCGGCCAGGGTCACGGTGAGGTCGAGCTCGGAGTGGGTGGGGGCGAACGACAGGTACTGGGCTGTCGCCCACACCGTCGGCCGACCCGAGGCCGCCTCCAGCGCCACCAGGGCAGCGCCCAACCCGCATCCACCGAAGAGGAACTTGCCGGGAGTGGTCAGTTCGGGGACCACCCGCAGGTGCCAGTGGAGGTCGTCGGCACCACGCTCCATGCCGAGGAACTCCCGGGCGTCGGTCACGACCTCACCCCCGGCAGGGCCGGGCGACGGGCGACGCGCGGCGCGAGACGGGGCGCCCAGCGGGGCTCGCCGGGACGTCCGACCGGGAGCGGAAGAGGAGCGGCACGTTCGACCACAGTTCGCTCGGCGGCCCGACTGGCCACGACCCCCCGACCGCCCAGGGCACAGCTCCGGTCAACTGCGCGGCACCTTCGACCAGGGAAGCTCCTTGTCGACCCGAACGTCTCCGGGCAACCCGAGGATCCTCTCGCCGAGGATGTTGCGCTGGATCTCGGACGTGCCTCCCTCGATCGAGTTGGCACGCGACCTGAGGAACATCTTGCGGGACGACCCCGACGGCCCCACGAGCCCGAGGCCCTCGGACCGCCGCATGGTGTAGTCGTAGTCGATCAAAGCAGCCGGGCCCAACAGGTCGATACACAGGTCGTAGATGCGCTTGTTGACCTCGGCGAACATCAGCTTGGCGATGGAGCCCTCGGGTCCGGGGTTCCCGGCCTT
>CAZNLF010000074.1:0-11851 GCA_964573595.1 uncultured Acidimicrobiaceae bacterium | reverse complement strand
TACCGCCGCCACAAGGACAAGCTCGTGCGCCGGATCGCCGACGCGCGGATTCCCACCGACTTCGGCGAGTTCACCGTCTACGCCTACGAGTCCGTGCTCGACGGGGAGCACCATGTGGCCCTGGTCAAGGGTGACGTGGCCGGCCAGGCGAACACGCTGGTCCGTGTCCACAGCGAGTGCCTCACCGGCGACGTCTTCGGGTCGCTCCGGTGCGACTGCGGGCCGCAGCTGCACGCGGCCATGGCCACCATCAGCGAGAACGGAAGCGGTGTCCTCGTCTACCTGCGGGGGCACGAGGGCAGGGGCATCGGGCTGGCCCACAAGCTGCGGGCGTACACGCTCCAAGAGGAGGGATTCGACACGGTCGACGCCAACCTCGAGCTCGGGCTCCCGGCCGACTCGCGGGAGTACGGCATCGGCGCCCAGATCCTGGTGGACCTGGGGGTGACCACGATGCGCCTGATGACCAACAATCCGACCAAGTACGGAGGACTCGAGGGGTTCGGCCTGGATATTGTCGAGCGGGTGAACATCCAGTCCGCGCCGACACCGGAGAACATCGAATACCTCCGGACGAAGAGGGAGCGCATGGGCCACCTGCTCGAGGGCCTCGATGACGTCCTCTGACCTGACCCTCCTCCCCGCGGACGCCAAGGCCCGTGCGGCATCCCGGGTCGGCCAGGTGCTCGACGTGCCGGGCGCGACCGCACCGGGCATCCGAATCGGCTTCGCCTGCGCCGAGTTCAACGGTGGGATCACGTTCCGGTTGCTCACGGGGGCCCTGGACGCACTCGAGGAGTCCGGGACGGACCTCGATGATGTGGCGGTCGCCTGGGTCCCGGGTGCGTTCGAGCTGCCCTTGGTCGCCCAGCGCCTGGCCGAATCCGATGCGGTTGACGCCGTGGTCTGTCTCGGGGCCGTGATCCGCGGCGACACGGGCCACTACGAGTTCGTTGCCGGTGAGTGCGCCTCGGGCCTGCAGCGGGTGCAGCTCGACACGGGGAAGCCGGTCGTGTTCGGGGTCCTCACCACCGAGACCGTGGACCAGGCGCTTGTCCGCTCGTCCGACGACGACGCCAACAAGGGTCGAGAGGCGGCCCTGACCGCAGTGCGGACGGCCGGCGTGCTCGGTGCCGTCTCGGCCGCTTCGCGCGGTCAGCGCGTCGGGTTCTCCATGGGCGGTCGTTGATGCTGCGTGTCGTCCTGCCGAAGGGCTCCCTCGAGCGGGCGACGCTCGACCTGTTCGCTGCCGCCGACCTGAGCGTCATCCGGTCCTCCGAGGTGGACTACCGGGCCACCATCGACGACCCCCGGGTTGCCGAGGTGAGGATCCTGCGGCCCCAGGAGATCCCGCTCTACGTGGCCGACGGCCTTTTCGACGTGGGCATCACCGGGCGCGACTGGATCGAGGAGCGGGGGAGCGACGTCACCACGCTCGGGGTGTTGAACTACTCCAAGGCGACGTCCAACCCCATCCGGGTGGTGCTCGCCGTCCCCGTCGAGTCCCCGGTGACGTCGGTCGGGGACCTGGCTCGGACGGCCAGTGGGGCCGGTGGCGCTCTGCGGGTGTCCACCGAGTACCCCGAGCTGACCCGGCGCTACCTCGAGCGCCACGGCGTCAAGGCCGAGGTGAGCCTCTCGTACGGCGCCACCGAGGCCAAGGTCCCCGACATCGCCGACTGCGTGGTCGAGATCACGGAGACCGGCCGGGCCCTCAGGGCTGCCGGCCTCAAGATCGTCGAGACCCTGCTGGTGTCCCACACCGAGCTGATCGCCAATCCGACAGCGGCCAAGGACCCCGAGAAGCGGCATGCCATCGAGCAGGTGCTGACGCTGCTCCAGGGTGCGCTCGAGGCTCGCGGGAAGGTCCTGGTCAAGCTCAACGTGGCTGCGGAGCAACTACCGGGGGTCATCGAAGTCCTCCCCTCGCTCCGTTCGCCGACGGTCTCCGAGCTCTTCGGCGGCGGCGGGTACGCGGTGGAGACCGTCGTTCCGAAGTCCGAGATCAACGTCCTCATTCCGGCCCTCAAAGACCGCGGCGCGATGGACATCATCGAGCTCTCGCTGTCGAAGATCGTGCACTGAGGCCGGAGCCGATGCCGACCACGTGGACCGGACCCTTCCAGCTCGTGCCGGTGGGAGGCACCCCCCTCGTCGGTGACGTCGCCTCGTTCGATGAGGCGCGCGGGCTCGGGACGGTCGAGTTCGGCTTCGGCCGGACCCTTCCCTTCCATTGCACGGCGATCACAAACGGCTCACGCCGTATCCAGGTCGGGGCGGTGGTGGCGTTCGTGGTCGCTCCCGGTCGCCTCGGTCGACTGGAGGCCAGGTCGATCCGGCCTCTGCCCGGGGTGGTCAGCCCCGGCTCTTCCCTGGGCGTCGACGCCGCCCCTGCCGATCAGGAGGATGACGTCCCGTCGTCCGGTGGTGCCTCATTCGGATCCAGTTCCGGGACCCCGACGGGCCCCGCGGTCTTCCCCCCGGTCACGCCGGCACCGGTGCCGGTGACGGCCGGTGTTCCTGCGCCATCCTCGACCGCTCCCGCTCCGCCGGCACCCGCTCCGCCGGCTCCCGCTGCTCCGGTGGTTCCGGCTGCTCCACCGGCACCGGCCCCCGCCGCCCCGCCGGCTCCGACAGCCCCTGTGCCGGCGCCGGCCTCGGTGCTGCCACCGCCGCCTCCTCCGGCCAGCGTGCCGAGCGCTCCCGCACCCGCCTCTCCCGTGCCAGCGGTCGCCCCCTCGTTCCCGACCGACTCTGTGGCATCGCCACCGCCGCCGTCACCAACTGCGCCACCACCACCACCACCAACGGGCGGTCCGGCCGCGTCAGTTCCGTCTGGCCCGGCACCGGGCGCTCCCAGGCCGGGCGGCGACCCCACTCCTCCGTTCGGTGTCCCGTCCGTGCGGTCACTCGGCCTGGTTGGTCCACTCGGGCTGCTACCGCCCTTGCTGTCCTCGGATCGCCCAGTGTCGGATACGCCGGTCGATCCGCTGCCCAGTGGGGTGCCCTCCGACGGCCCCGCATCAGAAGACCCGGAGGCCGAGTCCTCTCCGAAGCCGGATTTCTGGTCCCCGATCGCCAGGGCGTCGAGTGGCCCACCCCCGACCTGGCGGACTCCCGTGACGCCCCCACCCGCACCACCGGGGGACGCCGACTGATCGTCCGGCTCGCTGTCGGTTCGGGCGGGAGGGAGCGCCAGCGGAGACTCGGGCTCGACCGCATAGGGGTTGCCCAGGATGTTCCTGGCCATGTCGATGACGACGGCGCTGTCGGCGTCCTCTTTGGTCACCACCCCGAGGAGGGGGGCGGCCAACAGTCCGGTCACGATGCCGGTCTCGGCCATGGATTCGGCCTGGACGACGCTCCACTCCCAGAGGCGTTTCACCATGTCCGGGTCCGTGGCCCGACGGGGCGGGTACTTGAGCCAGCAGTTGACCGTGGCGTGGGCCAGTCCGGTCGCCGCAGGGAACAGCCAGATCAACCGGTAGTTGCCGGTGGCGTCGATGACTACGGCCGCGATGTAGGCCAGGACCACGCTGCACAGGTTGAACGGGGCCAGCAGCACACCCAGACGCTCGCCCAGCCCGCCGGCCCTCGGAAGCAGTTGGAGCAGCAGCGGTGCCATCACGATGATGTAGGCACCGATGAAGGGCGCCCCGATATAGGCGAGGACCACCGCCTGCCAGAGGTGCGTATCGAAGTACTGCACCCCGGCCAGGATCGCACCGATCAGCGGGGCGCCGATGGCCAAGGTCATCGGGGAGAGCTTCTTACTGAGCGGGATTCCGAGCGCGATCCCTATGAAGAAGACGGGGAGTCCGGTGACCAGACCGGCGATCGTCTGGGCGCCGGCCCCGGCGTGGAGAATCCGCTGGAAGAAGAGGATGGCCACGTACGCGGTGGAGCCGACGCCCGACCAGAAGAGCAGCGAGCCGCCGACGAGGACCTTGGCGTTGGGTCCGGCGAGGATGTCCCGGACTTCGTCGCGCGTCGGCCGGGCCCGCTCCTTCCGGTCGGCCTCAGCGCCGAAGGTGGCGGTCGGGGCTTCCCGTACGAGGATCAGCACGGCGAAGCCGACTGCCACCATGATGACCGCCGCGACCTGGAAGGGCAGATTCCACGTCGCGGGATCGCTCTGCTTCCACGAGGCGATCACCGTGCCCTTGATGGTCAGACTGGCCAGCGTGCCGAGCACGGTGGTGAGGAGGAGCGCCTTGATCCATCGGCTGCGACCGAACACCTCGGGGACCACGGCCACGTTGGTCAGGGTGAAGATGGCGGCGGCCTGCCCGGCGATGAGGATCATCAGCACCAGCAGCCAGTAGCCGTGGACGACCGTGAACATCCAGGTCGCTACACCCATGACCATGAGGCTTCCGGCCATGTACGGGGTCCGCCTCCCCACACGGCTCCGGGTCCGGTCGCTCAGCCGGCCGGCGACCGGATACGTGAGCCAGCTCACCAGGCGGTCGGCGGTGAGGGCGAAGGTCACCGCCAGGGCCCCCGAAGCCCGCTGTTGCACGAAGAGTGTGATCAGGACCCCGGAAACGGCCAGATTCGCCCTCGGTCCCACCAACCCGATGGACAGGCCGATGAAACTGCGGACCCGGGAGGCGTCGATGGGGCCCGGTGAGGGTGCCGGCCCGGTTGCGCCCGACGTGGGCGCTCCGGGTTCCGAGCCCGGGATCTGCCCGTCGCCTTCGCTCACCCGTCAGCGTCGGTCCGCCCACCGCCCGGGGTTCCGCCCTCCTCTTCGCCCGAGCCGCCGTTGACGCCTGCGGCGGAGGCCGCTTCGGCGCCCGCCCGCTGGACCCCGTCGATTTGGACATAGGCCAGCCGGAGTTGGCTCACACCGTCCTTGAGCTGCTCCTCGGCCTCACCCAGGCGTCCTTCCAGTCCCGAGACGAGGCAACCCAGGGCATCGATGGCCAGACGGGCCTGGGCGAGCAACGGCGGCTGCTGGGAGAGGTAGACGGCGGCCAGCTCGAAGAGTCCGTAGCAGTGATTGGCCACCACCACCTCGACCGGGGAGTTGACCAACTCGGCCCGCATGGCCGCCATCTGCTGGGCCAGTGCCTCTTCATCCTCCGGGTCCTGGGGGGACCCGACGTCCCCGCCGGCCCCCCCGCCCGCGGGTGGACCACCCGGTCGGGGGGGTTGGTTCCCTGCATCGGAGGGTCGGCCGACCGGGCGTTCGCCATCAGGTGTCCAAAGTGAGCTCACGACTGGTAGCCTAAAGCACTGATAGACGAGGAAGCGGGGTCTTGACAGTTGAGACCCCCACCCGACCACTGGCTTGTTGGCACGTGCGTCGGGTCGATGGGGACCGGCAGCGACGCACGTCGTCTCAGCCGGTCGTGGCTCCGCTCCTTATTCATCGGCCGCGGGTAATCCCGCAGCCCGAAGACATGGAGTGAAGTCGAATAGCAGCCACAGTCACCACCAATGAGCCTCGCATCAATGACCGAATTCGCGCCCGAGAGGTGCGGCTCGTCGACCCCGATGGCGAACAGCTTGGCATCAAGCTGTTACCCGAAGCGCTTTCCATCGCCCGCGACCTCGACCTCGATCTGGTCGAGGTGGCACCCGGGGCGAATCCGCCGGTGTGCCGCATCATGGACTACGGAAAGTTCAAGTTCGATGCGGCCCAACGGGCCAAGGAGTCGAGACGCAAGGCGGTCCACGTAGGGATCAAGGAGATGAAGTACCGGCCGAAGATCGGTCCCGGCGACTTCGAGACCAAGACCCGACAGGTGGCCAAGTTCCTCGAGGAGGGGCACAAGGTCAAGATCACCATCATGTTCCGTGGCCGGGAGGTCTTCCATCCGGAGCTAGGCAAGAAGATCCTGGACCGGATTGCGGACGAGATGGACGGCATGGGGAAGTCCGAGTCGGTACCACGGCTCGACGGTCGCAACATGGTCATGGTGCTCGCCCCGGACAAACGGGCGAAGCAGTCGGCGGCCTCGCGGGGCCCGGGTCACGAGCACAGCGGATCGAACGGTTCCCAGCCGCGGAGGTCGGGGGGCGGCGCTGCACCGGCAGCCACGGGAGTGGCCGGTGACGCAGCGGCCGGTGACGGAGTGGCGGCGGCACCGCAGGAGAAGCCGGTTTTGGAAACGGGAACAGTCGAAACGGGAACAGTCGAAACGGGAACAGAGGTAGGACCGACGGAGTCGGCAGCAGCGGAGCACCAGGCTCCGGAGGCGCCGGCCGCCGGCACCGGGGACGCCGGGGATCAGCCCACGGCGACAGAGACGACCGAGAGAGAGGGTTGACACGATGCCCAAGATGAAGACGGACAGCGGTGCCCGAAAGCGGGTCAAGGTGACCGGGACGGGTCGACTGCGTCGACGCAAGGCATTCCGTTCCCACTTGCTCGAGGGCAAGTCGAGTGTCCGCAAACGGCGGCTCGGCCGCGAGACGGATTTCGCCCCTGGTGATTCCCGCCAGGTGAAACGCATGCTCGGCATGTGACGCCACGCCCTCCTCTGCCCGATCCCGGGCCGAGGAGGGAGTCGGTCCTGACAGTCGCCGGTTCCGCCATCCCACTCGAGGGGATTGGCGGGTGCGTTCCCTTCACCACGTCGGTTCCGATACCAGCCGGCCGGGGTTGGGCCACAACCCGAACCCGCCCGACCAGATTTCAGTGCACCAAGGCCCCCCAGGAAAAGGAGACCACCATGGCCCGAGTAAAGCGCGCCGTACACGCAAAGAAGCACCACCGCGCCGTTCTCGAGCAGGCGCAGGGCTATTACGGCAACAAGAGCCGGTCCTTCCGCGCCGCCAACGAGCAGGTGATGCACTCGATGCAGTATGCCTACCGTGACCGGCGTGCCCGGAAGGGTGACTTCAGGCAGCTGTGGATCCAGAGGATCAATGCGGCCGCCCGGTTGAACGGGACCAGCTACAGCCGATTTATCGCCGGCCTCCACCGGGCGGACGTGGAGGTCGACCGCAAGGTGCTCGCCGATCTGGCCGTCACCGAGCCCGAGGCGTTCTCGTCGCTCGTGCAGGTGGCGAATGACGCACTGGCCGAGGCCAGTTCGAGCGCCGGGGCCGGTTCCTGACGCAGGAGGCGCTCGCCCACACCCATCACCGGGTCCGACGGGTCAGGCAGCTCCTGCGGAAGCGGGGTCTGCGTTATGGCGAGCGTTGCCTGGTGGTGGAGGGGGCGGAACTGCTGTCGGTCGCATTGGCGGCGGGCAATCCGATCGAAGCCGTCTACGTGGCCCCCGAGGGACGGACGAACCCCTCGGTGGCCGCTGTCGTGGATCGGGTGTTCGCCACCGGCGTCCGGGTGTTCGACCTGGCCCCCGGTGTGATCGAACGGGTGGCCGACACGGTCACCCCGCAGCCGGTGCTGGCCGTGGTGGGCTTCGCCACGGCGGCACTCGAGGACATCAAAGGAACGTCGATGATCGTGGTGTGTGTGGATGTGCGTGATCCCGGCAACGTCGGGACGATGATCCGAACTGCTGACGCGACCGGCGTCGGGGCTGTGGTGTGCTGCGAGGGCAGTGTCGACCCCACCAACCCGAAGACGGTGCGGTCGTCGGCGGGATCGTTGTTCCACGTACCGGTCGTGGCCGGTGGCGCACCAGACGCAGTGCTCGGCGCGCTACGCGGTTGGGGATTCACGACGGTGGGGACCCGCGTTCGGGGTGGTCTCGACTATGCCGCGTTCGACTGGAAGCAGAAGGTGGCAGCGGTCTTCGGCAACGAGGCATCCGGCCTGGGTCCGTCGGTGGCGGACAGTCTCGACGCGGCCGTGTCGATCCCGATGGTTGGGCAGGCCGAGTCCCTCAATGTCGGTGTGTCGGCGGCCGTGCTGTGCTTCGAGGCGCTGCGGCAGAGGCGGGCAGAGCAACTTCACGGCGTCCGGGACGCCCACCGCCCTACGATGCCCGACATGGGTTCGGCGCCAACTTCGATCCAGTTCTCCGATGACGACCGGCCTCCGTCCGGCGGCGAGGCTCACGAGATCTGACATGGGTGTTCCTGACGACATCGATGCCCTGGTCGACGAGGCTCGGGCCGCCATTGCCGCCGCCCGTTCCACCGAGGACATCCGGAACGTGGCCGCCCTGGTGTCCGGGAAGAAGTCGCCGCTCGCCGCGGCCAGTCGCGGCCTCGGTGGACTCGAGCCGGACGCCCGGAAAGAGGCGGGCCGCAGGCTCCACGAGGCCCGGACGACCATCGAGGACCTGGTCGAGCGGCGCCGTACCGACATCAAGTTCGAGGAGCTGTCCCGCCAGATGGAGGACAGCCGAGTCGACCTCACCGAATTCATCGGCGGATCGATTGCCGCGCCTGCGACACGGGGCCATCTCCACCTGGTCACCCAGACCCGCGATGCCCTCGAGGACGTGTTCGTCGGTATGGGTTTCGAGGTGGCAGAGGGACCGGAGATCGAGACGGACTGGTTCAACTTCGGAGCCCTGAACATCCCTCCCGCCCATCCGGCGAGGGGGATGTGGGACACCTTCTATCTCAACCTCGGTGCTCCCGAGACGACGGTGCTCCGGACGCACACGTCACCCGTGCAGGTCCACCTGATGGAGGAGGCCGTGGTCGACGGGGGACTGCCGATCCATGCCGTGATGCCCGGTCGCTGCTACCGGCGTGACACGCCCGACGCGCGTCACCTCCCCGTGTTCCACCAGATCGAGGGGCTGGTGGTGGACAAGGGGATCACCTTCGCCGACCTGGCCGGCACGATCGAGGTGTTCACGACGGCGTACTTCGGGCCCGACATCCACTCTCGCCTGCGGCCGGCCTACTTCCCGTTCACCGAGCCTTCCGCCGAGTACGAGATCACCTGCACCATCTGCCACGGTGAAGGCTGTAGGACCTGTTCCCAGACGGGTTGGATCGAGTTGGGTGGGTGCGGCATGGTGGACCCGGCGGTGTTCGACGCCGTCGGGATCGATCCCGACCAGTGGACGGGGTTCGCCTTCGGGTTCGGCATTGACCGGTGTGCGCAGATGCGCCACCAGATCGCCGACATGCGCGCGCTGACCGAGAACGATTTTCGATTCCTGCGTCAATTCTGATGCGCGAGCGCTGAGAGGAGGGCCGTGCGGGTACCGCTTTCGTGGCTTCGAGACTTCGCCCCCTTCGTCGGGGAGCCGGCCGAACTGGCCGAGACGCTTGACGATCTCGGTCTCGTCGTCGAGGAGATGGAGATCGTCGGTGAGGGACTGGGTGACGTGATCGTCGCCAAGGTGGACGAGATCACCGCCATCGAGGGCGCCGACAAGATTCGCCGAGTGGTAGTCGACGACGGGAGCGGCCCGGTCGAGGTGGTCTGCGGGGCCTGGAACTTCGGGGTCGGCGACCTGGTCGCCCTGGCCCCGGTTGGCTCGGTCCTGCCCAGTGGTTTCGCCATCAAGCGTCGCAAGATGAAGGGCGTCGCGTCCAACGGGATGCTCTGCTCCGGTGCGGAGCTCAACCTCTCGTCCGACCACGACGGCATCCTCAGACTCAACGACGTCGCCGGCGCCGAGATCGGGCGGCGCTTGGTCGACGCGCTCGGCATCGAGCCCGACGTGGTCTTCGACGTCGCCGTCGAGGCCAACCGTCCTGACGCCTGGTGCATGGCCGGTGTGGCGCGGGACCTGGCTGCCCGCCAGGGTGTCCCCTTCTCGATCCCGGGGACTGTGCCCGCCGATCCGCCCGGAGACGGCGCGGGCGGTGCTCAGGCCTCCACGTCCGAGGGGGCACCGCCGAACGGCTTGCCCGTCGAGACATTGTCATCGGTGCGCGTCGACGATCTCGAGCTGTGCCCCCGGTTCACGGCGAGGGTGGTCACCGGCATCACGGTCGGGCCTTCGCCACAGTGGATCGCCAGACGGCTGACCCTGGCGGGGATGCGACCCATCAACAATGTCGTCGATGCCTCCAACTACGTCATGCTGGAGCTCGGGCAGCCGACCCATCCTTACGACCTCGACCGCCTACCGGGGAGGGGACTGGTGGTCAGGAGGGCCGAACCGGGCGAGACGCTCACCACCCTGGACGGCGTCGTCAGAACCCTCGGGCGCCCCGGGCCGGGCCTCGGCGACACCGGTCAGGACTGTCTGATCTGCGATGCTGAGGGTTCGCCTGTCGGCATCGGTGGGATCATGGGCGGTGCGTCCTCCGAGATCGGGCCCTCGTCCACCCGGGTACTGCTCGAGGCCGCCTACTTCGACTCGATGGCCATCGCCCGGACCTCCAAGCGGCTCGCGCTGCGCACAGAGGCGTCGTCCCGGTTCGAACGAGGATGTGATCCGGCCGGCATCGATCGGGCCGCCGCGAGGTTCTGCCAGATCCTCGCGCTGACCGGCGGCCCGGCCCTGGTGGTTGCCGACGGTGTGATCGACGTCGAGGGCGATGTACCCGTTCCGCTCACCATTCCGGTGCGTCCCGCCAAGGTCAATGCGCTCCTCGGGTCCGAGTTCTCGGCCGACCAGATCGTGGAGCTGCTTACCCCCCTCGGGATCTCCGTCCAACCGTCGCTGGAACCGAGCGGTCCCTCTTCCGGGGAGGTGCTCGACGTCACCGTTCCGACGTTCCGCCCGGACATCCGCCCCGCTCCGATGGGGGAGGCGGACATCGCCGAAGAGGTGGCCAGAACCCACGGCTACGCCCGAATCGCCCGCCGGACGCCTTCGTGGCCGCAACCCGGCCGACTCACCCAATACCAAAAGGACCGGCGGAAGCTCAAAGAGTTCTTGGCCGAGTTCGGTGCGAGCGAGGTATGGACCGAGACCTTCGTCTCGGAGTTCGACCAGGTGAACGCCGGCGTGGACCCTCCCTATGTCGAGGTGACCAATCCCTTGGTGGAGTCGGAGCGGTTCCTGCGTTCGTCGATGATGCCCGGACTGATCCGGGCGGTGCAGTACAACAGCGAACGAAGGCAGGGCGGGCTCAGGCTCTTCGAGGTCGGATCGGTGTTCCACTATCCCGAGGACCCGCCGGTCGACCCGGAGGACGGCCCACCCGCCGAGACCTCCGAGCGGCTGAGTGCGATCTTCGCCCGTGAGGACGATGACGCATGGAGCGCCGTCGCCGCATGGCGGACGGTTGCCGACGCGCTCGGAATCGCCGACTGGGTGATGGGCGACCGACCCATGGGAGGCAGTGTTCCCCAGGTCCTGCACACCTACCGATCAGCTGCCATCTTCAGCATCGTGACCACCGAGACGGACGCGCACGGATTCATCGAGCATCCGACTTCGCTGGGCGTGGTTGGCGAGCTCAATCCGTATCTGGTCGGCCAGTTCGGACTGCTCGGTGCGGACGGAAGGCCGCGTCGCCTCGGTTGGCTGGATCTGGACATCGGAACCCTCCTCGACCGTCAACGGGTGCCGCGGCGTCCAGAGGAGGCCAAACCGATCAGCCGGTATCCCTCCTCCGACTTCGACCTCGCCTTCGTCGTGAAGGATGCGATCCCCGCCGGCTCGGTCGAGCGCACACTCCGAAAGACTGGCGGAGGTCTCCTGGAATCGGTCGAGCTCTTCGACGTGTACCGGGGGTCCTCGGTCGGGACCGGGTCGCGCAGCCTGGCTTTCCGTCTTCGGTTCTGCGCCCTCGATCACACGCTCACCGACGAGGAGATCGGGGAGGTGCGCGCCTCGTGCATCGAGGCGGTGGAGACCCGATTTTCTGCGTCGCTGCGCTGAGGCGGGCACTGACGCGGATCGCCTCGGAGTCGGATCGTGGCGGATGCCGGTGCGAAGGCGGTGTTCAGCCGGGTGGGGTGTCCAGCCGGGTGGGGCTGAGCCCGTCGCAGTCACCGCCGGCCGCCCCGTCACAGCCCGCCGGTTGCTCTATCGGCACGGCCGGTCCGGACCTTTAGCGATTT
>CAZNLF010000073.1:0-11853 GCA_964573595.1 uncultured Acidimicrobiaceae bacterium | reverse complement strand
CGGGCGCAGAGATCGGCCGGGAGGATCTGCATGAACCGGGCCAGCACCATCACGTCCCCACCCGCCGCGTCGAAGAGCGAGGCGACCTCGGCGAACGCCGCCGCCCTCCGGTCCGCATCGAAGCCGACGTGGCGGAAGTCGATCCCGTAGCGCTCCACCAACCGTCGCAGGTCGGGATGGTTCGAAATGACCAGCGGGATGTCGCAGCGTAGGTCCCCGCCGCTCCAGCGGTGGAGGAGGTCGGCCAGGCAGTGGTCCTCCTTGCTGACCAGGATGACGACCCGCCGCTTCTGTTCGGTGTCGTGCAGGTGCCAGTCGAGATCGAACTCCTCGGCGACGTCGGTGAACCGGACGGCGAACTCCTCGGTCCCGAAGGGCAGGCTGTCGGCCAGGACCACGATCCGCTGGAAGAAGCGGCCGGTGGTCAGGTCCCCGTGCTGGGCGGCCTCGACGACCCAGCCGCCGTGGGCGGCGATGAACCCGGTGACGGCGGCGACGATGCCGGTGGCGTCCGGGCACGTCACGGTCAGTACGTAGCGACGATCGCTTCTCGCCGCCGGCAGTCCGGTACCCCCGGTGCTCGCGGCCGAACCGCTCATGACGGACCCCTTTCGTCCCGGCGGCTGACAGCTCGCCCCAGGACCAGGATCTTCGCGCGCGGATGGGGCCCCGCGTCCCGAAGGCGCCCTTTGTTCGCGGACGGAACCATTCGGGCCTGTCGCCGACCAATCGATGCGGGATCGTCGAATGCCCCGAGATCGAACAGCCTGACGGGCTACGTTGCGTGAGGAGGCGGTCACTGTGCCGGTTCGTCTGCCGTCGAGGCGGCGGCCCCTCGCCGTGACGCTGTTACGTTGCCTGTCCAGAGCTTCCTGATGGCTCGATGTACGCAGGCATACGCAGAGGGGCAGCACATGCGCACCATCCACCGACGCCGACGGGCGTTCGCCAGGGCGGCAGTGGCCGTGACCCTCCTCGCCTCGCTGGCCGGTGTGGCCGGGATCACGCTGGTCAGCAGCGCCCGCGCGGCATCGGCGGCACAGTCGACCGGTGCCGCCATCGTGAGCGCAGCCGCTTCGCAGGCGGGAGTTCCCTACTGCATAGGCGGGGGCGGGGTCAACGGACCGAGCCAACCCGCCAACGGGTTGCCCACCTGTGCCGCGGGACCGGGCTTCGACTGTATGAGCCTGGCGCAGTACGCGGTGTTCCAAGCGACCGGGATCACGGTGCCCTCCGGCACCGATGTGTCGCTACCGGGTGTGGGCACGCTCGTCGCTCCCGACGGCACCGCCGATCTGGAGCCGGGCGATGTGGTGTTCTTCGGAGGATCGTCGCTCGATGACTACGTCCACTCGGGGATCTACGCCGGTGACGGTGAGGTCTGGGACGCGCTCGTTCCGGGCACCGACGTACAAGAGCACGGGTTCGGAGCACTGGGCAACGACTACGGGAACATCTACTGGGGTGCTGTCCGGTATACGGCAGGCACCACCACCACGACCACGACCACGACGTCCTCTCCGACGTCGCCCCCGTCCTTCGGCGTCACCTCTGCGTCGCTGGCCGGCGGCCTGGTGTCCAGCCGCGCCCATCCGGTCACCTACACGCAGACCCTCAAGGCCTCGGGAGGCAGCCCTCCCTACAAGTGGTCGCTCGTCAAGGGATCGGGTTCGCTTCCCGACGGGCTCCGGCTGAAGTCGACGGGGGTCATCACCGGCAAGGCCACCGAGGCGGGTGGCTTCACCTTCGAGGTCAGAGTGGTCGACAAGAAGACCAGGACGAAGCCGCCGACACAACAGTCGGCGACGAGGTCGTTGTCGATCGTGATCACCGCAGCTCCCTAGAGGCGCGGTCGGTCGGCCGGTCGCTGCAGTCTGCGGGCGTCCGGTGTCGAGTGGATCGGGCCGTCCGACGTGCAGCCCCCGGCATTCACAGGTGCTCCACAGCGCGGATGACGCTGACTCTGCCGTGACCGGTGTCCAATGGGCCCACGAGGCAGCAAGGGATCAGCTGCCCCGCCGATCGGGCGCCAGCTCGAGCGGAAGCGCTCACCACCGGAGGGCACGCCATGACAGTTCGAAGCGATCGGGGATCGGCCGGCGCAGAGTCGCCCGAACGTGCGCGTGATCGGGCCATGTCCCGGGTGCGTCGCGTCACGGCGTTGATCGGGGTCTCGGCAGCCGCCGGTGCTCTGGGCCTCGGCCTGCTGGTCGCCTCGGACACCGCCTCCCACTCCTCGAGTGCCGCAGTCCGTCACACCAGCTCGACTGGCGACCAGGTGACCGCCTCGACCTCGACGGCGACTTCGTCGTCGACGACCGGGTCGACCACGGCCACGACGCCGGCCACCACGACCACGACCGAGCCGACGACCACCACGACTGCACCGACCACGACCTCCGCCAAGGCGACGACGACCTCGGGGCAGTCATGAACCCCATCCGGACGGTCGTCGCATGCCCGCAGTGGGGGCCCGACGCGTCGCGGCCTGCACCACGGGGGTAGAGCCGTCGGGCGGTGAGGGGCACGGCCAGAGAGGCGGCGGCAATCCGTGGCCCGTGGCCCATGGCCGGTGATTGTCAAAATTGACATTTAGAATGGCCCGCGTCTCATCGCACGGGACAAAGGAGGGCCATGACCGCATCGCTCCTGTACTTCGGCGCCCTGGGGGTCGTCGCCACCGCACTCGCCTTCGTCGCCAACCGCCGTCTCTTCACCGGTTCCGTCGCCGGGAGGGTGACCGTTCTCGAGGGGCTCTACTACCTCTTCGGTCTGGTGTCCCTGGGCCTCGGGTGGTACTTCAACGTCCGCTATGTCCACGCGTACGGCCATCAGGCGAGCTACGCCGACTACACCAGGGCACTGTTCTCCAACTGGGCATCGGACTCGGCGGCCCAGGACTACATCATGGTCAACGTGGTGCTCTTCCCGCTCTGGTCGATCACCGATGGACGCAGGCGGGGGCTGCGGATCCCCTGGATCTTCTTCGTGATGAGCCTCTTCACCAGCCTGGCGTTCTCGGTGGCCCTGTACCTCGCCTTCGTCGAGCGGCAGATTCGCTACAGCCGTGCCGAGGCGTCGTCGAGCACCTCGTACCCGCAGTTGTAGCCGGGTATGAACGTGACGCCGGGGCCACCGTGGCAGCCGGCGCCACAGAGATAGAGGCCGTCGATCGGCACCGGCGCGTCGGGCCAGCCCCGGGGCCCCGGACGGAACGGACCCATGAACTCCGGCTGCAGGAGCCCGTGGGTGAAGTCCCCGCCGGTGCAACCGAACATCCGCTCATAGGTGTAGGCGGGATAGTTGAACTGACGCTCGACCAGATCGGGGAAGTTCGGCGCCATCGAGGTGATCTTCGCAACGATGCGCGCCGCCATCTCGTCGCGTAGCCGTGCTTGGGCGGCATGGGTCGTTCCGATCGGGGAGTAGAAGGCGAAGCTGCTCGCCACGTGCTTGCCCTCGGGGGCGAGCCCCGGGTCGCGCAGCGTCGGGATCGACAGGTTGAACGATGGCGAGTGGGGGACGACGCCGCGGACCGATTGCTCGAAGTCTCGCTGCATCTCCTCGGCGGTCCCGAAGAAGGTGACGTTGTGCCGGAGGTCGCCCTCGTTCAGGACGTCGTAGGGGCTGGCGTACTCGGGCAGGCCGTCGAGGGCGAAATGGATCTGGAAGTACGCCGCCCGGTGGTCGATGGCCTGCACCCGCCGGGCGAAGGCGTCCGGCAGCGCATCGATGTCGAGCAGGTGGGCGAAGGTCGCCGTGGGGTCGAGATTCGACACCACGAACGGCGCGGTGACCACCTCCCCGTCGCCGAGGGTCACCCCGGTGACCCGATCGCCGGCGGTGGCGATGCTCGACACCTTCACGTGACGACGGAGCTCGCCACCGTGTCGTTCGAACAGGCCCAGGAGGTGGTCGGACATGGTTCCGATCCCGCCGCGCACCTTGGACATCGTCACGTCACCCGGCGAGGCCAGGGCGAAGGCGAGGCAGAGGGCGCTTCCCGGGGAATAGGGGCCCCGGAACGTGGAGTTGACCGCCAGGAACGCCAACATGCTGCGGATCTGGGCGTGCTTCCGGCGGTCGGGGAGGTACCGGTCCACGACGTCCATCACACTCCCGAACATGGCGGTGCGAATCGCCTGGCGCTCCTTTTCGTCGGATGCGCACGCCCACATCTCGTCGAGCGACTTCGGCGGCTTCCGCACATCCAGTCTCCCGATGGCCCGCGCCGGCGCCTCGGCCCAGGCCGCCACCTCCGCCATGCCGAGGACCGCATCGAGCCCGAGCGAGTCGCTGAGATGGGTGAGGAGCCGGTCGGGATCGCTGTACAGGAAGATCGGTGGTTCGCCCGATGCGCCGATGCTGGCCGACTGCACCTCCGGCTCGTAGATGGGGCACGCGGCAAAGCCGAGATCGTCGAAGATCTCGGTCGGGATGGGGAACTGGATGGATCCGGCCAGCTCGAAGCGGTAGCCCCGGGTCAGCTCCGTGGTCGTCGCCATCCCCCCGATGAAGTGGTTCTTCTCCAGGCAGAGGACCCGCATCCCGCCACGGGCCATGACCGTCGCCGCGGTGAGGCCGTTGTGACCAGCCCCAACGACGATGGCGTCGAAGTCCGACATCGTCGCCACGATAGTCAGGTCCCGACTTTTTTGTCTAAATTGACATTTCTGCCCCGGACCGCCCGACGGGACGGTGGGCCGAGCCCTCGCTCGAGGAGGTTCAGTGCCAGCTGGGTCAGTCGGGCCAGCTCGTCCAGATCGGTGTGGTCCGATCGCATCCACGTGCCCAGCGCGGTGAAGGTCGCAGCCGCCACGCACTGAGCGGTGACCGAGGAGAGGAACCTGGCGTCGCCGTCACCCGGGTCGCCCTGGCCCAGCAGGTGACGCTCGACCTCGACGGCGAACTCCGCCTGCACCTGGCTGATGTGCCCATCCACGCGTTCGCGGTCGAGCTGGCGATCGCGGAGGGCGGCGATCTCGTACATGCTCGATCGGTCGAAGGGGAACGAATCGATCGCGGCGAGGACGGCCTCGGTGATCGGCTCGCCGGGTGGGCGCTCCTCCAACGCCGAACGGAACCACCGCAGGCTCGCGTCGTAGTCCTCGAAGAGCAGGTCGTGCTTGGAGGCGAAGTGACGGTAGAAGGTGCGCAGGGTCACGCCTGCGTCACGGGCGATCTCCTCCGCCGAGGTGTTCTCGACCCCCTGGGCCAGGAACCGCACCTGCGCGGACCGGCGGAGCGCGTCCCGAGTTCGCTCGCTGCGAGCGGTCTGCGGAGGAAGTGGCACCTCGGGGAGCCTACCGACCGGCGATCGACGGCCGGTGGTCGAGACCTACGTCAGGCCCGGGTCGCGCGCGTCGCCGTTGACGGGCGTGCTCGTCGGCTCACCAACGCTTCGGGGGATCGCTCCAACTGAGCTCGGCGAGATAGCGGTTGTAGGCCGCCAGCTCCTCGTCGACCTCGACGGTCGTCTTGACCACGCGGGCGTCGACGACTCCGTCGTCGGGTGTGGGCTGCTCGGCGTCGGGGTCGGCCAGCTCGGGTCGGCGCCGCTCGGGGGCCGGGAGCGGCCTGGTGGAGGACAGCGCCGGCACCGCGGGCGGGCCGAGGCTGGCCTCCGCGACCGCCTGGGAGAGGGACTTGTCGAGGGCCCAGCCTGGTATCTGCTGGAGGGGCCTCCCCGAGGCCTCGGTCGCCGAGCGTTCCTTTGCCGCCCACAGCCGGTCGAACGCCGTGCGCTGGTCGTGGATCAGCTGCCACCACATGTAGATGGCGTAGATGCCGAAGAGCGGCCACTCCACGGTGTAGGCCCAGCTCAGCGAGTTGCCTCCCCGCGCCGCGTCGTACTGCCACCTGGCCAGGAAGAAGCAGGCGGGAACCACGATCAACGCCAGCGCGTGAAGGCGGATACAGCGCCACGTGAAGTACTTTCGCATGTCCATCTCAGCGTACCTACGAATCCCCGTGTCGGCGGTCGCGTGCCGCGTGCCCCGGGCACACCACCGGCACGGAACGCCAGTAGGCCCGGCCGGTCAGGACGCCGTCACGGTGACCGTGTAGCCCTGGACGCCCACCGGCCCGTCACCCCGGCTGACCCCGATCGTGACACCGGAGGCTCCCGCCGAGGTCGGAACCCCGGTGATCGTGCCACTGCTCCGATCGAGCACGAGCCCGGCGGGGAGGTCGCCGGAGATCGCGGTCCAACGACCCCTCCTCCCGACCGAGGTGGCGGACAGCGAGACCTCGTACGATCTTCCGACGACGGCCGCGGGGAGGGTCGGCGGCCCGATGACCGGCGTGTTCGGGACGGCTCCGACCTCGACCGCACGGCGCGGCGGGATGGTCCCCGGCCCGGTGGAGAGGCAGCCCTCCGACAGGGCGGGGTCGGCCGGCGCTCTCAACCTCGGCGGCGTGGCGAAGGCCGGCGGTTCTTCCAGGTCCACCATGTCGAACAGGTCGTTGGCGTTCGCGTCCCGCCGCGTGAGCGCCGGCAGGTTCCACTTGCGCTCGAGCGTTTTGAGCACGGAGGTGTGGTCGTAGACGGTGTGGGAGACGAAGTCGCGTTTGGCGAACGGTGAGACCACCCCCGCCGGGACTCGGAACCCGTACTGGTCGAACCGAGCGGGAGCCTGGTTGGGCGTGAGGGTCGGGGGTACGTCGTCGGGCGGGATCGCGGCCGGGGGCGGGACGTGGTCGTACCAACCGCCCCACTCGTCGTAGGTCCAGATGAGCATGGACTTCTGCCACTGCGGGCCGGCCATCAGCGCGTTGACGATGCCGCCGATGAACTGGTCACCGAACTGGATGTCCTGGGGGTTCTCCTCGGACGAGACGTTGTAGTCCGGCTCCAGGAACGAGAACTGGGGGAGTGCCCCCTGTGCCGCATCCGTGTAGAACCGGTCGATGGAGTTGATGTGGGAGGTGATCGCCGGCTCGGTGAGCAGCGGCAGCCAGACCCCGATCGACGGTACGTTCGAGTAGTAGTCCTTCCAGCTGATCCCGTAGCGGTTGAGGAGGTCGAAGATCGTGCCGTTCGGCGGCAGATCCAGGTTCAGATCGTCGTCGACCTGGCCCAGTGACGTCCCGGCCATCAGGTACCGGCGGTTCGGGTCGGTCTGGCCGAGCAGCGACGCGAACCACCGGTCGGCGATCGGGAACGTGCGGGCCATGCTCCAGGTGAAGGGAAGGTCGCTGCCGAGGAAGTAGCCGACCGCCTCGCCCGTCGACCCCTCGACGAAGCCGCGGTTCCCGTCGACCAGCGAGTGGTGGGCCAGATTCCAGTTCTGGCCCACCCCGTTCGTCTGGCACTCGCTCGGCATGTGGAAGGCCTGGACGAGATTGCCGTGACCGTCGGGAAGGGCGATCATGGGCCGACCGTTCGCGCCCCTGGGGAAGCAGTCGCCCCGCCCGAGCATGCCGAGGACGTTGTCGAACGAGTGGTTCTCCATCATCACGACGATGATGTTCTCGATCTCGGGGACCTGGTCCGTCCCGGGTGCAGCCGCAGGGTTGGGAAGGGAGCCCGGCCCCAGGATGCCCCGACCACCGCCGGCCGACCCGACGGCGCCGCCCCCCGAGGTGGCAGGTGCGGCGGCTCCGGCCGATCCTCCTCCGCCCGCCGCCGCCAGCCCGGCTCCGAGCACCCCGGCTGCTGCGGTGCCGAGGAGGCGCCTCCGGCTGATGCGGGCGTCGGTCATCAGTCCCGCCGCACGGGAACGGACGTCTCGTCGACCGGCACCTGGTCCTGACGGCGCATCACGGGGTACCTCCTGGAGTCGGGAGCTGAGCGGTGGGCCGCCTCGGTGCGTCGGATGCGAATGCCTCGCACGGTGGGCCGTCGGAGCCGCCCCAATGGCCGGCCAGCCACCACCCCGGCCCCCGGCGCGTCCGCCGACCAACTCTCGGTTGTACCGGTGATGCTATTCGATATCCTGGCCGTTTCCCGTCGGCGACGGCCCGTATCGCCAGCCGACGACTACAGCCCGCGGTGCCCACTGTCCCCGCCGGGCCCACTGACGCAGTGCCCGAACCCGCAAAGGAGACAGCCCGTGCCCACGACGGACCTCACCATCGAAACGTCGGACGGTCCCATGCCGACCTACCGTGCCGTCCCCGAGGGGACGGCGAAGGGCGCCATCGTCGTGGTCCAGGAGGCGTTCGGGGTGACGGGCCACATCGAGGACGTCACCCGCCGCCTGGCCGGCGAGGGTTGGCTGGCCATCGCCCCGGCATTCTTCCATCGGCAGGGCTCACCGGTGCTGGGCTACACCGAGTTCGACAAGGTGATGCCGGTCATGGCCGAGCTGACCGCAGAGGGGTTCACCGAGGACCTGAACGCCTCGTTCGATCATCTCGAGCGTGAGGGATTCCCCGCTTCCCGTTCGGGCGTCGTCGGCTTCTGCATGGGCGGCAGTGTGGCCCTGGTGGCCGGCACCTTGCGACCACTCGGGGCTGCGGTCACCTACTACGGGGGCGGCGTGGCCGAGGGCCGTTTCGGCTTCCCGGCCCTGGTCGAGCTGGCCCCGACCCTGTCGTCCCCGTGGCTCGGACACTTCGGCGACCTCGACAAGGGCATCCCGGTCGAACAGGTCGAGGCGTTGCGGGCTGCCGCGGCCCGAGCACCGGTGGAGACGGCGGTCTACCGCTATGCCGACGCCGAGCACGGGTTCAACTGCGACGACCGGCCTGACGTGTACAACGCCGCCGCCGCCGGGCAGGCGTGGGTGAGGACGCTCGACTGGTTCGACGCGCACGTGGGTGCCGCCTGATGACGGACCGCAGACGATGACCCCGACCGGAGTGGGTCCGTACGGTGACGACCTCTACACCGAGCCCGAGGGCGATCCCGACACGTTGGCCAACCTCGGTCCCCTCGGGGCCCTCGCCGGCGTCTGGCGGGGTGGGTCCGGGACCGACGAGCACCCGGTGGAGCCGGCGGAGGGCGGCATCGAGCGGAACAGCTTCGTCGAGCACTGCGAATTGCAACCGATCGACCGCCAGACCAACGGGCCCCAGCTCCTCTACGGGCTCCGTTACCACACCCACATCGTGAAGCCCGGCGAGGCGGAGACGTTCCACGACCAGGTGGGCTACTGGCTCTGGGAGCCGGCCACCAACGCCGTCATCCTGACCCTCGGCATCCCCCGCGGGCAGGTCCTCCTCGCCGGGGGCACCGCCGAGCCCGACGCCACCGAGTTCGAGGTGCGGGCCGCCGTGGGGTCCGAGGTCTACGGGATTCTGGCCAATCCCTTCCTCGACCGGGCCTTTCGGACCCTGAGCTACCGGATGACGGTGCGGGTCCACCCGGACGACACCTGGTCCTACGAGGAGGAGGGGGTCCTCGACATCCCGGACCGGGAGGAGCCGTTCGCCCATGTCGACCGCAACACCCTCGTGCGGGTCGGGCCCCCCACGCCCAACCCGCTCGCCCGTGCGGCCGCCCCGGACACCGGTCTGGGCATCGGCAGCCTACGGTCGGCGACCGACGTCGGCGGGTGAGCGCCGACCGCCCCTGCGGGGCCTGAATCATCCTCGACGGGTGATGAGCACGGTGTCGAGCCAGCGGATGATGTCGGACACGGCCCCGCTCGCCGCCCGGATCGTCCGCTGGTCTCGATCACGGGGCCGACCTACCATCATGGCGACCGGTTCCATGCGTCTCCCGCCCGCCCCGACGCGGGTGGTGTGACCAGGGTGCCGAGTGGTCGATCCGTCCCAACCGCACACCCACGTAGAACCGAGGCCAACAGGACATGCCCCTCCACAAGCACGAATCCATCCGTGACGAGCTGTTGGACTCGGTCTACGGCGGTCAGGACCTGCTCACGAGTCTTCCGTCCCACCGGTTCCCGAACGGGGAGATGCGGCCCGACGATGCCTACCAGGCCATCTCCGACGAGCTGCTGCTCGACGGGAACGCCCGCCAGAACCTCGCCACGTTCTGCCAGACCTGGGAGGAGGTGCAGGTCCACGAGTTGATGGACCTCTGCATCAACAAGAACATGATCGACAAGGACGAGTACCCCCAGACCGCGGAGATCGAGCGTCGCTGCGTCTCGATGCTGGCCGACCTGTGGAATGCCCCCGAGGACGGGGAGGCGGTCGGGTGCTCGGCCATCGGGTCGTCGGAGGCCTGCATGCTCGGGGGCATGGCCGCCAAGTGGCGTTGGCGGGCCCGGCGGGAGGCCGAGGGCAAGCCCACGGACAAGCCGAACATGGTGTGCGGCCCGGTCCAGGTGGTGTGGCACAAGTTCGCGAGGTACTGGGACATCGAGATCAGGGAGATCCCGATGTCGCCCGGGCGCTACAGCATGGACGTCGAACAGATGCTGGCCCAGGTGGACGAGAACACCATCATGGTCATCCCGACCTTCGGGGTGACCTACACCGGCTCCTACGAGCCGGTGGCCGAGCTCGCCGCCGCCCTCGACAAGCTCCAGGCGGAGACCGGCCTCGACGTCGACATCCACGTCGACGGGGCCAGCGGTGCCTTCCTCGCGCCGTTCTGCGCCCCCGACGTGATCTGGGACTTCCGCCTCCCCCGGGTGAAGTCCATCAGCACCTCGGGCCACAAGTTCGGCCTGGCCCCTCTCGGAGTGGGATGGGTGCTGTGGAGGGACAAAGCCGACCTACCCGACGACCTGATCTTCCACGTGACCTACCTGGGCGGTGACATGCCCGTGTTCCAGATCAACTTCTCCCGGCCCGCCGGCCAGATCGTCGCGCAGTATTACAACTTCGTCCGACTGGGGATGCAGGGCTACCGCGACGTGCACGACGCGTCGTACGACACGGCCAAATTCCTGGCCGAGGAGATCGTCAAGCTCGGGCCGTTCGAGCTGCTGTGCGACGGCAACCCGCTGACCGGCATCCCCTCGGTGGCCTGGCGCATCGTCGACGGACAGGATCCGGGCTACACCCTCTACGACGTGGCCGACCGCCTGCGGGTGCAGGGATGGCAGGTGCCCGCCTATCCGCTCACCGGGGCGGTGGCCGATATCTCCGTCCAGCGGATCCTCGTGCGTCAGGGGGTCAGCCGCGACCTCGCCTTCCTCCTGCTGTCGGACATCAAGAAGGCGATCGAACACTTCGACAACCACCCGGTCTCCGTCCCCATGACCAAGGAGGAGTCGGGCGGCTTCAGCCACCTCTAGCGGCGAGGCCGGACACCAGGCGATGCCGCCGTCGAAGATCGAGGAGCTGAGCGATTACGGATTTTCCGAGGTGGCCCGCACCGCTCTGCGGGCCGCAGCCACGGCGACCGTCCTCGTGGTGCTCTACTTCGTCCTCCCCATCGAGCACCGCGCCCACCAGGCGGTCGCCCTGCGGCTCGGAGTGGCCCTGGCGCTGTTCGTCGCCATCCTGGCCAACGAGATCAGGTTGATCTCCACCCACGATCGTCCCATGCTGCGGGCGGCCGTGGCCATGGCCACCATCATCCCGCTGTTCCTGGTGATGTTCGCCTGGATCTACCTGACCCTGTCCCGCTCCGATCCGGCGGCGTTCGGAGGCCCCCTCGACCGGGTCTCGGCCCTCTACTTCACCGTCACCGTGTTCTCGACCGTGGGGTTCGGCGACATCACGCCGAAGACCGACCTGGCCCGGCTGGTCACCACCGTCCAGATGCTGGCCGACCTCGCCGTCGTGGCGGTGGTCATTCGGCTCATCCTGGGCGCGGCCACCCGGGGGGCGGCCGAGCGCAAGCGGGAGGCCGGCGACTGACGGTGGCTGCCGGTGCCCTCGGCTAGCCGGGGGCCGGCGGAACGGCCACCACCTCGGTCCGCGGGCGGAGGTGGAGGGCGTAGGCGGCATGGAGGACGGCGATGGCGGCGAAGATCGGGAGCGCCT
>CAZNLF010000072.1:0-11883 GCA_964573595.1 uncultured Acidimicrobiaceae bacterium | reverse complement strand
GGGTTCAAGTTCTCGACCTACGCCACGTGGTGGATCCGCCAGGCGATCACCCGGGCCATCGCCGACCAGGCGCGGACCATCCGCATCCCGGTCCACATGGTGGAGACCATCAACAAGGTCGTGTGGGCCCAGCGGCAGCTCCTCCAGGAGCTCGGCCGCGAGCCGAGCGCCGAAGAGGTGGCCGGGCGGGTGGACTTCAGTATCGAACGGGTGCGGGAGATCCAGCGCATCAACCAGGACACGGTCTCGCTCGAGCAGCCCATGGGCGACGAGGACGACTTCAGCCTGTCCGATCTGATCGAGGATCGCGAGGCGGTCGTGCCCGACGACGCGGCGGCGCGGATGATGCTCGACGACGCCGTACACGAGGCGCTCGGCCATCTCTCACCCCGGGAGCAGGACGTCGTGCGGCTCCGCTTCGGGCTGGAGGACGGCAAGATCCGGACGCTCGAAGAGGTGGGGAAGGCGTTCGGCGTGACCCGTGAGCGCATCAGGCAGATCGAGGCGAAGACGCTGGCGAAGCTCCGGCGGCCGGAGTCGGCCCAGCTGCTGAGGGACTACCTCGACGAGGCCTGAGTCGGCCCGGCCACCGATCCGGTCGGATGGTTCAGCCGGTAGCTCGGCAGATGGCGGCGGCTGTTGATGGCGAGGGCCAGGTCCTCGGCCAGATCGATGGCGATGGCGTCGGCGGCCTCGTCTCCGTCCCGCCACCCGAGCCGCACCCCGATGGTGTCCTTCAGGCGCTCGACCCCGAGCGTGCCCGCCGCCTTCGCCTTGTCGGCGATGAGGGATGTCGTCCCCGACACGGGACTCGAGTGCCCGACGCGGCCGGCGATCCGGGCCATCTGCTCGAAGCGCTCACGGCCGGCTCTGGTACCCAGGGCGTACCCGACCAGGAACGCGGCCACTGTGCCGGTGCGGAATCTCACCGGCCCATTGTGCCCGGCCCGGGCGGAACGTGCACCTTTGCCCGGCCGGTGGGTGTGCACCGGCTAATGTCCTCAGGCACGCGGCGGCGCCACGCAGCCCGGGTGCGGGCCCTTTCCGGGGTAGCTCAATCGGCAGAGCGAGCGGCTGTTAACCGCTAGGTTGAGAGTTCGAGTCTCTCCCCCGGAGCTTTTCTGAGGTCGATCAGGCCCCGGGCCGAGTCGATCAGGCCCCGGGCCGCGTCGATCAGGCCCAGAGCGAGGCGACCCGACGGTCGTAGCGCGGCTCCCAGACGAGTCGGCAGAGAATCCGGACCGGAGGGGGAGGCATGGTCAGTACGGCCTCGCGCTCCACCGGGTCGGCCCCGTCGAAGATCCAGGGGAAGAAACGCGCCGAGCCGCGCATGCCGACGGCTTTGGCCGTCGCCTTGCCGAAGGCATCGAACTCCTCGTCGGTCATGGCCTGGTCGATCACCGGGAAGCACCTCGTCTCCTCGTCGTCCAGATGAGCCGCCAACGCCACCCTCATGGCGTCCAATCGGTCGGCCACTTCGTTGCTCGCCCGCCCATCCGGGTTGGCGACGAGGGACGTGAACCCGTCCCCGATGGCGTCGGTCTTCGGCGCCAGCGCGTGGTGCTGGTCCTCCATCTCCTGGAGTACGGCGAGCTGGTCGTCCCGTTCGGCCAGCTTCGGGCGCACCAGTGGCCACAGTGAGTCGTCCTCGACCTGGTGGTGATGGTGGAGTTGCTCGTTCACGAACTGCCAGTGGGCGGCGAGCTGGCGGGATCGGGGGGCTGTCGGGGTTGAGGACCGCAGGGCGGAGCCCAATCGGCCCAGGTCGCGACGGAAGGCTTCGTGGATCATGTAGACGATGGTGAATCTGCCCCGTGGTGGACCTGCGTCCGGGGTTCTCGACGTGTCAGCGATGGTTGCCTCCTTGACGTCCCGGCGGCGTAGGTCGAACGGCCTCGCTTCGCCTGGGCGTGGGTCCCAGGAGCCCATTCTGGCCAGGTGGCCGTCGCCGGCGCCGCCGTCGACTGGGGCGGCAGGGCTGGTGACGCCCCCCGATGGCCGCCGTCCTACAGATCGCTCGGGATCAGCCGATGAAAGAGGGTGTTCGAGTGCCCGGGTGACACCCCGGTGGCGTTTGCGCTGCTCGCTGGAGTGGAGGCACGGTGAACGAGCCGCGCCACGTGCCTGACTGGTGGCGGGCGCCCGACGGCAACTGGTACCCACGTCCCCCGATCCCGACCAAGGAGGAGACCCAGCACCGGTGGCACGGCCATCGTTACCGGTCGATCCGCCCCGTCATGGTGATCGTGCTCGCCACGCTGCTCGTCATCGTCTGTGGCGTGGGGTGGACGCTGACCAGGGGAGCGCCCGAAGGTCCGGCGTCTGCCGCGAACTCTCTGTCGGGGGTCGCCGACAAGCCGGGGGCCTCCGGCACCGCTCCGGCGACGACCCGACCACCGTCGGCCCGCGCCGCGACCTGGTGGGTGCCTCCCCTCGGGGATCCGTCGTGGCAGTGGGAGCTGGATCACCCCTTGGACCTGACGAATCCGACCGACATGGGAACCGATGACACGCTGGCGGACGGCCGACCGGCAGCTGCCCCGGTGGTCTACGACATCGACGGCATCGAAAATCCCAAATCGACGGTGAACGCCCTCCATCAGCTGGGTGACCATGTCATCTGCTACATCGAGGTCGGTAGCGCCGGGGACTACTACTCTGCTGCCCAAGAGGGCATCCCTACGACCTACTACGACCAGTTCGAGGCGGCTGGAGTGCTCGGCGACAAGCTGAGCGACTATCCGGAGTCCTTCCTGAACATCGAGAGCCCAGCCACCGTGTCGATCGTCGAGTCGATGATCGACCAGCAGTGCGCGGCCAAGGGTTTCGACGCGGTGGAGACCGATCTCGACGAGACGTACTCAGGCAGTGACGGAACGACCGGGTTCACCCTGACCAGGGCGACCGAGGAGCAGTACATGACCACGCTGGCCAACTACATGCATGGCCTCCGGCTCGGGTGGATCATCAAGAACCCCGACGACACCGGCGACACCTATGCCGCCGACATGGAGCCGCTGGCCGACGGCGTGCTCACCGAGCAGTGCAATCAGAACAACACGTGTGGGCTGCTCACCGCCTACGAGGGGCACAAGGCGGTCTTCGATGCGGAATACCCTCCGGAGACGACCGCCGAGTTCTGCGCATCGGACAATGCACTCGGATTCGACGGAGTGGCGTTTCCACTTGCTCTCGACGGCGCCCGACACCCCTGCCGCTGAGCGCCGTGCGGTGCCGCGCCCGTTGAGCCTGCCGGCGATCGGCCGGCACCATCGAGCGGGCGGGAACCGGCCTCTCACCCGACCGTTCGGAGTTCCGGCCCGAACGAGCGCCGACGGGTGACGCGCACTGCCCTTCGGAGCGCACTGGGTACATTTGGGGTGTGGATGACGATCGACCAGACCCGACCGTGGGTGACATCGTCTTCGAGGAGACGCCGGGCGGATTCGAGATCAGGTACTCCGACCGCGTCGCGTCCGAGCACCAGGACCTCGTCGACCAGTCCGCCGACTGGTTGGAGGATGAGATGGGTGTCCTGAACCTGGGCCAGATCGACCACAGGGTCCTCGTGGCGGATGGACCTCTCACCGACCGGGTCAGGAAGGGCCTCGTCGAGTGGTGGGTGGCGAGCGTAGGGGCCTGGATCTCCGACGAGCGAAGGTGACCCGCTGATCGTCACGGGTGATCGGGTGGCAAAGCAACACCGGCCATCGCCATCATCTGTGTGAATGTCGACAGGGCCATCTTCCACTCGCCGTCGACGGCCACGGCATCGCCACGGTGACGAGTGAGCACCCGGTCCCCGTTCACGACGATCGAGAACCACACGGCAGCGTGTTCGGGATCGGTGAAGACGATGTCGTCCACGGTGAAGACGATCTCCGCATCCAGATAGATGGTCCGGTTCGCCCTGGCCGCCGCCACGGCCCATCCGAGGCCGGCCCCGTTCTCGATCCTGATCGCCGACCCACCGTCCTCGCTCAGTGCCGAGTAGTCCGTGAAGACCGTCTCGATGTCGGCCCTGGCACCATTCGGGTCGGCGGGTTGCCCCCCTGGGGTGACGGTGCCCGGGGAAGCCCGAGCGATCCAGCCGCGTCGAAGGACAGGACCCCTCGGCAAGCGGTCCGTCCACTGGGGACCGACCGGTGGTGACCCGAAGCGGCGGGACCACTGGATGATGCACCGCTCGCAGATGAACGCGTCGTCACCGGAGACGAGCTGGCCCGACCCGGGCGGCCCGAGGCCACAGAACGAGCAGAGCACGACGCGGGCGTTGGCACCTCGGCGCCGGACGGCAAAGCGCCCGGCCCGTGCCTCCGGGGTCTGTGCCGTCCCGGATCCGACGAGCTGGCGGATGACCCCCTGTCGCACCTCGACGAGGTCGATCCCGAGGCCCACGAGCAGCTGCGCGCCGACGCCCTCACCCTCTCGCACCAGGCCCAGCAGCATGTGCTCGGTGCCGATGCTGTCGTGCCCGAGCTGCAGGGCCTCTCGGAGGGACAGCTCCAGCACCTTCTTCGCCCGTGGCGTGAACGGGGGTGGCCCGGTCGACGGCCCACCGGCGAGCCCGATCGACGCACTCGCTCCCGCTCGAACGGCGTCCAGCGGGACACCGAGCCGGTTGAGCACCGGAAAGGCGGTGCCATCCTCCTCGCGGATCAGCCCGAGGAGGAGGTGCTCCGTGCCGATGAAGTGGCTGTCGAGTAGACGGGCCTCTTCCTGGGCCAGCGTGAGCACCCGTCGGGCCGAATCGGTGAAGCGCCCGAACATCTATCCGCTCCCGAGCGCCGGAAGAGCAACTTCTTGGTGGTACAGAAGGTAGAACAGCATGACGCTCACGAACGGGACCGACGGTCCGTGGTAACGGACTGCCGGCGCGCCCTCGAAGAGGATGTCGAGCTGGTAGTGCTCGAGTTGTGGAACCATCTGGAAGACCTGCTGGAACCAGATCGATTCCCACGTCATGTGCTGGAACATCAGGATGCGGCCCGAGGTCACCGTGAGTCCTACCCGGCCGATACCTCGCCACCGGGGCGCGGCGTCCTGCTCGGCGATCCTGCGCCGGTGTGAGTTCCAGGCTGCACTGCCGAGGGCGGTCACGGCGAGAGCCTGGAGGCTGCCCAATCCCAAGAACGTGGTGCGGTTGTAGGAGCCGTCGCCGACTGATGCGTAACGGAGGCAGTCCACCTCGGACTGGGTGTACTCGACCTCACCCTCGTCGAGGCGTACGCCCGTCCTGATCGGTAGCAGCGTGCCACCGGCCCGGAGATGCGCCATGAGGTTGTGGGCGTTCTGCAGGCCCTCTTGGAACTGATCAGACTGTTCGAACTGCATGAGACCTGGTCTTGTTCATGTCGGCGTGTCCGCGTCATCGTGGGCTCGGACCCGGCCCACGGGAGCGACCGTGTGGGCCGCGCCGGGAGCTCCGTGCTCGCACCCGTCGGTTGGGATCAGGCTACTCATCGGCTGTGGGACGGCGCCCGATGCAGCTGACCCGGCTGGGACCTCGGCCGGCCCCTGGAACGGTTCCACCCGGTGGGTTCACGAGCGGCACCGACCAGGCCGGGTGCAACGACCTCCTCGTCGGGGTGTCCTGCACCCGGCGACCACTTGCGAATGGTCCGTCGTTTCCCGTCGTGAGGGAGGCGGTGGGTCGGACAAATCAGCAGTGCGTGAGCCGCCGGGCGTAGAGTCGGGCCATGCGCGCGGTGCCCGGAGGTCGACCGAGGATCAAGAGCATCCTCCCGATCCTCGTCACCGTACTCGTGATCGTCATCATGGCGACCGGCGTCCGGGCCTATGCCACACAGGCATTCGTGGTGCCGTCCGGTTCGATGTACCCGACGCTCCAGGTCGGGGACCGGATCATCGTGGACAAGCTCTCCTCGACGATCAACCGGGGGGACATCGTCGTGTTCCGTCGAGCACCCGGTGACCACGATCCGGAGTACCAGATACTGGTGAAGAGGGTCGTCGGCCTTCCCGGTGAGACCATCTCCTCGGTCGGCGACACGATCCTCGTGGACGGCAGGCCCGTAGCCCAGCCCTGGCTCCCGAAGCTGGTCGGGGGGTGCGACCAGCCGTCGCTGGGCATCCGGTCGACGAGGATCCCCACCGGGCAGTACTTCGTGATGGGGGACTGCCGGAACAATTCCGACGACAGCCGGTACTGGGGGACGGTCCCGGAGTCGAACATCATCGGCAAGGTGTCGGCGGTGATCTGGCGTCACAACCATCCCTGGATCCACTGGTTCTGAGCGAGGGTGCCGGCCTGGGGATCGGGGCGGCCGACGACACCGGGCGGCGTGGGTGAACCGGGCAGCGTGGTTGAAACGGGCTTTCCCGGGTGGCGTGAGGGACGTCCGTCCCCGGTGTCGGGGCCGTACGATCGGGACATGGGAACTCCCCGGCCGTCTGGCAACTGTGTCTACTGCGGCCATCCCGGCCAGCACCGTCGTGCCGAGCGCCCGAACTCGGGCGGGTCCCCGTCCTGCGACGACTGCGACCGTTGCTGGCTGGAGCGCCAGAACCACGAGCGGCCACCCCACCACGGTGGGTAGCCACACCCGACGCCGGCGCGGCGGTGTCGGGCCACGCGGCGGCTAGAGACCAGAGACAGCGATCAGCCGCCCGTTGGCGACTGCGCTCTTGAGCAGTCGATAGTCAACTTCGTTCACGTCCGCATAACGATCAGCGAACTCGGCGACCGCCGTTTCGAATGCCTCGGATTTGCCCATGTATGCGCCAATAGCGATTCGGTCACCTGACCGAGCATGGGCTCGAGCAAGCGTCCAGCCACACATACGTCCCCAGACGTCCATTCCCGCAGGCGTCATCCCATCGACGTCTACCGATCCCTTCCAATCGCGCAGCTGTCTGAAGTAGTAATCGCGCTCCTCGCCGTTCCATTCGAATCGCTCCCAGCCGAGGAAGATATCGCTCGCCGCCTGCATGAGGCGTTGACCGGCAACGACTCGGTGACCGTGATTGGAGAACATCGATTTGGAGGTGAACCGCTCGAGCACCGAGGGCTGAGCTTCCTTGATCTGCAAGAACAGAGGAGTGCCATCATCTCTGGCCAAAAAGAGCGCTATCCACGCTTCGGTACCCACGCTGCCCACGCCGACCACCTTGCGCGCCAGATGGGCGAATTTGTAATGCTCGAACAAATGTCTGAGGTCAGGCTGCAGCGTGCGCCGATAGGAGCGGATAATCCGTGTCAACGCGTCAGAGGTTGTTTTCGGGTCAACCTCACCGATGAATTCTTCGACAGGCACGACAAGTGGCGGATCGTGGATGATCCGTAGTTCGCCGCCTTTCGAGTGGCACAGCTTGTCAACGGCCTGATGGCTGTCGTGGGCCCTTGCATTCGTGATCGCCTTCCAGATCATCGGCGTCTTTTTGGGATCCAGAAGCGAGCTGAAGCGGGGCAGGATCTCCTCCATGTCGAGATGCGCATACCACACGGACATCATCGATACCCTCGAGAGTTCCCGCATGGTCTCGCGGTAGGACCGAACGGCGTGTCGGACGATCTGGGTCCGCTTCTTCCTTGGGTACTCGTGTTCTCGGGCGGAGATCTCGAGACTTGCCGCAAGCCGCTTCACGTCCCACTCCCATGGACCCGGTGCCGTCTCGTCGAAGTCATTGACGTCAAACACCAGGTGCCGCTCGGGGGAGCCAAAGACACCGAAGTTGGACATGTGAGCGTCACCACATAGTTGAACGTCGATTCCGGTCTGTGGGGTGGATGCCAAGTCTGCGGCCATCGGGAGTGCAGCACCCCGAAAATAGGAAAAAGGTGAGACCAACATCCGCCCGTATCTGATGGGTATCAATTCGGGCACACGAGACTGTGCCTGCTCCTCGAGCAGGCCGATCGGATCCCGCCGCTTTGTCTCCCTGTCCCAATCGGCGTGCTGGGCGATTGGGACGGAGCGGCGCGCGAGCTTCCCCCGGCGTGCATGCTCAGCGAACGTCCGTGGCCGGGCTGCTCCGCCCGATCGGGGACCCAGTTGACGAACTCCGGTGTCTTGAGGGCGCACCGCACCGACGGAGCTCCCGGTTGAGGCCTTGCCCTCGTTCTTCATGGCCGACCCTTCCTTGGCTGTCTCTGGCTATTCCAGAGGTGACTAGAGCTCCGACCACCGTCCCAGACCCCGTTCGAAAAAATCTACCGGTGCGGTGTTGATAGGTCCAGCCAGAACTATTGGGACGATTTCCTATTTCAGGATATTGACCGCTCGCGCAACGACCAGGATCGCCACCACCAAGGAGATGGTCTCTTCCAGCATCATCGCCAGCTTGGCCCACGAGCGACCCGGCGAGACGTCCGTTGGGCTGAAGGCGGTCGCCGACGTGAACGAGAGGTGGAAGTAGTCGATGAACTTTGGGTACCAATCAGCCCCGAAGAACTGCGGGTTGACCATCTCGGGGAAGATGAAGGCTGGACGATCGACTGATCCATTGGCCCGGGCCGCCGCTCCTCCCCGGTCGACCTCCCAATACCAGAGGGCGAAAGCAATTACGTTCGCGAGCCAAATTGCTCCGCCGGCGAGGAGAAGTTTGTTCGCATCCTCAGTGAAGGGTTTGGTGCTGAGAATACTGACCACGAGCCTTCCGGCCTGCAGCGCATTGTCCGCTGAAATCAAGGCAATCAGAAAGATGGTCAGGACTCGCAGCCAGCGAGTCTGCCGATCGATCCGCCCGGGGTCTCCGAGGATCAGAGCTCCGAGCAGTACTGACACGACGAGGAGGTACCACCACCGTGAATCTCCCAGGAGCTCTGGGGGAAGCGCTCTCAGCTCGGTCGGGAGGACGGCGTGCAGCGCACCCGCGGCCAGGACCGCCAATGCCATTGGCCACCGAGGCTCACCGAGTTGAACCGTGCGGGCTCGGTGTCGATCGGCGTGTTCGCCCTCGGGGGACAACCTCATAGCTCTCCATCCGGTCAACCACGATGCGGCCGATCCTGTCGGCGCATCCGTTCAGGTATACAGGCTGGCATGGGCCGTGGCGATCCAGAAAGGGCTGGAGTCTCGCCCTCCCACCCAACCCTGATCAGGGACACGCTGTCATGGGTGCCCCTGGTGATAGTGGTACGTGCCAGAGTCGGCGCTCGACCGACGATTCGCGAGCAGTCGGGGTCTGAGCCGGGCCAGCTGAGGACGGCCACCGACCAAGACCCACCGACCGAACGGCCCCACTGCTCCGACGGCGGAGACCGCAAGCTCTGGAAGGGGGCAGGGTGGGAGAATGGTGCCAGGTTCACGCTTTGAGCCGGCACTGCCTCGTCCGGCGGCACCACGCCGGCGCGCCGACGCCGGTCGGCGGGGTGGACGCATCTCCTGGTTACCTGCCCGCCGGTGGCTGGGTTGTACGCTCACAACTCGAAATGACCTGGCGACCGCTCCCTGCTACCCGACGGTCTTCCTGCCCGCTGTCGTGCCATACACACCTTGGAGGGCAAACTGGAGGGCAGGTGCCAACAGGGGGAGACAAAAGACCAGTGTACGGGGCAGTAGCTCAGTGGTCAGAGCAGGGGACTCATAATCCCTCGGTCGCAGGTTCGATCCCTGCCTGCCCCACCAGCCCCGGGTGCGTGGCCCCGGCCCGTCGCCCCCGGGGAGCAGATGCGAACGATCCGAGTGATACTCGGCAAGTCCCGGCCGAGGTCCGACATCCGGGTCGCTGACCGAATTCCAGCACCCGCACGCACAACAACCGCACACCGCGACCACACAACGCAACGATCGCACGCACAAGGAGAGCCATGGACATCGAGCAGTTCTACAGCGCAGACGAACGGCGCCGGCAGTCGGCGGAGGTGGAGTTGGGTACCAACTGGTTCGACGCCAAGGGGAGCAGGTACGAGCTCAGCTGGGTGGAGGACACCGGTGAGCTGTACGCCATGCTCGAGCTGGTGCCCGAGGCTGACTCGTGGACGCCGTTCGGTGACATCGAGGTGGAGTCCCTGTCGGTCGACAGGATCCTGGTCCATGTCATCTGCACCATCCCCACCCTCGCCGAGGTCGAGCGCATCCTCGCCGACTGGCCCGAGCACATGGCCGAGCCGAACGGTATCTCGTGGGTGGCGGACCGGCTCCGTGCCAACGGTGTCGCCGTGGCCCCTCCCGCCTGACCCGGGTTGGTGACGTTGCACCGGTCCGGGGCCGGCGTTGTAGGGTCCGGGTCGTCCGGAGGTCGAGCGGGTCGAGTGGGTCGAGTGGGGAGTGTCGAGGCATGGAACTGGTTGTGGATCTGTCCACGAAGGAGGTGACCGTCGCCCACCGGGACGATCTCGGGCGGTTCGCCGTCCGGGCCGTGACGGACGGGCCACCGACTGCGGGGAGGCGCGTCCGTCCCGACGATCTCGACGGTCTGGCGGCAGCGTTGGCCGCCCATGACGTCGGCGCGGTCGGCGCCGACGGGGACGCCCTCGTGTCCTCAGCGGGCATACGGCGGCTGGCCGGGGAGGCGGCGGCCAGGGACGGCGTCCCGCTCGGAGCCGACTGGGACGCCGGGTTCGCGTCGATGCTCGACTTCGCAGGCTCGAAGGGCTGGATCACCGGGCGCGGCGACGTCAGGGCCCACGTCGAGTGGGGGGACTGAACGGTGCGCTTCTCCTACGCCGAGTCCATGGTCGACCCCGCCTTCTACCTGCCCCTGGCCCAGGCGGCCGAGGAGGCCGGCTACGACGGCATGGTCGTTCCCGACAGCCTCTGTTACCCGCTCGAGTCCGACTCCAAGTACCCGTTCTCGCCGGACCACTCACGCGAGTTCCTCGATGACAAGCCGTTCATCGAACCCTTCTCGCTCATTCCGGCGATGGGGGCAGTGACCAGTCGGATCCGTTTCATCACCTTCGTGCTCAAGCTCCCCACCCGTCACCCGCTGCTGGTGGCGAAGCAAGCCACCTCCGTGGCGGTCCTCACCGACAACCGCCTCGCCCTCGGTGTCGGCACGAGCCCCTGGCCCGAGGACTACGAGCTGTGCGGGGTGCCGTGGGAGGGCCGGGGCCGACGCATGGACGAGGCGGTCGACATCGTGCGGGGGCTCTCGGCCGGGGGCTACTTCGAGTACCACGGTGAGGCGTACGACCTTCCTCCGGTCAAGATCACCCCCACGCCGACCTCTCCGCTCCCCATTCTGGTGGGCGGGCACGCAGCGCCGGCCCTCCGCCGCGCCGCCCGGTCGGACGGCTGGCTGCACGGTGGGGGTGACCCCGCAGACCTCCCCGGCCTGCTCGAGCGGCTGGGCCGGCTCCGAGAGGAGGAGGGCACCGCCGACCGGGACTTCGAAGTGCACGTCATCTCCCTCGACGCCTTCACGGTGGACGGCATCCACCGGCTCGAGGAGCAGGGCGTCACCGACGTCATCGTCGGCTTCAGGTGGCCGTACTCGGTGGGTCCCGACACCGAGCCCCTGAAGTCCAAGCTCGACCATCTGCGGCGGTTCGCCGATGACGTGATCGCCAAGGCCCGGGGATGACGACCGCCCGTGAGCTGGGTCAGGCCTCGATGGCCGCAGTGAAGGCGAAGGACCGCCGGGCCTGGCTGGCCCTGTTCGCCGAGGACGCGGTGGTGCAGGACCCCGTCGGCCCCTCCATGTTCGACCCGGAGGGAAGAGGCCACCGCGGGCCGGAGGCCATCGCCGCCTTCTACGACAACGTGATCGCCCCCAACGAGTCGATCGGCTTCACCATCACCAACTCCTTCCTGTGCGGGGACGAGGTGGCCAACGTCGGGGTCATCCGCATCACGTTCGAGGGGGGATCGGCCGTGGAGGTCGACGGTGTCTACGTCTACCGCCGGTCGCCCGACGACAGGATCGCCTCACTCAGAGCCTTCTGGGAGCCGGGGGCCATCCGCCCCGTGGACTGAG
>CAZNLF010000071.1:0-11997 GCA_964573595.1 uncultured Acidimicrobiaceae bacterium | reverse complement strand
TTCGTGGTCGACCCGCACAAGTGGCTCTTCGCCCCCTTCGACTGCGCCGCCCTCATCTACCGGGAGCCCCATCTGGCCAAAGCCGTCCACACCCAGGACGCCTCGTACCTCGACGTGCTCCACAGCGACGCCCCCGAGGAGTGGAATCCGAGCGACTACGCCTACCACCTGACCCGGCGGGCACGCGGCCTCCCCCTGTGGTTCTCGCTCGCCGTCAACGGGACGGACGCCTACCGCGACGCCATCGAGACCGTGCTGGCCGTCACCCAGGGGGCGGCGGACCTGATCGAGCGGCTGCCCCATGTCGAACTGGTCCGTCGGCCCGAGCTGTCGGTCGTCCTCTTCCGGCGGACCGGTTGGGACCGCGGCGACTACGAACGGTGGTCCGACCAGTTGCTGAAGGACCAGGTCGGGTTCGTCGTCCCCACCACCTGGGAGAACGAGCCGGTGGGGCGGCTGGCCCTCCTCCACCCGGACACGACGGTGCCGATGGTCGAGGAGATCCTGGCCACCATGGCCTGACCGACGCGGCATGGCACACTGAACCCGGGACGTTCGACCGACGCGACAGGGAGTGGAGCATGGCAACCGAGGTCCGGGGAGTGGTGGCGAAGGCGAAGGGGGAGTCGGTCTCGGTGGTGACCGTCGTGGTGCCCGACCCCGGTCCGGGAGAGGCGGTGGTGCGGGTACAGGCCTGCGGCGTGTGCCACACCGACCTCCACTACCGGGAGGGGGGCATCAGTGACGACTTCCCCTTCCTCCTCGGCCACGAGGCGGCCGGTGTGGTCGAGGAGGTCGGCCCCGGGGTCACCTCGGTGGTGCCGGGAGATTTCGTGGTGCTCAACTGGAGGGCGGTGTGCGGCGAGTGCCGGTCGTGCCGACGGGGTCGACCCTGGTACTGCTTCTCCACGGCCAACGCCGCGCAGAAGATGATGCTGACCGACGGGACTCCCCTCACCCCCGCCCTCGGGATCGGCGCCTTCGCCGAACGGACCCTGGTGGCGGCCGGCCAGTGCACCAAGGTGGACCCGGCGGCCCGACCAGAAGCGGTCGGCCTCCTCGGTTGCGGTGTGATGGCCGGGTTGGGGTCGGCCATGCTGACCGGCGAGGTGGGGCCGGGTGACTCGGTGGCCGTGTTCGGCTGCGGCGGTGTCGGCTGTGCCGCCATCGCCGGTGCCCGGCTGGCCGGGGCGGCCAGGATCATCGCCGTCGACCTCGACCCGCGCAAGCTCGACCTGGCCCGCGAATTCGGGGCCACCGACGTGGTCGATGCCTCGAGCCAGGACGTGGTGGCCGCCGTGCAGCAGCTCACCGACGGCAACGGTGCGGACGTGTGCATCGAAGCGGTCGGGAACCCGACCGTCATGGAGCAGGCCTTCTACGCCCGGGACCTCGCCGGCACGCTGGTGCAGGTGGGCGTGCCCACGCCCGACATGCGGATCGACCTGCCGATGATCGACTTCTTCGGACGGGGTGGTCGGCTGCGACCCAGCTGGTACGGGGACTGCCTGCCGTCGCGGGACTTCCCGCTGCTGGTGGACCTCTACCTCCAGGGCCGGCTCGACCTCGACCGGTTCGTGAGCGAGACCATCGCGCTCGGTGACGTGGAGGAGGCGTTCCACCGGATGGAGCGGGGAGAGGTGCTCCGGTCGGTGGTGGTGCTGTGATCGAGCGGGTCGTGACGTCGGGGACGTTCTCCCTCGACGGTTCCGACTTCGAGGTGGACAACAACGTGTGGATCGTAGGCGACGGGCGCCAGGTGGTCGTCGTCGACGCGGCCCACGACCACCGCCCGATCGCCGATGCGGTCGGCGGCCGGGACACCGTCGCCATCATCGCCACGCACGGGCACAATGACCACATCAACGCCGCCGTCGCCCTGTCCGACACGCTGGGCGCGCCCGTTTTGCTGCACCCCGACGACCTCATGTTGTGGCGCGCCGTCTACCCCGACCGGAGCCCCGACGGACCCCTGGCCGACGGGATGAGGGTCGTCGCCGGCGGTGTGACCCTCGAGGTCCTCCACACCCCCGGCCACTCCCCGGGCGGCTGCTGCCTCCTCGACGCCGCCGGGGGCGTGGTGTTCACGGGCGACACGTTGTTCAAAGGGGGTCCGGGCGGCACCGGGCGGAGCTTCTCGGACTTCCCGACGATCATCGCCTCCATCCGCGAGCGGCTGTTGGTGCTGCCCCCGGACACCCGGGCCCTGACCGGCCACGGCGACGAGACGACCATCGGGGCCGAGGCACCCCACCTCCCGGAGTGGATCTCGGAGCACGCCGGCGCCGGTTGACGGGCCGTTGGGCCGCACAGGCTCTCCAGCCGGGGGCACGGCGGTGCGGGGGGATGGGTGGGGCGGTGCGGCGGTTTGGCGGGTGGCGGCGGGTGGGCCGGTTTGCGCGTGGACGTGGCGGAGGGCTGGGGGGACGCCCGGCTCCGGTCCCGGGCCGGTGCTTGAGCCGGCCCGGAGCGTCCGCTAGCTTCACCATCCACGGGGTGCACCGCTCCCCCGAGTCGCCCTCGGCGATCGATCAGACGGAGGTCGTGTGATGGACGACGGGGCGGCCACCACCCGGACCGGCATCCCGAAGGCCGGGGACTCGGAGGCCGGCGACGGGCTCTCCCGAAATGTCGGGTTCTTCGGACTGCTGCTCACCTCGGAGGGCTCGATCATCGGGTCCGGCTGGCTGTTCGGGGCGCTGGTGTGCGCCACCATCGGCGGTCCGGCGGCCATCATCGCCTGGCTGATCGGCTCCGTGGCGGTCATCCTGCTCGCCCTGGTCCACGCCGAGCTCGGCGGCATGTTCCCGGTCAGCGGTGGCACCACCCGCTTCCCCTACTACGCGTTCGGGGGCCTCGCCGGCGCCTCGTTCGGCTGGTTCTCGTGGTTGCAGGCGGTCGGGACCGCACCCATCGAGGTGGAGGCGGCCATCACCTACACGTCCAACTACTGGCACGGCCTGACCCATACGGTCAACGGCACCCCGGTGCTCACCGCCACCGGATACCTGGTCGCCGCGGTGATGATGGCCCTCTTCGTGGTGGCCAACCTGTTCGGGGTGCGGTACCTGATCCGGGCGAACAGCGCCATCACCACGTGGAAGGTGATCATCCCCACACTGACCATCTTCGTCCTCTTCTTCACCCACTTCGACACCTCCAACTTCACCCGGGCCGGCGGCTTCGCCCCCTACGGGCTCCACGGTGTCCTGCGGGCGGTCAGTGACGGCGGTGCGGTCTTCGCACTGGTCGGCTTCGAACAGGCCGTCCAGTTGGGAGGGGAGAGCCGGAACCCCCAACGGGACATGCCGCGGGCGGTCATCTTCTCGATGCTCATCGGTGCCACCATCTACATCCTGTTGCAGGTGGTGTTCATCGGGGCCCTCCCCCACGACGCGCTGGCCCACGGGTGGAGCAACATCTCCTTCACCGGGATCTTCGGGCCGTTCGCCGGACTGGCCAAGGGACTCGGCCTCGGCTGGTTGGCCTACATCCTCTACGCCGACGCCATCATCGCCCCCGCCGGGTCGGGCCTCATCTACACCACGACCACCAGTCGCATCACATTCGGGATGAGCAAGAACGGGCACGTGCCGTCCATCTTCGAGAGGACCACCAAGAAGTCGAACGTCCCGGTCTTCGGGCTCATCTTCACCTTCCTGATGGGCCTGTTGTTGTTCCTCCCCTTCCCCGGCTGGCAGAAGCTCGTCGGATTCATCACCTCCGCCACCGTGCTGATGTACGCCGGGGCCCCGCTCGCCCTCGGCGCCCTCCGCCTCCAGAAGCCCGACGCCGAGCGCCCCTACCGCCTGCCCTGGGCCACCGTCCTGTGCCCGGCGTCGTTCGTCTCGGCCAGCCTGATCATCTATTGGAGCGGGTGGGACGTCGTCTGGAAGCTGATGGTGGCGGTCGTCCTCGGGTACGTCCTGATGGGCATCTCGCGGATCGCCAACGCCAATCCGGTCCACTCGCCGTTGGACTGGCAGGCGGCGATCTGGCTGTGGCCCTACCTGGCCGGCCTCACCGTGATCTCCTACTTCGGGCAGTTCCAGGGTGGCCGGATGAACATCCCCTTCTACTGGGACATGTTGGTGGTCACGGCCTGGAGCCTCGTCGTCTACTACACGGCAATCCGGCTGCGGCTGCCGACCTCGAAGGTGGACGAGTACGCCCAGGGCGTGTACGGCTTCGAGAGCTGACGGCTCCCCGCGACCGGCCGGAGCCCGGAGTGGGGCGGTGGGCTCAGGTGTAGCCCTGGGCGACGTGCTCGATCCACCAGTCGGGTGCGGCGTTCATCAGGGTCTGGAGATCCCAGTAGTCCCACCACCGGACGATGGCGCCGTCACGGAGCTCGTGGACGGACACGAAGGGCAGCGTGACCTGTTCGCCGGTGTGCCAGTGCCACGTCTCCGAGTGCTCGGTGACCACGGTATCGCCCTCGGCCACCATCAGGCGCATGTCGTGCTCGTACCCGGAGATCCTCTCCAGCCCCAGCCGGAGCCTGGCCACGATCAGCGCCGGGCCGTGGGCCACGTCGTCGGCAGGGGACGGGACGTCGGTGTACTCGCTCTCGTCGGTGAAGAACGCGGCGACGGCATCCCAATCCCGCCGGTAGAGGGTGTCCCAGAAGGCCAGCACCCGCTCCTTGTTCCCTTCGGTGGTCCCGGCGTTCCCTGCGGTGGTCCCTGCGTGGCTCATTGCTCTCCTCGGTGGCCCGGGGCCCACGGGGCCCGTGCTCCGTCGCCGGACACCGATCGGGGCCCGGGCGGTAGCGTAGGCCGCGACGCCGTCCGACAGGGGATTGGGATGACCAGAGCGAGTAACGGGATCCGTCAGGGCACGACCGGGTCGACCCGATGCCCACGTCGATGATCGAGGATCTGCTGGCCGACATCGTCGGGCCGTCCAACATCGACCGTGGGGCCGAGGTGAGCGAGGACGCCACCCACGACGAGGCGCTCGGGGCGGTCGCCGTGCGACCCCGGGCCGTGGTTAGGCCGGGCACCACCGACGAGGTGGCGGCGGTGGTCCGGGCGGCGGCCGGCGAGGGGGTGCCACTGACGCCGAGGGGGTCGGGAACCGGGCTGTCGGGCGGCTGCACGCCGGTCGAGGGCGGCGTGGTGGTCTCCTTCGAACGGATGAACCGGATCCTCGAGATAGACACCGCCAACCACACCGCCGTGGTGCAGCCGGGCGTGACCCTCGCCGAGCTCGACGCCGCCCTGCTCCCCCACCACCTCATCTACCCGGTGTTCCCCGGGGAGCAGTCGGCGAGCCTCGGAGGCAACGTCGCCACCAACGCCGGAGGCATGCGGGCCGTCAAGTACGGCGTGACCCGGCACCACGTGCTCGGGATCGAGGCGGTCCTCGGGACCGGGGATGTCATCACCTGCGGTGGCAAGTTCGTGAAGTCGACCAGCGGCTACGACCTGACCCAGCTGATCATCGGGTCGGAGGGAACGCTCGCCGTCGTCACCCAGGCCACCCTCCGCCTCCACCCGAGGCCGGAGTATCACACGACGCTGCTCGCCCCGTTCGCCACCGTCGACGAGATCGCCACGGCGGTCCCCCCCATCGTGGCCAGCGGCATCGGTCCGCTGCTGGTCGAGTACATCGACCTGGTCTCGATGGCCGGCATCACCGCCCAGGCGGGCATCGACCTCGGGATACCCGAGGACATCCGGAGCCGTGCCCTCGCCTATCTGGTGATCGTGCTCGAGGACCACCGCCTCGACCGGCTCGACGAGGACGTGGACATCCTGGCCGAGCAGATCGCCGGGTTGGGCGCACTGGACGTCTACGTGCTTCCGGACCAGGCCGGTGCCCAACTGGTCGAGGCCCGTGAACGGGCATTCTGGGCGTCGAAGGCCAACGGCGCCGACGACCTGGTCGACGTCGTGGTGCCCCGGGCCTCCATCCCCGCCTACCTGGAGACGGTGAGCTCGCTGTCCTCCGCCACGTCGTCACTGGTCGTCGGCTGCGGCCACGCCGGCGACGGCAACGTGCACCTGTCGGTGTGGCAGTCCGACCCCGCCGTCCGTCACCAGCTCCTCTCCGACATCATCACCGCCGGGCTGTCGATGGGCGGTGCCGTCTCGGGGGAGCACGGCATCGGCACCCAGAAGCTCGCGTTCCTGGCCGGCCTCGAGGACCCGGTGAAGCTCGACCTGATGCGTCGCATCAAGTCCGCCTTCGATCCGTGCGGCATCCTCAACCCGGGGACCATCTTCGAACCGGCGGCCACCGGCGCGCTCCAGACGGCGGCGCACCGGTGATCGGGGCCGAGGCGCTCATGCGCACCCTCGTCGGCCTCGGGGTCGACACCTGCTTCATGAACCCCGGCACCTCGGAGATGCACTTCGTCGCCCAGCTCGACGACGTGCCGGACATGCACGGCGTGCTGGCCCTGTTCGAGGGAGTGGCCACCGGTGCGGCCGACGGGTACGCCCGCATGGCCGGCCGACCGGCGGCGACCCTGCTCCACCTGGGCCCCGGGCTCGGCAACGGCCTCGCCAACCTGCACAACGCCCGCCGGGCCCGCAGCCCCGTCGTCAACATCGTGGGCGACCACGCCATCTCCCACCGCCCCTACGACGCCCAGCTGCAGTCCGACATCGAGACGGTGGCCCGGAACGTCTCGAGCTTCGTCCACACGTCCGAGTCGACCGCCGCGCTGGGGGACGACGCCGTCGCCGCACTGGCCGCGGCCCTCGGCCCCCCTTCGACCGTGGCCACGCTCATCCTGCCGGCCGACGTGTCGTGGTCCGAAGGCGGCAACGTGGCCCCGCGGTCCACCCCGACGTCCGGGCCCGGGCCGGCCGGCGCATCACCGGACAGCGGGGCGCTCGCCCTGGCCGCGGACGCCCTCCGCTCGGACGAGCCGTCGGCCATCCTGATCGGGGGTCGGGCCTGCGGCGGGACCAACCTGACCACGGCCGCGGACATTGCCGCCGCGGTCGGGGCCGCCTTCCTGTGCGAGACGTTCCCGGCCCGGCTGGAGAGGGGTGCGGGCCGCCCGGCGGTGGACCGGCTGGCCTATCTGGCGGAGTTCGCCGCCATGCAGCTCGACGGCATCGCCCACCTGGTGCTGGTCGACGCGGCGTCGCCGGTGTCGTTCTTCGCCTACCCGGGCAAGGCGAGCGATCTCGTCCCGCCCGGCTGCACGGTGCACCGGGTGGCGGGACCGTCGGACGACGTGGCGGGGGCACTGGCCCAGCTCGCCGACCTGCTGGACGTGCGGACCGGGGGTGCGCCGAGGGCCGGGGTCGCACCGCCCGACCTCCCGACCGGCGACCTCACCGCCCAGGCGGTCTGCCAGGCCCTGGGCGCGCTCCTCCCCGAAGGCGCCATCGTCTCCGACGAGGGGAACACCTCGGGCCTCTTCGCTCCCGGCGCCACTGCCGCCAGCCCGCCCCACGACTGGCTCTGCCTCACCGGGGGCGCCATCGGTCAGGGCCTGCCCGTGGCGCTCGGAGCGGCGGTGGCGTCGCCGGACCGGCGGGTGGTCGCACTCGAGTCCGACGGCAGCGCCCTCTACACGCTGCAGGCGTGGTGGACCATGGCCCGCGAGGGGCTCGACGTCACCACGATCCTGCTGAACAACCACTCCTACGCGGTGTTGAACATGGAGCTCGACCGGGTGGGGGTGGAGAAGCCCGGTCCCCGCGCCCGGGAGATGCTCGACCTCGGTGGGCCGGCCATCGACTTCGTCCACTTGGCCAGAGGACTGGGGCTGCATGCGACCCGTGCCGAGTCGGCCGACCAGTTCGCCGACCAGTTGGCGCGGGCCCTGGCCACGCCGGGGCCGAGCGTGGTGGAGGCACTCGTCCCCCCGCTGTTGTAGGCCGGATCCCCGGCCACCACCGGCCGACCGCCGCCCGGATCAGGAACGGAAGCACAAGGAGAGCCATGCCCCATCTGCAGGTCAGCGTCGGCACCACCCGTCCGGGCCGCTTCAGCCAGAAGGTGGCCGCCTGGGTCGTCGACCACGTCGCCGCCCGGGACGACGTCAGCTCCGAGTTGATCGACCTGCGCGACTACCCACTGCCCTTCTTCGACCAGCTCCCCCCGGCCTACACGCTCCGTGACTACCCGACCGAGGCGGCGGCGACCTTCGGGGCCAAGATCGACCAGGGTGACGGCTACATCGTCCTGACCGGCGAGTACAACCACGGCTACCCGGCGGTGCTCAAGAACGCCATCGACCATTCCTTCGTCGAGTGGCGCCGCAAGCCGGTGTCGTTCGTCGGATGGGGGAACGTCGGTGGGGCCCGGGCCATCGAGCAGCTCCGCGGGGTCGTGGTCGAGCTGGAGATGGCACCCCTGCGCCACGCCGTCCACATCCTGCCCGAGCTGATGGTACCGGCGATGCAGGCACCCGAGCCGTTCGACACCGGCCTTTTCTCCGTCCTCGACCCGAAGCTGACGACCCTGGTCGACGATCTCCTCTGGTGGACGACCACCCTGGCGACCGGCCGGGCGCTCGACGCCTGACCTGCGTCGGCGGCGTCGGGCCGTCGCCCACTACGATCGCCTGGGTGGTGAGCAACGAAGTGTCGGAGACTGAGGAGAACGGTTCGGGGCACCGGTCGCACCCCCATGCCGGCCCCGCCGTGGTGGAGGCCGCTGCCCCGACCGTGATCTCCAAGGCCCACTACGAAAAGGAGTTGACCCGGCTCCAGACCGAACTGGTGCGGATGCAGGAGTGGATCATCCACGAGGGCCTGCAGGTGATGGTCATCTTCGAGGGCCGCGATACCGCCGGCAAGGGTGGGACGATCAAGCGGATCACGGAGCGGCTCAACGCCCGGCACTGCCGGGTCGTCGCCCTCGGCACCCCGACCGAGCGCGAGCGGTCCCAGTGGTACTTCCAGCGCTACATCGCCCACCTCCCGGCGGCCGGTGAGATGGTCCTGTTCGACCGCAGCTGGTACAACCGGGCCGGGGTCGAGCGGGTCATGGAGTTCTGCACCGAGGACGAGCACCAGGAGTTCTTCCGGACCTGTCCGCAGCTCGAGCGGGCACTGGTGCGCTCGGGCATCATCCTGATCAAGTACTGGCTGTCACTGAGCGACGAGGAGCAGGAGCACCGGTTCACGGAGCGGATCAACAACCCCGGGAAACGGTGGAAGCTCAGCCCGATGGACCTCGAGGCACGCGCCCGCTGGGTGGACTACGCCGAGGCCAAGGACGAGATGTTCGCCTACACGGACATCAAAGAGGCCCCCTGGTACGTGGTCGACGCCGACGACAAGAAGGCGGCCCGGCTCAACATCATCAGCCACCTCCTCCAGATCGTCCCCTACGACGCCGTCCCCCACGAGGAGGTGGCGCTGCCGCCCCGCCAGCGTCGCTCCTACCAGCGTCCTCCCATCGACAGCCAGACGTGGGTCCCGCAGCGGTACGTGGTCCAATGAGATCCCCGACGTCCGACCGCCCCGCAGGCCGCTGAGCCGCCGTGCGCAAGTACATCATCATGGGTATCCAGGGCAGCGGGAAGGGCACCCAGGCAAAGCTGCTGGCCGAGGACTTCCAACTCGAGCACATCAGCGTGGGGGATATCTTCCGTTGGAACGTCCAGCACCACACCAAGCTCGGGGCGCAGGTCAAACGGATCATGGCCGACGGCCACCTGGTCGACGACGATCTGGTCGAGTCGGTGGTCGAGGCGAGACTGGCCGAGCACGACTGGAACTACGGGTTCATCATCGACGGCTTCCCCCGGAACGCCCGGCAGGCGGAGTTCTTCCTCGAGACCTACGACATCGACGGCGTGATCAACCTGCACCTGCCGGATCAGGACGTCATGCGGAGGGTGCTGGCCCGGCGGCTCTGCTCCCAGTGCGGGCTGGACTACAACCTGATCGGCCAGAGGCCCCGGCTCCCCGACACCTGCGACGTGTGCGGCGGTGCGCTGGTGGCCCGCGACGACGACAACCCCGAGGCGCTGACGGTGCGGTTGGCCCAGTACCACGAGGAGACCAAGCCCCTGATCGAGATCTTCGAGCGCAAGGAGTTCGTGGCCACCTTCGACGCCACCCGATCCGTCGAAGAGGTGCAGGCCGCCATCCGTGAACGGTTCTCCCTGCCCGCCCGGACCGACCAGACGTAGCCGGGGCGGCCGGAGCGGGCGCAGCTGAAAGCTCGAGGACGGGTTCGGGGTCGAGGACGGGTCCGGCGGGTCGCTCCCCTTTCGGGTCAGTTCACTGCTGGGCGGACCCCCGCTCGATGATGCCCTGCCGCCGGGCCGACAGTCCCTCGGCATCGAAGCGCTCCCGCATCCACCTTCGGGACCAGCGGGCCTCTTCCCCATAGGCCTCGGAGTCCGACCGGTTCGCCAGGGCTTCGTACATGGCACGGAGCTCACCGACGGCGTCCGGGTCGACTTCGCTCACGGCGCCGGCCAGCTCGAGCACCCTCGGGAGCAGGGCATGGTGGGGGACGACCTCGTTGACGAGGCCCCATTCGAAGGCCCGGACGGCGTCCACGAAGTTGCCGGTCAACGACATCTGCCTGGCCCGGTTGATGCCGACGAGTTGGGGAAGTCGGATGGTCAGGCCCCCGGCGGGCATCACCCCGACGCGGGCGTGGGTGTCGGCGAAGCTGGCTCGCTCCGAGGCGATGAGGAAGTCACAACCGAGCGCCAGCTCCAACCCGCCGGTCACCGCGGGACCGTTGACCGCGCCGATCAGCGGTTTGGACGGACGGGGGAACCCGACCCTCCGATCGGGAGACGAGGAGGAGACGGCGGACCCGACGTCCTCGTAGGTCCGGGTCAGGTCGGCGAGGTCGAGCCCGGCACAGAATGCCGGGTCCCGACCCGTGAGTACGACGACCCGGACCCGATCGTCCCGATCGCACTCGTCGAAGCTGTCCGCCATCGATCGGATCATCGAACCGGTCAGCGCGTTGCGGGCCTCGGGCCGGTCGAGGGTGACGACGGCGACCGGGCCGTCCATCCTGGTCGTGATCACCAACCATCTCTAGCACGGTGCCGGGCGCCCGGCCTGACCGGGCGGGCGGGATCGGTGGGCACTGGCACTGGCACTGGCACAATGTCCCAGTGGCCTGTCAGACCGCCGATCGGCTCAATGCGCCGCCCGGCTCCTGCGAGTTCGGCCGTGGACCGGCTGACGAAAGGTGCGACCGTGGGGCCTCCCCGTAGCGAGGAGGGCGCTCCCGGCGGCTGGCGGGAGCGGGTCGCCCGATCGCTGGGCCCGGTCGGTGCCCCCCAACCACTGGGGGGCCGGTCCTGGAGGCTGCCGACCGCCCATGGGGACGTCGTCGTGAAGACCGGGCCCGGCGCCATCGACGAAGCCGAGGGGTTGGCGGAGCTCGGACGCGGCGAGGGAGCGCCGCCGGTTCCCGAGGTCCTGCTGGCCGAGCCCGGGCTCCTGGTGACCCGATGGGTCGAGCAGGGTCCCCGGACCAGGGCCCACGACGAGGCGCTCGGACAGACGCTGGCCGCGTTGCACGCACAGGGGTGGCCGCACTTCGGGGGCGGCTCCTCGTGGATCGGCGACTGCCCCGTCGACCCCGCCGTATGCCGGGATGGCGAGGCGTTCTACTGCTCCCGGCTGTCGGAGCTGGCGGCTCGGTGCGAACTCGAACACCAGATCCGGCCGGTCCTCGACCGGATCGGCCGGATGCTCCCCCCGGACGGCCCCGCCCTGGTCCACGGCGACCTTTGGTGGGGCAACGTGCTGTGGGGGGCGGACGGACGCCCCTGGCTCATCGATCCGTCAGCGCACGGCGGTTACCCGGAGGAGGACCTGGCCATGCTCGGTCTCTTCGGGTCGGTCCCGGATGCAACCGCCCGGGCGTACGCAGAAGAACGGCCTCCCGCGGCCGGCTGGGAGGAGCGGGTGGACCTGTTCCGGCTCTACCCGCTGCTGGTGCACGCGGTGCTCTTCGGGGGCGACTACCGCGCCGAGGCGGAAGCCGTCATCCGCCGGCTGACCTGAACCGGGCGGTAGCCGCAGTTCGGAACATTGCGCC
>CAZNLF010000070.1:0-12095 GCA_964573595.1 uncultured Acidimicrobiaceae bacterium | reverse complement strand
CACCGATGCGGTGGCCAAAGAGGCGGTGGAGCTCTTCTCGACGCACGTGCGGGGGCGGTTGCGGAACGACCCGGAACGGACTGCTGCCGCCGGGCAAGCCGACCGAGTCGGTCAACCCGACGGAGCGGTACCACCTGACGGAGCCGGACCATCCGACAGGGCCACACCCGACAACGGAGACGATCCGGGTGCGGCGATCGACCAACTGCTCCGTGCGTACGAGGAGCTGCTCCCGGCGGTCACGACGCTGGTCGGGCATCACTTCACCAGGGCGCTCATGAAGGCAGCCCTCGACCACGTCGAACAGGTGGCGACCGACGATGAGCGACGGGCCATCTGGGACCAGATCTCGATCGAGGCGGCGGGCGGCGTATCGGTTCCGGAGGCCGACCCCGCCCCCTGTGGCGACGTGCACTCCACCACGGTGTCCCGGCCGTGACGCCGCCCGCACCGACGGCCCCGGCCGACGGATCGTTCGACCTGGCGGCGCGGGCGTCCGAGGCGGACCTCCCCACCGGGCACGAGAAGACCGAGCTGGTCCGCTCGATGTTCGATGCCATCGCCCCCCGCTACGACCTCGTGAACCGGCTCATGACGTTCGGTCTCGACATCCGGTGGCGGAAGCAGTCGACGAGGGCTCTGGGACTGCCACCGGGCTCGCGGGTCCTCGACGTCGCCTGCGGCACCGGTGACTTCCTCACCATCCTCGAATCGGCGGGCCTGGTCCCCCTCGGGATGGATCTCTCCTGGGGGATGCTCGAAGCCGATCACTCGGGCCGGCCTCTGGCGCAGGCCGACGGCTCGTCACTGCCCCTGGCGACGGGTTCGGTGGACGGGATCACCTGTGGCTACGCGCTGCGCAACTTCACCGAGCTCGGCGCGGTGTTCGACGAATTCGGCCGGGTCGTCCGGCCGGGCGGGCGGATCAGCCTCCTCGAGGTGGCCGAGCCCGACGGTGGGCCCATGCTCATCGGCCACCGGATCTGGTTCCGACGGGTCGTCCCGCTCATCGGTGGGCTCGTCTCCGACCGGGCCGCCTACCGCTATCTCCCCCGGTCGACGGCCTACCTGCCGCCGACCACCGAATTGCGCTCGATGCTCATGGATGCCGGATTCTCTTCAGTGAACCACCGCCTCTTGTCGGGGGGGCTCAGTCAGCTCCTGACCGCCACCCGGACGGGCACGCCGTGACGGTGACGGACACCGACCGGCACGCACTCCGGGTCCCCGTCGAGTCCGGCGCGACGATCGATCCCTTCGCGCTGGCCGGATCGCACGGCATCGTGTTCCACTCCGGGACGTCGGTCCGGGTCGGCCTCGGCGAGGCGTTCACCGTCGACCTGCCCAGCGGGCTCGACTCCCCCGACGAGGTGACCGCTGCCGGCGACGCACTGGCGTCGGTCGCCGTGGAGGACCGGGTGGACCGGGGCCGCCTTCCCGACGGCGTCGACGGCCCGGGCGGCGGCGTCCTCGGATTCGGGGCGCTCCCCTTCGACCGGTCGGCTCCCGCGACCCTGGTGGTCCCCGAGGTGCTCTACGGCTCGGACGGGGTCGGCTCGGAGTGGGTCACGGTGATCGGCTCCCCACCGGTGCGGATTCCCACGGACCCGCCCGGCCTCCGCTCGTGGCTCCTCGAACGTGCGGCCAAGGCGCCGGTGGACCGGGCGGGACCGGGGACGCAGCCGCCGCTCGTCATCCCCCGGTCCAGCGACGACGACTTCCGCTCGATGGTCACCCGTGCCCTCCGTGCCATCGACCACGGGGACCTGTCCAAGGTCGTGCTGGCGCGTCAGGTCGACGTGACCATGGGACGCGCCGTCGACATCGTCGACCTGCTCCGCCGCTGGCAGGGGCTCGAGCCCACCTGCACGGTGTTCTCCGTTCCGACCAGCGAGGGGCAGTTCGTCGGTGCGAGCCCCGAGCTCCTCGTGGATCGGGACGGGCCGCGGGTCCACTGCCGGCCCCTGGCCGGCACCACAGGGCGTGCGGCCGACGCCCAGATCGGGCGGCTGCCGGGCGGGCTCCTCGGCTCGGTCAAAGACGGGAACGAGCACCGCCTGGTCGTCGAGGCGATCGAGGCCGCCCTCGCCCCCCTCAGCGCCATGCTGCAGGTTCCCACCCACCCCGGACTCGTCCACCTGCACAACATCACCCATCTGGGCACCGACATCGTCGCGACCCTGGCCGAGCGGCCCGACGGCACGGTGCCGACCGCCCTCGACCTCGTGGCGGCGCTCCATCCGACGCCGGCGGTGGGCGGCGTGCCGGCCGCGCCCGCCCGCGCCCTCATCGAGGCCCTCGAGCCGGTCGACCGGGGCCACTATGCCGGCCCGGTGGGCTACCTCGACGGCGGGGGCAACGGGACCTGGATGCTGGGGATCCGGTCCATGTCGGTCCGGGGGGCGTCGGCCCGGTTGGCCGCGGGCGTCGGGATCGTCGAGGGCTCGGACCCCGAGAGCGAGCTGGCCGAGACCAACCTCAAGTTGAAGGCGGCCTTCGACGCCCTCGCCCCGGGGACAGCCTTCTCCACCGGGTCCACCGGGTCCACCCGGCACGAAGCGGTGGGCTGACCCCACCACCCCCACCACGGCTGCCGGCCCCACCACCTCGCCCCCCCGGGTCCCGGGGTCCGGAGACCGAGAGCCGAGACCCGACAGCCGGGCTGCCGAGATCAGCGAGAGTTCGTGGCGGAACGGTGGATCACGTCCGCCAGTGCCCGAGGATCGTCCCGGGCGAGGAAGTGGCCCGCCCCGGGGATCAAGGTCAATTCGGCCCCGGGGATGGAGCGGGCCAGGGTGACCGCCGCCCGGGGCGGCACGACCAGGTCCCGGTCACCGGAGACCACGTCGACCGGGACGGTGAGCGACCCGAGGGACCGGTTGACGAGCGGGAGCTCGTCCAGGAGGGCGCGCTGCTCGATCATGAACGTCCGGCGGTGGCGACCCAGCGCCCCGAGGTCGCCTCCGGTCACCCCCCGGTCGGGAAGCGCGATCTCCAGCCAGGACCGGGAGGCCGTCGGGAGATGCCGCGCCAGGGGACGGAGCCGAGGGAGCACACCACCGATGCCGGCCAGGCCGGCCACGGTGAGGATGTCGCCGACGACCGGAACGGTGAGCCACCGGTCGAGGGCGTTGACCGAATCGGGCGTGCAGGCGGCTCCGACCAGGACGACGCTGCGGACGACGGACGGGTGACGGGCCGCCAGCAGGACGGCCACGCCGCCCGCCCAGCTGTGGGCGACGATCGTGGCCGGTGCCGCCCCCCGCTCCCCGAGGAGCTCGGCGACGAGGGCGGCGTTCTCCGACAGGCCCTTGGCCTCGCCGGGCGTCGATCCGTAACCGGGCCGGTCCGGTGCCAGCACCCGGTGCTCCGCTTCGAGCAGCGAGCTCAGCGGTTCCCACGACGCGGCCGAGCCCGGTTGCCCGTGCAGGAGCAACACCGGGGGGCCGCTCCCTCGGTCAGTCGTCGCGAGCATTGGCGTGTGCGGCCCCTCCGTTCTCCGTCGGGTGGTCACCGTAGAGCGGCAGCACCACCTCGAACAGGGCGCCCCCTCCCTCCGACGGCTCCACCGTGGCGCCGCCGCCGAAGGTCCGGGCCAGACTGGCCACGATGGAGAGCCCCAGCCCGGACCCTCCGTCGAGGCGCTCGGTGTCACCCCGGTAGAACCGGTCGAAGACGTGGCTGGCCTGCTCCTCGGACAGCCCCCGCCCGTGGTCGCGCACCTGGAGCACGGCCCGTCCGCCACGCGCCGCCACCCCCACGTCGACCGGGGTCCCCTGCGGCGTGTGGATCAGGGCGTTGTCCAACAGGTTGTGGATCATCTGGCCGAGCCGGGCATCATCGCCGGCCACGGTGACCTCACCGGCGACGGTGAGCTGGATCCGGCGGGTCGGGTCGGTGGCCCGGGCGTCCGCCACGGCATCGGACACCACCGACCCCAGGTCCACCCGCTCACGCGCCGGTTCGGGTCCCTCGCCCTCCCGGGCCAGCACCCCGAGGTCGCCCACGAGGACGCCCATGCGCGCCGCCTCCCTCTCGATCCTCGACAACGCCCGCTGACGGCCCGGACCGTCCTCGAGGGCACCCTTTTGCAGCAACTCCGCGTAGCCCCGGATCGACGTGAGCGGCGTGCGCAGTTCGTGGGACGCGTCGGCGAGGAAGGTCCGGAGCCGGTCCTCGGACCGGGCCCGCTGGGCGAACGCACCCTCGATCTGGTCCAGCATGCCGTTGAGGGCGCGCCCGAGCCGGGCGATCTCACCGCCGCCCTCGGTCGGCTCCACCCGGCGGGACAGGTCACCGGCGGCGATGGCATCGGCGTCGTGCGCCATGCCCTCCAGGGGGCGGAGGCCCAGACGGATGAGCAGGGCCATCAGCACCAGGAGTGCCAGCAGCAATCCGAGGGAGACGGCTACCTCGATGTTGCGGAGTGAGGTGAGCGTGGCGTTCACCGAATCGAGGTTGGTGGCCATCACCAGGGTCTGGCCGGGCAGTGTGGACGCCTGGAGCCGGTACTCCGGCCCGTGCCCCCCCTGGGCCGGCACATTGACCGACGCGGCGCTCGGCCGGTAGACGCGAGCCTCCCGCGTCCGGTGCTGCAGGGGCCTGGGTGCCAGGGGTGTCGGCAGCTCGGGCGGTGGGTCGAGCTGGCCCGTCGTGTTCGACGGACGTGAGATCACCGACTTCCCCGGGCCGATCAGCTCGACGTAGATGTCGGGGCTGACCCGGTCGTCGAGCGCGGTGGGGGTCACGGCGAACCCCCGGGTGGTGGCCCGTTCGATGAAGCTGGCCGTCTGGCTGCTCGCCGTCGTCAACTGGTCGTCGATGCGCCCGTAGAGGTAGGAGTGGAGCGAGCTCAGGGTGATGAGGTCCACGGCCGCCAGACCGAGTGCCACCAGGATGATCATGGTGGCGACCAGCCGCCGCCGGAGCCTCATCGTCTGGGTTCGCGCAACGAGTAGCCCACCCTCCTGATGGTGTGGATCAGCGGTGGGTCGAAGCAGTCGACCTTCTTGCGCACGTAGGAGATGTAGATCTCGACGATGTTCGACTCTCCGGCGAAGCTGTCCTGCCACACCGCATCGAGGATCTGGGTCTTGGAGAGGACCTGGCGGGGATGGCGCATCAGGAACAGCAACAGGTTGAACTCGGTCGCCGTCAGCTCGATCAGCTGGTCGCCCCTCCACACCTCGTGGGTCCCCCGGTCCAGCACCAGGTCCTCGAACTGGAGCCGCGTCGGCTCGAGGGAGTCGTCCGGGCCCGCCCGCCGCAGCACGGCCCGGATGCGGGCGATCAGCTCGTCGATGCTGAACGGCTTGGTCACGTAGTCGTCGCCCTGGGCCAGACCCTCGAGCTTGTCCGAGGTCGCGTCCCGGGCGGTGAGGAACAGGACCGGGGTGTCGGCGTGCTCGGACTGGAGGCGGCGGCACACCTCGAATCCCTCGATGTCGGGCAGCATGACGTCGAGGACGAACATCTCGTACTCGCCGGTCCGTGCCTTGTCGAGCGCCTCGGAGCCGGTGGAGGCGTGGTCGGTGGAGAAGCCCTCGAAACGCAGGGCGGAGGTGACCACGTCGATGATGTACGGCTCGTCGTCGACCACGAGGATGCGGTGCTCCCCGGTCATCGCCGCCATCTACCGCTCGACCTTCTCGGGCCGCCGCCTCATCGGTTCCACCAGGCGCTGGATCCCCCACCAGGTGACCAACCCGAGCGCCTCGACCACGATGAAGGTGGACATCTTCGACTCCCCCTCCACCCGGTCGACGAAGCGGATCGGCACCTCGGTGACGGTGGCGCCGGCCCGCTTGGACTGATACGTCATCTCGATCTGGAACCCGTAGCCGTCGGCTCGGATGCGGTCGAGATCGATGCGCTCGAGCACCGAGGCGGCGTACACCCGGAACCCCGAGGTCGAATCGGCCACGCCCAGGCCGAGGAGGGCCGACGCGTACAGGTTCCCCCCACGCGAGAGGAGGCGACGGTGCCACGCCCAGTTGGGGATGGCACCCCCCTCCACGTAGCGGGACCCCACCACCAACTCGGTCCCGTCGGCCAGGGCCCCGACGAGCCCGGGGAGCGCCTCGGGCTCGTGGGACAGGTCGGCGTCCATCTCGACGCAGGCATCGAATCCGTGCTCGAGGCCCCACCGGAACCCGGCACGGTAGGCGCTCCCGAGGCCGGACTTCTGGTGGCGGCGCATCAGCTCGATGCCCCCGATCTCCTTGCCCACGGTCTCGGCCATCTCGGCCGTCCCGTCCGGGCTGCCGTCGTCCACCACCAGCACGGTGGCGTCCGGCAGGGCCTCCCGGACCCGCCGGAGCACCCGATCGATGTTCTCCGACTCGTTGTAGGTGGGGAGGACCACCAGCACGTTCATGGCGGCAGCTTACGAGACCCGCTCTCCCCCGGACGGGTCATGCAGCTGCGGGGCCCCTGCTCCGGCCCCGGGCACGCCGGTCGCCCCGGCGGAGGCCCTGGTCCGCTGCCAGAGCTCCCTCGAGACCACCTGGATCGCCCCGCCCACCGGAATGGCCACCAGGGCACCGGTCAGCGCCCCGAGCGTCGAGCCGAACACCCCACCCAGGTTGGCCCCGACCAGCACGGCGAGCAGAACCCACAGCGGGTTCATCCTGACCGTCCGGCTCATGATCACCGGGTAGAGGAAATGGTTCTCCACCAGCTGGAACCCGATGAACACGATGGCCATCACGAGGCCGGCCGTGGGTGAGTGGAGGACGGCGATGATCACCGAGGGGACGCCGGCGATCAGGCCTCCCACCAGGGGGATCATGGCCACCAGGGCGACCCAGAGCCCGATCAGGAGGGCGAAGGGGACGCCGAGGATCAAGAGGGTGACGAGGACGACCACGCCGAAGAGGACGGACAGGGCGATCGTCCCGAGCACGTAGGAGGTCACCGAACGGGAGACCTGGTGGGCGATGTCCTCGATGGTCTTGCGCCGGTCGGCCCGCATCGTCCCGAGGAACCCCTTGCGGAGGTTCGGGGCCTCCAACAGCATGAACAGCGTCAGGAACGCGATGGTGGTGAAGGCGAGGATCGTCGAAAAGACCGCCTTGCCCAGGTTGGTTCCCACGCTCAGGGCCGGTTTGCCCAGGTTTTCGGCGGCCGTCTTCAGCTTGGGGGCGTTCTTCTGCACCCAGGTCAGGAGGTGGAACCGCTGCAGGGTATGGGCCAGCCAACCGTGGCCCTTCTCCACCTGGTCGACCATGGTGGGCAGGCGTTCGGCCACGCGGGTCAGTGAATTGACCAGCGGGTAGCCGAACAGCCCGAGCAGGGCCACGAAGAACACGAGGGCGCCGAACATGACCACCCCCACCGCCGTCCCCCGCCGAAGGCGGTGCCGTTGGAAGAAATTGACCGAGGGGTTGAGCACCAGCGAGATGAAGGCGGCGATCAGGATCCACAGGATCACCTCGCGCAGCCGGCCGAGGAGCCGGTAGGCCACCCAGGTGGCGATGACCACGGCATCGACGGTGAGGATCGTGCGCAACGGCACGCCCTTGGCCGACGCGGCGGCGAACATACGGTCGCGTCGGGGCGCCTCGGGCCCGACCTCGCGATCGAGCCGTTCGGACTGGGTCTCGCTGATCACGGTGGTGGGCTCGGAGGGGGTCACGTGGCTCACCGATTCGCCCATCGCCGCCGTCCCGTTGCCTCCCCTCACGGCCGAGACCGGTCCGGGAGCGCGCACCGGAGGGTCCCGACGGCCCTCACTGTCGTCGTCGACCGGGTCTGCCACAGAGCCAGCATGTCAGGTCCGAGGGTCCCGGTCGTGCCAACATGAAGAGGATGTCGGTCCAGCAGGAAGCGGTGGCGCCGCCGCCACATCATCGGTGGTGGCACCGGGGCCCGTTCGTCCGGCGCGAGGTCCGCCTCAGTGTCGGCACCGTCCTCGTCTTCCTGTTCATCTTCTACGTCGCCCTCCCGCTGCTGGCCAGTCACCGGGCCGAGGTCAATTCGTTGGCCCACATCAACCTGGCCTACCTGGCGCTCGGCGTGCTCTTCGAGATCGGAGCACTGGCGGCCTATACCCAGCTCACCCACGCCGTACTCCCGAGTGACGGGCCCCACCGCTTCCGCCTGTTCCGGATCAACATGTCGACGCTCGCCCTCTCACACGTCTCCCCTGGTGGCACCGCCCCGGGGGCGGCACTGGGCTACCGGCTCCTCACCCAGTCGGGCGTCAGTGGCTCGGATGCCGGCTTCGCCCTCGGGACCCAGGGGATCGGCTCCGCGGTCGTCCTGAACGTCATGTTCTGGTGCTCCCTGGTGGCGTTCCTCGTGACCCACGGGTTCCACGTCCCGTCGAGCCACCAGGGGGGTCAGTCCCAGTCGGCATCGATCCTGGTCATCGTGGCCACGGGCATCGGCGTGGTCCTGCTCGGGTTCTTCGGCGGCCTCTTCTACCTCCTCACCCGAGGTCAGGAGCGGGCCAGCCGGGTCGTCCGCCGCGTGGCGTCCCGGATCAGGTTCCTCGACGCCGACCGGACCACCGCCCTCATGGAACATCTGGCCCACCGGTTCGCCGTCCTGCTGGAGAACCGGTCCCTGACCAGGCGGGCCATCGGGTGGGCCGCCGCCAACTGGCTGCTGGACGCGGCGTCGTTGTGGGTGTTCGTCGCCGCCTTCAGCCACTTCATCTCCCCCGTCGACCTGCTCATGGCCTACGGGCTCGCCAACATCCTGGCGGCCATCCCGATCACCCCGGGCGGGCTCGGGGTCGTGGAGTTCGTCCTGGTGACCATGATCACCGGGTTCGGCCCGACCGCCGGGCAGGCGCTCTCGGCCGTGCTGGCCTACCGGGCGGTCAACTTCTGGCTGCCCATCCCCTTCGGGGGCATCGCCTACGGCTCACTCGAGTTCGAGCGCCGACCGACCTACCGGAGGTTCCAGCACTTCGTCCACCGACGCCGTGATTTCCGACCGGCCGCCGAGTCCCTGTCCGGCCCGGGAGTTGCCGGTGCGCTCGACCTGACCGGAGGCCCCGCGCCGATGGATCTCGCGCCGGTTGACGGCGCGCCGATCGAGGTCACCCCGGCGGACGGAGGCCCTCCGACCGCGAGGGCCAGCGGTGCGTACCCTGACCGGACGTCGGTGCGCCCCCCGGCACCGGAACCGGGGACGGCAGCGGCTTCCGGGGCGCACGCGGACGTGACTGCTCCGGAGCGGGACCAGGGTCCGAGACGATCCGCAGGGCCGACGCTTCGCGTTGCATCGCGTCGCGGCGATGGCGCAGGGATTCGAGAGCCTGCATTTGGAAGTGATCCTGCAGGTTGAACCCGAGGCCCGCCGGCGAGTCCGGCGGGGAGACCCGGCGCCACGTCCCGTCGGACTGCAACTCCCATGCATTGGCCTCGTCCAGCAGTGCCGCATCGAGGATCCCGACCAGGCGCTGTTGGATCAGCGGGTCTTCGATGGGGACCGTCACCTCGACCCGCCGATCGAGGTTCCGTTCCATCAGGTCGGGTGAGCCGATGCCGACACGCAGGTCACGGGCCCCGACGCCGCCGAAGAGGAAGATGCGTGCGTGCTCCAGGTAGCGACCGACGATCGACCGGACCCGGATCCCCTCGGAGAGCCCCGGGATCCCCGGCCGCAGGCAGCAGCGCCCGCGGACGATCAGGTCGATGGACGCGCCGGCCCGGGAGGCCCGGTAGAGGGCGTCGATGATGCCCGGGTCGGTCAGCCCGTTGGTCTTCAGGACGATCCGGCCGAGCTCGCCGGCACGCTCCTCCCCGGTGATGGCGTCGACCAGGAACTGACGGGTCGACACCGGCGAGACCACCAGGCGGCGGAAGGTGGGTGGGTCGCCGGAGCCGGTGAGCAGGTTGAACAGCTCGCCGACGTCGGCGCCGATGTACGGTGCGGCGGTCAGCAGGCCCAGGTCCTCGTAGGTCCGGGCGGTCGCCGAGTTGTAGTTTCCCGTGCCGATGTGGCAGTACCGACGGACGTCGTCGTCGTGACGCCGCACCACCAAGGAGATCTTCGAGTGGGTCTTCAGCCTGACGAGTCCGTAGATGACCTGGACCCCTGCCTCCTCGAGCGTCCGTGCCCAGGCGATGTTGGCCCGCTCGTCGAAACGGGCCTGCAGCTCGACCACCGCCGTGACCTGCTTACCGGCCTGTGAGGCCCGGATCAGGGAGGTCACGATCGAGCTGTCGTCGCCCGTCCGGTACAGGGTCTGCTTGATGGCCAGCACGTCGGGGTCGTCGGCGGCCTGGGCCACGAAGGCCTCGACCGACGCGGCGAACGACTCGTATGGGTGGTGGACGAGAACGTCGTGCTCGTCGAGCACCTCGAAGATGTCGGTCACACCGGCCAGGTCGGGCGGGGTCACCGGCGTCCACGGGGGCGCGGCCAGGTCGGGCCGGTCGATCTCGGTGAGCGACCGGAGGCCGCCGAGGTCGATCGGCACATCGAACAGGTAGACGTTTCCCTCGGGCACGTCGACCTCGGCGATCAGCATCTCGAGGAGGTCGGTGGACATGCCGGCCGACACCTCGAGTCGGACGGCCTGCCCGAAGCGGCGACGGTGCAGTTCGAGCTCCACGGCCGCCAGCAGGTCACCGGCTTCGTCCTCCTCGACCGACAGGTCGGCGTTCCGGGTGACGCGGAACGCATGGTGCTCACAGATGGTCATCTCGGGGAACAGGGCATCGAGGTGGGCGGCGATGACCTGTTCCAGGGGGACGAACCGACGGCCGTCCGGCAGCGCGACCAGCCTCGCCAGCAGCGGCGGGACCTTCACCCTGGCGATGCGTTCCTCGTTTGTGGCCGGATCGTGCACCCGCACGACGAGGTTGAGCGAGAGGTTCGAGATGTAGGGGAAGGGATGACCCTGATCCACCGCCAGGGGTGTGAGGATCGGGAAGATCCACCGGTTGAACTCGTCGAGCAGGTAGGCGAGGTCCGCGGCATCGAGGGTGTGCCAGTCGGCGATGACCAGACCGGCCTCCTCCATGGCCGGGCTGAGGTGGTCCTGGAAGATCCGGCTCTGACACTCCACCAGTCCGGTGGCCCGCTCGGTGATGGCCTCCAGCTGGTCGGCCGGGCGCAGGCCGTCCGGGGACCGAGTGTGGAGGCCAGCCGCCACCTGATCCTCGAGGCCCGCCACTCTGACCTGGAAGAACTCGTCGAGACCCTCGGCGAAGATGGCCAGGAACTTCACGCGCTCCAGCAGGGGCAGCCGGGGGTCCGCGGCCAGGCGGAGCAGGCGGTCCCCGAACTCGAGCCACGACAGCTCCCGGTTGATGAACCGGGCCTCGGCTCGGGCCCGCGTCCCCGGGCGCACCCCTCCGGGCGCCGATCCGGCCGGGTCGACCGGCGGCGATCCGGTGTCGGGCAACGCGGCCGGGGGTCGTGGCACGGTCGCGAACCGGTCCGTCACGACCGACCCTTCATGGCAACGCTTCCATCGGGAGCACATGGTACCGGTGGGCGGTCACTGCGGCTCCACCGTCCGGCCGTGGTGCGCCGGTAGGCTCGCCGTCGTGCCCGCCACCCCGGTGCAGGACCCCCAGCTGAAGATCCTCCGACGGACCTTCAAGGCTCGTCGCCGGACCGAGCTCGGTCTGCTGGTGGCCGCCTCGGTGATCGTCATCGCCGCCTACACCCTGATGATCCTGGGCAACACCTCCAAGATCCCGAACGACGTCGGCCCTCTGCTGGCCGGCATCCTCGTCCTCGGTGGCGTGGCCCACCTGGCCAACCGCATCTGGGCGCCGAGCGCGCTGCCGATCATCCTGCCCATCGCCTTCCTCCTCAACGGCATCGGCTACGTCATGATCACCCGCATCGACCTCGGGGTCGGTACGGACTACGCCCCGCTGCAGGCGGCGTGGACCGCAGCCGGCGTGCTGGTCTACGTCCTGACGTTGGCCCTGGTCCGCCGGTCGCGGGATCTCGACCGCTACCGGTACCTGCTCCTGGCCGTCGGGGTGATCCTGTTGTTACTGCCCCTGATCCCTCACTTCGGGGCCAACATCAACGGGGCACGGCTCTGGGTGAAGGTCGGCAGCTTCCAGTTCCAGCCCGTCGAGCTGGCCAAGATCGTTCTCTGCATCTTCTTCGCGTCC
>CAZNLF010000069.1:5943-12124 GCA_964573595.1 uncultured Acidimicrobiaceae bacterium | reverse complement strand
TCGAGGGCCACCGGCTCACCCGCGAGGACATCCTCGACATCTGCTTCCTCTTCCTCATCGCCGGCCTGGACACCGTGACGGCGACGCTCGACTGCATGTTCGGCTACCTCGTGCAACATCCCGACCAGCGCCAGAGGATCGTCGACGACCCGTCGGTCATTCCGGCAGCGATCGAAGAGCTCCTCCGTTGGGAGACGCCGGTGCAGGTCGTCGCCCGGGTGGCGATGGAGGACACCGAGGTGGCGGGCTGTCCCGTGGCCAAGGGCGACAACGTCATGGTCCTGCTCGGATCGGTGAACACCGACGAGAGCGACCTCCCCGACGCCGACGAGGTGCGGTTCGACCGTGAGGTGAACCGCCACGCCGCCTTCGGCGCCGGGGTCCACCGGTGCCTCGGCTCCCACCTCGCCCGTCAGGAGCTGCGGGTCGCCCTTCGCGAGTGGCACCGGCGCATCCCCGACTACGAGTTGCCCGAGGGGCACAGGCTCGTCTACACGCCCGCCATCCGGTCCATCGACCACTTCCCGATGACGTTCACCGTGACGGGTGCCTGAGCCGCACCAGTAGGGTCGTCGGCCCGGCCGTCATCGCCCGGAGCCCGACCGGCGGCACGTTCGCAGACAACACACCAGGAGGAAGCATGGATTGGAGCAAGCGGTCCGCCATCGTGACCGGGGGGGCAGGTGGGCTCGGTGCGGCGACCGTGCGCCGTCTCACCGGGATCGGCATGCAGGTGGTGGTGTTCGACCGTGCCCTCGACGCCGGTGAGCAGCTCGTGAAGGAGCTGGACCGGGGCAGGGCGGTCGGCGGCGACATCAACGTCGATGACGACGTGCACGCCGCCATCGACGCCGCCTCGTCGCTGGCACCGTTGGCCGTCGTGGTGAACGTGGCCGGTGGGGGAATGGGGGGGCGCACGCTCTCCCGCGACAACGTGCCCATGGCCATGGAGGCATTCCGGGCGACCATCGAGCTCAACACCCTCGGCACGTTCAACGTGACCCGTCTGTGCGTCGCCCGCATCGCCGGCAACGAACCAGACGAGTCCGGCCAACGGGGCGTGGTGGTCAACACGGCCTCCATCGCCGGGTACGAGGGGCAGACGGGCCAGGTGGCCTACGGGACGTCGAAGGCGGCAATACTCGGCATGAGCCTGCCCCTGGCCCGGGACCTCGCCCCCGTCGGCATCCGGGTGTGCGCCATCGCCCCGGGGACCATGGGCACGCCGCTGATGCAGAGCGCCCCCGAGGAGCTGAAGGCCAAGCTGGTCGAGAACATCGTGTTCCCCCGGCGGATGGGGGAGCCCGACGAGTTCGGCCAACTGGTCGAGAGCATCGTGTTGAACCCCTATCTCAACGGGGAGAACATCCGGCTCGACGGCGCCCTGCGTTTCCCTCCCAAATAGGGACGGCAGCACCCGCCGCCCCGGGCGAGGTCACACGCCGTGACGGAGAAGGGGCCCCCGGCTCGCTCAGAGGATGGAGCCGGCGTCCTTGTGGGCCACGATCTCGTCCCAGCCGAGTCCGAGCTCGAGGAGGATCTCCTCGGTGTGCTGGCCGTGCTCGGGGGCCGGCACCAACCGGTCGCCCGTCTCGTCCATCTGCACCGGGTTGGTCACCAGGTCGTACTCCTTGCCGTCGTCCCGTTCGACGTGGGCGAGGTAGCCGTTGGCCCCGACCTGGGGATCGTCGGCCAGTTCACTCGGCAGCTGCACCGGGGCCCATACGCCCTCCAGGGTGGCCAGCGCCTTCTTCCATTCCTCGTAGGTGCGTGAGGCGAAGACCTCGTCGATGATGGCCACGCACTCCTTGCCGTTGGTGTAGCGGGCCGCGCCGTCGGCGAAGCGGGGGTCCTCGATGAGGTCCGGTCGGCCGATGTGGTTGCAGAAGTCGGGCCAGAACCGGTCGGACTGCAGCATCATCAGCGTGATGAACCTTCCGTCGCTCGTCCGGTAGCTGCCCACCAGGGGGTTGGGCGAGGCGCTGCGGTCGAACTTGGGCATCGGGTCACCGCCGTACAGGCCGGAGGCCACGATGTCGGGGGACAGCATCCACATGGCGATCCCCAGCAGCGAGACGTCGACCACCGGCGCCTCGCCGGTGGTGGCCCTTTGCAGGAGGCCGGCGGCGATGCCCCCGGCGATGGCCATGCCCCCGGCCAGGTCTCCGAAGCCCGGGCGGCCGCCGATCGGGAACTTCGCGTCGCCCGGCTTGAGGGCGCTCCCGACCGCTCCGCGCCCCCAGAACGAGGCGCCGTCGTACCCACCCTTCTCGCGATCGGGGCCGAGCGGCCCCTGGCCCGTGCCCCGGGCGTAGACAATGCGGGGGTTGACGGCCTTGATGTGTTCGACGTCGATCTTCAGACGCTGGCGCACCGCGGGGAGGAAGCTGGTGAGGAACACGTCGGAGGTGGCGGCGAGCTGATACAGCAGGTCGCGCCCACCGTCGGTGCTGATGTCGATGCCGATGCTTCGTTTGCCCCGGTTGGGCTGTTCGATGATGTAGTTCACCGCACCGTCACCCCCGGGGATGAGGCCCATCGAGGACAGGCCCCGTTGGGGGTCGCCGGTGACCGGATGCTCGACCTTGATCACGTCGGCACCCCAGTCGGCCAGCACCGCGCCGGCGGAGGGGACGAACATCCATGAGGCGACTTCCAGCACCCTGAAGCCCGAGAGGGCGTTGGCCATGATCACTGTCCTTTGGTCGACGCGCCGGGCGTCGTGGTGGTTGGTCGGGCGGTCGGCGCCTGGGACGCCGGCCGGTGGGCTCAGTGCGAGGACGAGGCGGCGGACAACAGGTCCACCGAACGGGTCCCCCGCTTCCCGATGCTCGACATCTGCCGCGACTGGATCGAGACGTCGTGGCCGACGGCCCGTTGGCGGAGGGCACCGACCGTGCAGTTCTCCTTGCCGCCCAGGGCGGTGAACGGGTCGTAGTGGAAGTGGCGCATGGCGTTCAGGTGGGTGATCCGGTCGATGTCGTGGTCGGAGATCCCGTCGAGGCTCTCGGCGAGGGTCTCCGGCGCGGTCGGCCAGGTCGAGTCGGAGTGGGGATAGTCGCACTCCCACATCACGTTGTCCATGTCGAGGTACTGGCGGCTGGCCACACCGAAGCGGTCGTCGATGAAGCAGGTGAGCACATGCTTGTTGAAGACCTCACTCGGCAGCTCGTCTCCGAACTCCTGCCCGGTCCAGGCGTGGTGGCGGTCGTAGTTGTAGTCGACCCGCTCGAGGAAGTACGGCACCCATCCGATGCCACCCTCCGACAGCGCCACCTTGAGGTCGGGGAATTTCCGGAGGACCGGCGACCACACGAGGTCGGCGGCCGCCTGCACGATGTTCATGGGCGTCAGCGTGATCAGGCAGTCGATCGGCGCGTCCGGCGAGGTGATGACGATGTCGGAGGACGAGCCGATGTGCATGCAGGCCACGACCGCCTCGTCGCTGCATGCCTTCCAGAAGGGATCCCAGTAGTCGGAGTGGATGCTCGGCCAGCCCAGCTTGGACGGGTTCTCGGAGAAGGTGACCGCGTGCGCCCCCTTGGCCGCGGTGCGACGCACCTCGGCGGCGAGGATCTCGGGGTCCCAGATCGCCGGCAGGGGGCAGGGGATGAAGCGGCCCGGGTGCGTGCCGCACCATTCGTCGATGTGCCAGTCGTTGTAGGCCTGGAGCAGCGCGAGGGCGAGGTCCTTGTCCTTGGTCCGGGCGAAGAGCTGGCCGCAGAACTGGGGGAAGGAGGGGAAGCACAGGGACCCGACGACGCCGTTGGCGTCCATGTCCTTCACCCGCTCGTCGATGTCGTAGCAGCCGGGCCGGAGCTGCTCGAAGGAGGTGGGCTCGAGCCCGTACTCCTCGCGTGGTCGTCCTGCTACCGCGTTCAGCGCCACGTTGGGGAGGATGTTGCCCTCGTAGAGCCAGGCGTTGGTCCCGTCGTCGTTGGTGACGAACTTGGGGGCCAGGTCGACGTACTTGGCGGGAAGGCGCCCTTCGAAGAGGTGTGGCGGCTCGACCACGTGGTCGTCCACGCTCACCATGACCATGTCGTTGATTTCCATTGCTGTTCTCCTTCTACCCGTCTCCGCACGCACCCGCATCGTGGTGCTCGCCGAGGCGTCGAATGGTTGCTCTCGTTCGAATAGCTCAGCCCGGCGCGGTCGGTTCCTTCAGCATTCCACCCGCGGCTACCCGGATGCCCGTGGCGCCCACCGGCGTCGGGTTCCTTCGATCGGACCGGAAGGCACGGTGGGCGTCGAGGTCGTCCGGCAAGTCGCAGAGACAGCCGGTGGGGTGCTCCCCGCTCCGGTGCCGTCCGCAGGCGGCGCCGGTGGATGCCACCCTCCCCTCGAGCATTTCCACCCTGGTCCCTCCCTGTGCCGACGTCCCCGGTCTACGTGGTTCAGGCTACATGAGAAAGTCTGTTCTCGGACACCGACGCTGCGCCCGGGCGTCCTCGGGTGCCCCTCACGAAGGGCCCTCCTCAGCGAAGTAGTAACGGAGCAGGAGCTCGGCCACGCAGGCCGGCTTGGTGGCCCCCTCGACCTCGAAGGTCAGCTCGAGCCGCACCTGCACCCCCCCGCCGCCCAGCTCCTCGGCCCCGCGGAGCACCGCCCCGAGGCGGATCCGTGATCCGACGGGCACCGGCGAGGGGAACCTGACCTTGTCGAGCCCGTAGTTGACCCCCATCCGGATGTTCTCCCACGTGAGCACGTCGTGGAGGAGCTCGGGTCCGAGGGACAGCGTGAGGTAGCCGTGGGCGATGGTCCCTCCGAACGGGCCGTCGGCCGCCCGCACAGGGTCGACGTGGATCCACTGGTGGTCCCCGGTCGCCTCGGCGAAGAGGTCGATGCGTTCCTGGGTGACATCGACGAACCCGCTGTAGCCCAGGTGCTCGTCGACGAGGGGGGCGAGGTCGCCCGGCGAGGTGATCGTCTGCATACCCGACGATATCCCCGTCCGGCCCTTTCGGTGGCGCCTGCCGCGTGCCGACCGGTACGTTGACCACCGGATGGACCATGGTGGGCAGGGCGCCGACGGCACGGAAGCGACGGGGGGGTCGCGGGGCGGCCACCGGGCCCAGTCGGGCGCAGACGCGCTCACCGCCCTCTCGGGCCGGCCGGACGGCCCGGGTCTGGAGCCACCGGCCCGACTGGTGGAGTCGGTCGAGCAGTTGGGCATCGAATGGGGACGGCGCTCCGCACTCCTGGGTGTCGGCGCACCCGTCGACCCGATGCGCCTGCTGGTGGAACGGGCGGCCCTGACCGGACTGCGGCGTCTCGGTGACGTGAGCTGCGGTGGGTCGGCCCGTCTGCTGCGGTCGGCCGACGGATGGCTGGCCGTCAACCTGGCCCGACACGACGACTGGGATCTGGTCGACGCCTGGCTCCAGCCGGATCGCCCCATCCGACCGGGACAGTGGGCCCCCGTCGCCACCGGTGTCGCCGGTCTCGGCAACGCAGCCCTCGTCTCGCGCTCGGCACTCCTCGGTCTGCCGGTGTCGGCACTCGGTGAACGGAGCGGGAGTGCGACACCGCCCCGGTCGGGGCCCATCGGCGCACTCGGGATGGAGGGGGTCCGTGCCCACCGGTACCGCCCCGGTCCACCGGCGGCACTGGACGGCCTGGTGGTGGTCGACCTCTCCGCCCTGTGGGCCGGGCCCTTGGCCGCCGGCCTGCTGGCGGCGGCGGGGGCGAGGGTGGTCAAGGTCGAGTCGTGGGGTCGGCCGGACGGCGCCCGGCTCGGGTCGAGGGCGTTCTTCTCGGGGTTGAACGACCGCAAGGAGTCGGTGGCCCTGGACTTCGCCACCGCCGACGGCCGCCGACGGCTGGGCGAGCTCGTGTCCTCGGCCGACGTGGTGGTGTCTGCGGCGCGTCCTCGCGCGCTGGAGCAGTTGGGCCTCGTCCCCGACGACCACCTACGTCGTGGAGGCAGCCGCGTGTGGTTGTCGGTCACCGGGTACGGGTGGTCGGGCCGGGCGGCCCAACGCGTCGCATTCGGCGACGATGCCGCCGTTGCCGGCGGACTGGTCGTCTGGGACGACGAGGGACCGTGCTTCTGCGGCGACGCCATCGCCGATCCGCTCAGTGGGATCACCGGGGCGGTGGCGGTACTGGCGGCGCTCGAGCGGGGAGGAGGCTGGAGCGTCGACGTCTCGATGGCCGATGTGTCCGCCGGCTGCTCGGG
>CAZNLF010000069.1:3068-5843 GCA_964573595.1 uncultured Acidimicrobiaceae bacterium | reverse complement strand
CCGGCGCTCGGCGCGGACACCGACTCGGTCCTCGCTTCGCTGGGCATCCGTTGACGTGTCGGTAGGGGTGGGCCGACGGTGTCCGGGCGCAGCTCCGCCCGGCCAGGCGGCCCGGGTACTTCCGAGGGGCGCGGATAGCATCGGCCGTCGGTCCGGAGCGGGCCGCCGGCATGCGGGGACGTGGACGAGATGACGTGGACGCGATGAGGACCAAGGCAGCCATCTGCTGGGGGACCGGAAAGCCCTGGAGCGTCGAGGAGATCGAGCTCGACCCTCCGGGTCCGGGCGAAGTGCTGGTCCGCATGGTGGCATCGGGGCTCTGCCACTCCGACGACCACGTGGTCACCGGCGACACCCCCATGCCCACGCCGATCATCGGGGGCCACGAGGGGGCGGGCATCGTCGAGACGGTGGGCACGGGCGTCACCGGTCTCGCTCCGGGAGATCACGTCGTCCTGGCATTCATCCCGTCGTGCGGGCGGTGCGGGCCATGCTCGACCGGCCATCAGAACCTGTGTGACCTGGGGGCGTTGATCGGGACCGGCCGGCAGGTCGACGGGACCTCCCGGCATCACCGCGGTGACGAGAGCCTGAACCTCATGTGCCTGGCCGGCACCTTCGCCCACCACACGGTGGTGAACGAGGCCAGCTGCGTCAAGATCGACCCGTCCTACCCCTTGCGCACGGCCTGCCTGGTGGGGTGCGGGGCGGTGACCGGTTGGGGGTCGGCGGTGTACGCCGCCGAGGTGCGGGCGGGCGAGACGGTGGTGGTGGTCGGGATCGGCGGCATCGGGGCCTCGGCCGTCCAGGGTGCGCGATTGGCCGGTGCCGGAACGATCGCCGCCGTCGACCCCGTGGAATTCAAGCGGGAGACCGCCGAGCGCTACGGCGCCACAGTGGTGGCCGCCTCGATGGAGGAGGCCTTCGGCCCGCTCCGTGACGTCACCCGCGGCCGGATGGCCGACAAGGTGATCATGGCCATGGGCGTGGGGAGCGGCGAGCTGTTCTCCAAGGCGATGGCGCTGACCGCCAAGCGGGGGAGGGTCGTGGTGACCAACATCCATCCCTACACGGAGAAGCAGGTCACCCTCCGGATGGCCGACCTCACCGGGATGGAGAAACAGGTGGTGGGCTCACTCTTCGGCTCGGCCAATCCGCGGTCGGACATCCCCAAGCTGCTGGATCTGGACCGGCGCGGCCTGTTCGACCTCGAGGGCCTGATCACCCGGAGCTATCCCCTCGAGGGGGTCAACGACGGATACCGCGATCTGAGGGAGGGGCGGAACATCCGTGGGATCCTGCTCCTGGACCCGTCCGAGGTGTGAGCGATCGGGACCGTCGGCGATCCCGGCCGTTACGCCCCGGGGCCGTCGCCGGTCCGCCCGTCGGTCAGCGCCCGCCTCGTGGTGATCACCCAGCGACCGTCGCGGACGCCGTAGGTGTCCAGATAGCGACCCCAGTGGTCGAGGCCGTGCGGCATGAGCACGGCGAAGTAGCTGCGCCCGTGGGCGTGGGATTCGTCGTCCACGTCGATCTGGTGGGTGGCCACGAAGTGGCGGACGTGATGGCGAGGCCTCCGGGCCGCGGGTCCACCCGCCGACTCCGCCTGCGCATCCCAGGACGCCTTGGTTGCCGTGAAGATCGTGGCGATCCGGTCCCGGCCCTCGAAACGACGGACGGCACCGTCTGGTGACTCCAGATCCATCACGGCGTCGTCGGCGAACAACTCCAGCATGTGATCGAACCGCCCGCTGTCGCCGTTGGCGTTGTACCGGGCCACCAGGTCCCGGATGCTCTCGCGGGCGACGAGCTCCCACAGCTCCATGCGCTCAGCCCTCCCCGGGGGTCCGTCCGGTGCACCGGCCGTGGTCCGGCTGCCGGTCACGCGCCGTCACCGGAACTCGGGCAACACGTGCTCGGCGAAGAGCTCGAGGGTGCGACGGTCCGCCCGGTCGTGCGTGAAGAACACGAACGTGGTGATCCCCTTGTCGACCATGGAGGCGATGCGATCGGTGACCTGGGCCGGGTTGCCGACGAAGCCTCCGGCCTCCAATCCCCAGCCCGGCGCGCCGTACCGTCGCCCGGCTTCGGCCTTGGCCGTCTCCAGCGCCGGCCCGTCGGGGGCGACCACGAGCACCGCCTCCTGCGACCGGCGGAGCGAGGACGGGGCGCGCCCGATGGCTTCGCACTCGGCGTCGAGCAGACGACCGCTCTCCTCCCACCCGGACAGCCCGTAGGTCGGGATGCTCCAGACGTCCGCGTAGCGCGCCACCAGCGGCAGGGTGCGCCGGGGCCCGACACCGCCCACGTGGATGGGTGGCCGTGGGCTCTGCACGGGTTTCGGCAGGTTCGGGAGGTCGGCCACCTGGAAGTGGTCGCCGGAGAACGTGGTCGGGGAGCCGGCGAACATCCGGGTGAGGATCTCGAGCGCCTCGCCCAACCTTGCCGACCGCTCGGCGCCACTTCCCCACGGGAGGCCGGAGCGGTGGTGCTCGCCGGACACGGACCCGCTCCCGAGGCCCAGTTCGAGCCGTCCGTCGGACAGGACGTCGAGAGTGGTGGCCATCTTGGCCAGCAGCGCCGGATGACGGAAGTTGTTGCACAGAACCAGGTGCCCGACGCGGAGGTGCTCGGTCTGGGCCAGGAGGTAGGCGGCCAGCGTCCATCCCTCCAGCGAGGGGAGGTCGGGTTGACCCGGGCTGTAGAGATGGTCGTAGAGCCACAGCGAGTCGTAGCCGAGCGCCTCGACGGCCCTGGCCCGGTCGATCAGCTGCG
>CAZNLF010000069.1:0-2968 GCA_964573595.1 uncultured Acidimicrobiaceae bacterium | reverse complement strand
CGGCTTCCCCCGGCGCGGCTTCCCCCGGCATGGTCTCCCCGGGCACGGCTTCCCCCGGCATGTGTCGTCCTCCCGCCTATCGGCCCGGGGGCGACGGGCGCCCGCCCGGCCCCTCCGCCACCCGGGCGACCACCAACGCAGCCAGCCGATCGTCATTACCCACGTCACGTACCTCGGCCCGCACCAGCCCGTCGCCGATCATCACCGCGGTGGCCCGACCCGGCCCCACCCGCACACCGGCGAAGAAGCGGGTGTCGAGCTCGACGACGGGCATCCCGGCGAGTGACTCGGCCGCGGTCTCGCCGAGCAGGGCCACGATGCCACCCTGGAGCGAGTTCGAGGCCTGTACGACGAACCGGCGCCGATCCACCTCGGTGACGCCCGGAGCGACGGTGCGGAGCCCGACCCGCTGGGCGAAGTCGACCGGGAGTGAGCCGCGGAACGCCATGCCCTCGGGAATGGGTGGGGAGACGTCCTGGGGCCGCGGGGAGGCCATGAAGGTGAGGTAGCAGAGAGCCACGAGCTCGTCCGTCCCCGCGTTGGTGAACCTCACCTCGCTCGCCACGATGTTGCGACCCCGCTTCAGGACGTCCGACGTCACGTCGAGCTCAGGGTCGGCCCCGTCGGCGACGATGCGCACCACCATGTCGAGGGTGACCGCCAAGTTGGGTGACGACACGTGCATGGCGGGGACGCCGGCGACGCAGTCGGCGATCGTGAGCAGGACAGAGGGACGGGGGAGCGAGCCGGACGACCGCATCATCGGGGTGATCGATGCCCGACCCGTCCCGTGGGACCCGTCCCCCTCGACGCCGAAGTCGAACGACAGCTCGTTGATGAAGCTGCCCGTCTCGGACAGGATCCCGGCCGACGGTCCCGTCGCCGCCGTCGGTGGACCATCGGCCGTCGGCGCGGTGGCGACTGCTGACGGGTCCACCGCGTCGCCGAGTCGGGTCATGACGGATGGAGGATACTCGGGCGTTCAGATCACGCCGTCCGAGACCAGCGCGTCGAGCTCGTCGGAAGTGAGGCCGACGAGGTCGCACCAGACTTCACGGTTGTGCTGGCCGAGTGCGGGGGCCGGGATCGGGGCCGCCGGGCGCTCGCCGTCGAGCCGGGGGAAGGGGGCCTGTTGGAGATGGGGGCCGGCCGCCGGGTCGTCGACCGTGACCAGGTCCCCCCGGGCCGCCACATGGGGATCGGCGAGGATGTCCGTTGCGTCGTTGATGGTGGCGACGGGCACACCGTGCTCGAGGCAGTCCGCCTCGACCTCGTCGGCCGTCCGGGCGGCCACCCACTGCTCCACCATCCCGTTGATCTCGTCGCCGCCTTCGGCCCGTCGTGCGAGGGTCGACCACCGGGGATCCTCGAGGAGCTCGGGGCGACCCATGGCCGCACACAGTCGGGCGAAGTTGGCGTCCGAACCGGCCACGATGCACACGTAGCGTCCGTCGGCCGCGAGGTAGTTGTCGAGCGGTGCGGAGTTCGCCAGCCGGTTGCCCTCCCGCCGCCTGGTCACACCGAGCCGGTCCTCGGCGGCAATGGTCCATTCGAGGATGCGGAGGACCGATCCGTACAACGGGGCGTCCACCACGCCGCCGAGCCCGGTGCCGCCGTCAGCACGGTCGCGTCGGTAGAGGGCGGCGGTGACCGCCTCGGCGGCGAACACCCCGGTCAGGTAGTCCGACACGGTGACGCCTGTCCGGACCGGCGGCCCGTCCGGAAACCCGGTCAGCCCGAGGAGGCCGCCGAACGCCATGCCGATCCGGTCCAGCCCGGGTCGACGGGCGTTGGGACCGTCCTGTCCGAACACGCTGATGCGGGCCCACACCAGTCGGGGATCGCACTGCTGCGGGCCGACACCCCATGCCTCCATCGTCCCGGGGCGGAAGTTCTCACAGACGACGTCGGCGCGCGCCACCAGGTCTCGGAAGAGCTCCTGGCCCCGGGCCTGGCGGAGGTCGAGGGTGACGCCTCGGCGCCCCCGGCCCTCGACCGCCCACCACAACGAGTAGTCAGCGCCATCGCCCTCACCGGGCACGAACGGGCCGATCGAGCGCATGAAGTCACCCCCACGGGGGTCCTCGACCTTGATCACCTCTGCGCCCATCTCTCCGAGGAGCCCGGCGCAGAACGGTGCGCTGATTCGGGTGCCGACATCGATCACCCGGAGCCCGGCGAGGGGCGGACGGGCGTCAGTCATCCCGGTGCTCGGCGAAGACCTCCTTCATGGAGGACTTCGCCTTCCGGGCCTCGAGCGCGTCCAGTGCCGTCGCCGTGTTGTGCATCCAGTGGTGGGCCATGAAGTGGTACTTCCACGACTCCTCCTTGCCCATGAGGGTCGCGGTGTTGTTGATGGTGTCCTTCACGACCTGGGCGGTGGCCGGCGGGACGAGGGCCACGCGCTCAGCCAGCTCGCGGGTGCGCCCGGCCAGCTCGCCGGCGGGAACCACCCGGTTCACCATGCCCAGCCGCCAGGCCTCCTGGGCGTCGATCTTCTCGCCGGTCCACAGGAACTCCTTGGCCTTGCGGATGCCGAGCTCCCACGGCTCGACCAGCAGCTCGACCCCGGCACCGGTCATGCGTAGCACCGGGTTGGAGAACTTGGCATCCTCGGCGGCCACGATGAGGTCGCACATGCAGGCCAACATGAACCCGGCCGCTACGCAACTGCCCTGCACGGCGGCGATGGTGGGCTTGCGGAAGTCGTGGATCTTCTTGCACCGGTCGTAGTACATGATCTTCTCGTGGTACATCTTGCCCTCGGGGGTCTCCCGCATCTCCCGCCAGGGGCTGGCTCCTGCGTCGCCCACCAACTCCTTGAGGTCGTGGCCCGACGAGAAGTGCTTTCCGGCCCCGGCCAGGATGACCACCCGTACCGAGTCGTCGGCGTCGGCCTGGTCGAAGGCCGCATCGAGCTCGTCGATCAGCAGGGTGTCCTGGGCGTTGGCCATCTCCGGCCGGTTCA
>CAZNLF010000068.1:0-12161 GCA_964573595.1 uncultured Acidimicrobiaceae bacterium | reverse complement strand
TGTAGGTCTTGCCGTTGCCGACGTCGGTGACACTGATGCTGGTGGCACCGTCGATGACGTGGTTGTTGGTGAGGATCTCACCGTCCGACGTGAGCACCATGCCGGTGCCGGCCGCCTGCTCGTCCTCGTAGCTGAGGTTGGTGTTGATGTCCACCAGAGCCGGGTCCACCTTGGCGGCGATCGACGAGATGTCGGACGGGGCGCCGGCGCCGGTCGACGTGTTGCCGGTCGAACCGGATCCGAAGGGGGAGGTGCCGCTCGACGAACCGCCGCCGAACGGGGACGTCGATCCGCCCGACGAGCCGGAGGAGCCCGAAGAGCCGGAGCCGGAGGGGCTCACGGCGCTGCTGGCGGTGGTCTGCACCGGCCACACCGCGTGGCCCAGTCCCGCGCCGGCGAGCACGGCGACCACCAGCACACCGGCGGCCACGGCCGCCACCAGGCCCGTCCGCTTCTTCGGCGTGTAGGGCTGGGGGGCCGGATAGGCGTAACCCGGAGGCGGCCATGCGCCACCGGGGGGTGGCGTCCCGCCCGGCATCCACCCTGCGCCGGCCGGAGGGGCCCACACGCCGGCGGGCGGCGTCGGCGACCCGGGGCCCACGGAGGGGTTCGGTCCGGTGGGGGGAGGCTCGCGGTGCAGGCCCGGGTGCGGGTAGAGCGCACCGTGGCCGGAGTTGGCGGGCGGCAGTGGGATGGCCGACCCGCTGGGCGGCGTCGGCAGGCCAGCGCCGGCGGGCGGTGGCGGCGGGGGAGGCGGCGGCTGGGTGGGAGTGGAGGCGTCCTCTCCGTTCGACGGGTGCCAGGTGTCGCTCATGTCCATCTACCTTCCGGTTCCACGTGCTTCGAGGGAAATTGTCACTGACCCATTCGACCCTGTCCACCTAAGGCGCCGTTCAACGAATCCTATGAATCCGATAAGGAAACAACCCGGGGCCGGCGACGACGGTCCCCACCAGGCACGCAGCGGGGGATCTCGGACAGGGCCCGCTACTGCTCGGCCATGATTCCGCTACTGCTCGGCCATGATCCGCTCGAACTCGACCAGCGGGTTGACCGGCACGTGCTCGCTGAGCGTGACCGTCGCCGAATGGATCGTCGCCGTGCAGGTGAACGGTGCACGGTAGCCCTCGCCCACGGCGGGCCCCACCTCGTAGCCACAGGTCATCCCGGCACCGGTGGCACTGAACGCGGCCACCGTGAACACGGGGATCACCCCCTCGCCGACCAGCTCCCCGTCGACCTCGAGGACCGCCTGACCACCGACCGGCTCGAGGCGGTCGAACCGGAAGGTCAGCCGGTGGCGGCCGGCGCCGACGGTCTCCTCCGCCGAGACCACGTGGCGCTCCTTGCCGTAGAGGTTGTGGACGTAGCGCAACCGTCCACCGTGGAGGTGCAGCGAGAAGCCCCCGAGGACCGAGCCCTGCGCCAACAGGACCCCCTCGGCGGGAGCGCCGGACGGGATGGTGACGTCGACGTCGATGACATGGCTCCGGTTCTTCACGTTGGCGGCGACCGTCTCGGGCACCGGGGAGGTGCCGGGGTAGTAGGTGGTGCTGAGCCGCGGCGCCCGACCGTCGGGCTTGGGGTGGACCAGCGTGTGGAGCACCCGGTTGTCCAACGGGAGCACCTGATTGGCCCGGGCCTCGACCCACCAGCGGTCGATCATGTCGGCCAGGCGCCCGGGCTCGTCGTCGGCCAGGTCGTGGAGCTCGGTCGGATCGACGGCGACGTGGTAGAGCTCCCAGCGGTCCTCGCTGAAGGGGGCGTTCCAGTTGATGCCGTCGTTGTAGAGCGGCCCGATCGGCTTGAAGGTCACCGCCTTCCACCCTTCGTGATAGATGGCCCGGCTCCCGAACATCTCGAAGTGCTGGGTGGTCCTGACGGCCGGCGCGTCGGCGCCGTCGGCTCCGAGCAGCGGGGCGAAGCTGATGCCGTCGATGCGGGTCTGGGGCACGTACTCGACGGTCTCGGGAGCTTCGATCCCGGCCAGTTCCAGCACGGTGGGGAGGACGTCGACGGCGTGGGCGAACTGATGGCGCAGGCCCCCTCCGCCGCTGATGCGGGCCGGCCAGCTCACGATGCAGGGATCGGCCACCCCGCCCTCGTGCACCTCGCGCTTCCACCGCTTGAAGGGGGTGTTGCCGGCCATCGTCCATCCCCACGGATAGTTGTTGTGGGCGGCGGGCCCACCGAGCTCGTCGACGCGGCGGGCCAACTCGTCGGGACCGGCCGGGTCGAAGTTCTGGAGCCGGTTGTCGTTGATCGAGCCGGTGGGCCCCCCCTCCGAGCTCGCACCGTTGTCCGACACCAGGATGACGAGGGTGTCCTCGAGGTCGCCGGTGCGGTCGAGGAAGTCGATCAGGCGGGCCAGCTGGTCGTCGGTGTACGACAGGAACGCGGCGAAGCACTCCATGAACCGCGCCGCCACCTTGCGCTCGGACTCGGGCAGCTCGTTCCAGGCCGGGACCCAGGGCGGCCGGGGTGCCATCTCGGTGCCCGGCGGGAACAGGCCGGCCTCGAGCTGACGGGCGAAGATCTCCTCACGCCACTGGTCCCACCCCTTGTCGAACCGGCCCTCGTAGCGCTCGATCCACTCCCGCGGTGCGTGGTGCGGCGAGTGGCAGGCCCCGGTGGCGAAGTAGAGGAAGAAGCGCCGGTCCACGTCCACCGCCCGCAGGTCGGCCAACTGGGCGATGGCGCGATCGGCGAGGTCGGAGCTCAGGTGGTAGCCGTCCTCGACCGAGCGGGGCGGGCTGACCGAGTGGTTGTCGTGGTAGAGCGCCGGCACGAATTGGTGGGTCTCGCCGCCGTGGAACCCGTACCAGCGGTCGAAGCCACGGGAGGTGGGCCAGCTGTGGCGGGGCGCGGCCATGTTGGTCTCGTCGTCCGGCGTGAGGTGCCACTTGCCCACGGCGTAGGTGGCATACCCCTGCTGGCGCAGGATCTCGGAGAGGAAGCCGTTCTCCTTCGGGACCTCACCGTTGTACCCGGGGAACCCGACGGCCAGGTCGGCCACCCTCCCCAGTCCGTTTCGGTGGTGGTTGCGCCCGGTGAGCAGGCAGGCGCGGGTCGGGGAGCACAGGGCCGTGGTGTGGAAGTTGGTGAGCCGCACGCCCGCGCCCGCCAATCGGTCGATCGTGGGGGTGGCGATGTCCGACCCGTAGCACCCCAGCTGGGCGAAGCCGACGTCGTCGAGGACGACCAGGACGACATTGGGGGCGCCGGCCGGCGGGCCCGGTTGCTCGGGCCACCACGGTGTCGACCCGCGCCAGTCGTCGCCGATCACACCCTGGAAGGCTGGGGTTTCCATGACGACCTCCTGATCGCTCGCGGGGCCCGACCCGGTGGTGGCCGTGCCCAGGTGGGACTGCATACTGCCTCACGGGGTGCGCCGGGCGCCGCGCTCCTCGGTCGGGTGGGCCGGGCGTCAGCCCGTGACCATCGGTCAGCGGTGCCCGGTCCTTTGTCCCGGTGGCCGCTCAGGGCGGGGCGGGGACCCGTCGAAGGTGGACGCGAACCACTGCGCCACCCCGGTCCGCGAGCTGGCTGCCGCGCCCAGCCGAGTCGACGCGGCGGCGAGACGTCGCGCCCTCCCGGGCCTCGCCCCGTCGAGCAACTCGTTCCAGAAGATCCCCCACCCGCCGGCCACCGCCCCGGCGAGGGGCGGTGCGGTGATCAGGCGGCCGAGTGCCGAGACGGCGCGGGGCCGGCCGACCAGGGAGACATGGCCGGCCGCCGCCACCCGCTGGTAGGGAAGGTGGGCACGGGCCAGGCGATCGCGGTACGCGGCGGCGGCCCGGCCCGGCGAGCCGACGATGGACTCGGCGGCGGCGCGGCCACTGGCCATGGCCTGGGCGATGCCCTCCCCCTGCAAGGGGTTCACCAGCCCGGCCGCGTCCCCCACCAGCAGGACCCGGCCGTCCGCCGGGGTGGTGCCGACCATGCCCATCTTGAGCCATCCCCCCAGCCGGGCCGGGGCCGGGTGGGCCGGGTGGGCGAGCAGGCCGAGCTCCACCAGACGGTCCACGAACGCGGGGAGCGCCCGGACCGCCCGCGCCCCGGCGGACCGGTCGGCGAGGGTGCCGATACCGAGGCCCACGTTGGCCCCTCCGTCCGGTCCCGGGAAGATCCATCCGTACCCGGGGAACGCGTGCCACGGCCGTTCCTCCCACAGGGCAATCACCGGCAGGTCCACGACCTCGTCGAGGTACGAGCGGACGGCGAAGCCCCAGAGCACGCGCCGGGCGTCCACCAACCCGGCACGCTCGGCCACCCGGCTCGTCGCCCCGTCGGCGCCGACGAGGAAGTCGGCCAGCAGTCGGAGCCGGCCCCGGCCCCCGGTGGCGTCGGGACCCGGGCCTCCCCGCCCCGCCGTGGCGACGGTGAACCCGGCGAGCTCGCCGCCGGACCACAGGGGCTCGTCGGCCCGGCCCTCGTGGGCGGTGGCGCCGGCGTCGAGCGCGGCGGACCGCAACGCGTCGTCGAAGACCGTGCGGGTGACGGCCCTGGCCCGGCCGGGGTAGTCCACCCCGTCGAAGGAGGGGAGCAGCACCCTCCGACCGGTGGGGCCCACCACCACCATGTCGCCGACGTCGAGGCCGGGGGGCTCGGCCACGCCGAGCTCGTCGAGGAGCCGGAGCCCGCGGGGGCCGACCAGGTCGCCGCATGCCTTGTCCCGCGGGAAGCGCGCCTTGTCGAGGAGGGCCACCGACGCGCCCGCCCGCGCCAGCGCCAGTGCGGCGATGCTCCCCGCCGGGCCGGCGCCGACGACCAGGACGTCAACGTGTCTCGTCGTCACACGACTCCTCCCGGGCGCCGAACGCCTACGGTGAGATCCTGGCATCTGAGGAGGCACCATGGAGCAACCGGAGGCGGACGACCCCAACCGGTTCGCCCAGCGCCTGTTCACCCCACTTCCGGAGCGCTACGACCGGCTCGCCGCGCTGTTGTCCCTCGGCCAGGACGGCCGGTGGCGGCGGGCCATGGTGGGGCACATCGTCCCCGACTGGCCCGACCGGGTGCTGGACGTGGCCACCGGGCCGGCCGGCGTCGCCCTCCAGCTCGCCGACCGGACGACCGCCGAGGTGGTCGGCATCGACCTCACCCCCGAGATGCTCCTCCAGGGACGGTCGAACGTGGAGGGGAGCGGCCGGGCCGACAGGATCCGGCTCGTCTCCGGCCGGGCCGAGCAGCTCCCGTTCCCCGACCGGGCCTTCGACGCCCTCACCTTCACCTACCTCCTGCGCTACGTGGCCGACCCCCAGGCCACCCTGGCCGAACTGGCCCGTGTGGTGAGGCCGGGCGGCGCGGTCGCCAGCCTCGAGTTCCTCGTGCCCCAGAGCCGGTTCTGGCGATGGTGGTGGTGGGGGTACACGCGACTCGTGCTCCCGGTCGGTGGGCTCCTGACCGGTGGCCGTGCCTGGTTCGACGTCGGTCGCTTCCTCGGCCCGAGCATCACCGGCCACTACCGGGAGTACCCGGTGGACTGGACGGTGCGCGCCTGGGAGCGGGCCGGCTTCATCGAGGTCGGCCTCCGCCGGATGAGCCTCGGGGGTGGACTGGTGATGTGGGGTCGGCGGGCCGGTGGGTGAGCGGCCCGCGCCCAGGGAGGGCCCCGAGGATCCCCGCCCCGCCTACTACGCGGCCCGGTCCGGCGGCTGGCGCGACTGGTGGACCCTGCTGCACCCCCCGTACACCGCGTGGCACCTTGCCTACGTGGTCATCGGTGCCTGCCTGGCGCCGGTGGTCAACGTCACCCGCCTGATCGCCACCCTGCTGGCGTTTTTCTTCGCCGTCGGGCTGGCCGCCCACGCCCTCGACGAGCTCAACGGGAGGCCGCTCCGCACGCAGATCCCGGGCGGGGCACTCGTCGCCGTGTCCGTCGCCGGGCTGGCCGGCGCCGTCGGGCTCGGCATCGCCGGCATCATCGAGGTCGGCCCGGCGCTCGTCCCCTTCATCGTGATCGGACCGGTGCTGGTCGTCGCCTACAACTTCGAGCTGTTCGGCGGGCTACTCCACAACACCGTCGGGCTCGCCCTCAGCTGGGGTGCGTTCCCGGTGCTCACCGCCTACGTGGCCCAGACGGGGAGGCTGGCCGTCGCCCCGGTCATCGCGGCGTGCGGAGCCTTCTTCCTCACCGTGGTCCAGCGCACATTGAGCACGCCGGCCCGAATGGTCCGTCGCCGGACCCGCGACGTCTCCGGGACGATCTCACTGAACGACGGGAGTGAGCTGGCCGTCGACCGCGACCTCCTCCTCGGCCCGCTCGAGCAGGCGCTCCGGGCCATGTCCTGGGGCGTCATGTCGCTCGCCGCGGCGTTGGCGGTGGCCCGCCTCCACTGAATCCGCCGTCCGCCGACGACGTCCGCACCACGGTCAGCCCGCCCCGTCGGGGTCGATCTCGAAGAACTGATGGACGAGCGCCTCGAGGCTGATCCCGAACAGGGTCCACTCCTGGGTCCCGCCGTCCGGGCCGGTCGTCCTCTCGATGCGGTTCATGCTCTCGGCGTCGACCCGCCCGCGCAGGGCGCATCCCTCGGCCAGCGCCCCGACGGCGATGGTGAACTGCCGGATGGTGAGGTTGGTGCGCAGCCGGAACCCGAGCAGGTCGGCGAGGGCCAGGTACGCCCGCTCGAAATGACCGTTGAACGACTTATAGCCGCCGAGCAGGGCCTCGTCGATCCGCTGCCGGATTGGGGGGTCGCCGGCCACGCCGAGCGTCCACACCCCGATCCACGACGGCCAGTTGGCCGATTCCAGGAGTGCAGCCATGTTGGCCTCCCCTCCCACCCGGCAGACCTCCCGCAGGACGGCCCAACGGTTCTCGGGCGTGGACAGGTCCATGTCGGCGAGGACTCCGTCCAGTGCCGCCAGCGTCTGGTCGAACTCGCTCACTCCCTCGTCGGCGGCGATGGCGACGAGCACGTCGGTCTGGTAGTCGGCCTGGTTGTCCCAGACCCGCCTGATCACCGACGCGTTGGTCAACCGGAGGCCCGTCTCCTTCTCGACGCGTTGGAACACCCGCTTGAAGGTGAGGGTCTCGGCACCGGTGCCCATGCCCTCCTCGCGGAGGATCGAGCGACCCGCCTCCACCAGAAGGGCCCGGAGCTCCTCACGGCTCTGCTTGGGCTGCCGGTTCCGGCTGTTCCTGCTCGCCTTGTTCCTGCTCAACGTCGTGACCGCACCCATTCAGTGTGCCCTACCGGGGTGCCGTCCCAACCCCGGCCTCCCTTCGGAATCAGTGGCCGCGGGACCGTCTGACCCCCCGATTCCCGACGGATCCGCCATCGTCGGCGCCGGCCGGACCCACGGCCAGCCCGGTCGTTGCAATCCACAGTTGCATCATGGCCACGGATTCCGCATACTGTTCGGCACCGGGCGGCGGATTCGGGTACCCCCGACGAGGATCCCAGACCCTGGGGTCCGGAGCCTCCGGGCTCGTGGTCGGGGTGGCCCACAGCGGCACCGGGGAGAGGCGGGCTCCCCGGTGCAGCTATCGCGGCGGCAGGGCGCGATCCAACGTGGCGCCCAGGGCGAGGACACGATCGGCGGAGAGCGGCCCCGGTGCTCCCACCTTGTGCAGGAGCGCGGCGGGCCACAGGACCCAGACGCCCCGATGACCACAGGGCCGCCGGCCGAGTATGCGGGCCGGGCCGCCCCAATTCCCCTCGACGATGGCCAGGGCGCCGTGCACCGGGACCCCGGGATCGGCAACCACGCCGGCCACCCGGGCCACGTGCTCGAGGACCCGCTCGATCATCCCCGTCCGGTCGTGGCCACCGATCAGCAGCCGTCCGTCCTCACCCTCCCGGCCGGCAATCGCCCGGTACTCGACGAGGCCCCTCGTCTTCTTCGCCTCGATGGCCCACACGCCCGACGGCGCCACCACCACGTTTGCGATCGTCGTCGGGCTGCCGGGGACCCGGCGATGGCTGAGGACCACGGCCCGGTCACCGAGATCGCGGTGGAGACGGATGGACACGAGGTACTCGCCCACCGCGCCCGGTCGCCGACCGGGCTCGCTCGCCGCGGCGTCGATCGCCGGAGGCGCCGTCGGGCTCCCTGTCGCCGCGGTCGATGTCGCCGCAGTCGATGTCGCCGCGGTCGGAGCCGCTGGAGCAGACCGCCCGGAGACGACCAGGGCGGGCCAGCAGGTGGCGCAGATCATCTGGTTGCCGTCCGGGTCGCTCCAGCCCTCGTCGAGGGGGCGGATGGGCGCCGCACAGTTGACGCACCGGCCCCCGGAGTAGAGGCGCTCGAACCGCGACCCGGGTCCCATCGGGCGGATGCAGGTGGCGACCGAACCGCCCTGACCGCCACCGCCACCGCCACCACCGGCACCGGCGCCGTGCCCGGGATGGAGCTCCGGTGGATACCAGCTGCCGTCGGGCGCCAGCCACCACCCCATCTTCTCGTCGATTCCCACCACGTCCCGCCTCTCGCCTCCTGCCCGTCCTGACGGTGCGGGCCCGAACCCCGATCATCGGCATCGCGGATCGGGAGCTTGAAGGTGGCGGGTCCCGGGGGAGGGTGGGTGAACCGGTGCCCGGAGCTCGCCGAACGTCCACCCGGCGTCCGCCGAGCGCGAATCTTGTTGTCCGGTCGATTAGGTAGAATAGGATGGTCCGGTGGCGTTACCGGACTTCTTTGTCATCGGCGCCCCCAAGGCGGGGACGACTGCGCTCCATGCCGCCCTGGCTCAGCATCCCCAGCTCTACCTGTCGCCGGTCAAAGAGCCGAAGTTCTTCCTGTGCGACGGGCCGCCACCCGACCACGGCGGGCCGGGGGACGCCCACAGCTACCGCGAGTGGATCTGGCGACCGGACGACTACGAGCGGCTGTTCGACGACGCCCCGGCCGATTCCCGACGGGGCGAGAGCACACCGTTCTACCTGTCCGACTTCGCCGCCCAGGAGCGCATCCGTGCGGCGGTTCCCGACGCCCGACTCATCGTCATCCTCCGCGATCCAGTGGATCGCGCCTACTCCAACTGGGCGCACCTCTGGGCGGACGGGCTCGAGCCGATCGGCGACTTCCTCGAGGCCTGTGCCGAGGAGACCCATCGGCGCGAGGCGGGATGGGCACCCTTCTGGCGCTACCTGGAGACCGGCCTCTACGGCCGGCAGTTGGAGCACCTGGGCACCCTGTTCCCCCGCGAGCAGGTCCACATCATCCGCTACCTGTCCCTCGTCGAGCAGCCCGCGGCCACACTCGACCTGGTGACGCGCTTCTTGGGTGTGGACGAGGGCGTGATCACCGAGGTGCCGGCCAGGAACGTGGGTGGCTACGTGCCGCCGACGCCGTACACGAGGATGCTCAGCACCGTCTTCCGCCACGGCGCCTCCGTCGGGAGCCACTTCCCACCGCAGGTCTGGCGCAAGGCGAGCATGCCCCTCCAATGGCTCATCCAGCGCACGCCACAGCACCGGCCCGAGCTCCAGCCCGACGAACGGGCCACCCTCATCGACTACTTTGTCGACGACATCGCCCTGGTCGAGCAGGAGACGGGTTGGAACCTCGACACATGGAAGACCTACCGCGAGGGAGGGACGTACTCCGTGCGCAAGTCGTGGGCACCGTCGAGGCGACTGGTCTCGTAGTAGAGACGGGTGCCTCCCCCGGGGAGCGCGACGGCCGAGACGTAGCGGAGGGAGCCCAGGCCCCCGGACCGGGCCCCAATCGGCTCCCCACGGGAAACGAGGAGATCCGGCGCATCGCCCTCCGCCACCCCGGTCCGCTCCTCGGCGTTCTCCGCCTTGGTGGCGCGACCGTCGTAGTAGGCGAGCCAGCGTCCGCCATCGTGGACGACGTCGGCGACCCGGGCACCCCTCTCGTCCCAGCGGCCCGGCGTACCGGCCAGGGTGGCGCCGTTGTCGCTCCACTCGAGTCCGTCACCGCTGGAGCAGTAGTGGGTGGCCATCCGGTCCGTCTCGTCCCGCAGGTCGAGCGGATGGCAGCACAGCCACATGTGCCAGCGGCTCCCGATCAACTTCACCACGGGGTCCTTGACCGCCACGGTGGCGTCGCCCGGCAGGATCGTCCGGGCCGTTGCCGGGTCGAACCCGGACGGGTCCGGAGCATCGACGGCGTCGACCCGCCAGTGCTTGCTGTCCGGTGTGGCGCAGCTGACGTACAGCCGCCAGGTGCCGTCGGGCAGCTTGACCAGCGCAGGCCGCTCGAGCGAGTCGCAGTCGAACCGCTCCCGCCCGAGCACCGATACCGTCTCGAACCGCTCGCCGTCGGCCGAACGGGCCACCACGTTGGCATAGCCCCTACCGGCGCCGATCGGGCGGCGCAACCGGTAGGCGAGCCAGAAGGTGCCGTCGTCGTCGAGGACGGCACTCGGGCCGCCGGCCCAGTAGCCGCGGCCGGCCCCCGGTGCCGGGACGGCGACCGCGGAGGCATCCGGATCGGGCAGCGGAAACTGTGCGTTGTCAGCCATCGTCGAAGCACCCCTTCATGGACCGACGCTTCACATCCCCGACCGGAAGCCCCCGAATGTAGCGTCTGTCAGAAAATCCGACCGAAAGTGCAGGCCGGAGCGGCCCGTCGTCGGCCCCGCCCGGCCGGTCACGACGGAGGCAGGTGTCCCCCGTAGGTAATGACATACGATATGCCACTAGTTGCGCTCGCTTCGCGGGGCCCGACCGTCCCTACTCCAAGAAGGACCGTGCATGCAGAACTACGACGCATTCGAAGGCGAGATCGAGCGGACCCAGGCCGAGTCGACCCCATGGTGGCCCACCCCCCCGCACCCCGGCGAGGACGCCCCCAACGTCGTGATCGTCCTGCTCGACGACACCGGCTTCTCGCACTTCGGCTGCTACGGCTCCGACCTTTCGACTCCCAACATCGACCGGTTGGCCGCCGGGGGCCTCCAGTACACGAACTTCCACGTGACGCCGCTCTGCTCACCCACGAGGGCGGCCCTGTTGACCGGTCGGAACCACCACAGCGTGGGGATGCGCTCCGTGGCCAACTTCGACAGCGGCTATCCGCACATGCGGGGGTCCATCAGCAGGCACGCCACCACGGTGGCCGAGGTGCTGCGTGACGAGGGGTACGCCACCTTCGCCGTGGGCAAGTGGCACCTGTGCGCCATGGAGGACGCCTCGGCCGCCGGGCCCTTCGACCAGTGGCCCCTCCAGCGCGGCTTCGACCGCTTCTACGGATTCCTGGAGGGCGAGACCGACCAGTTCCACCCCGAGCTGGTCTACGACAACCACGCCGTCGACCCCCCGACCACGGCCGAGCAGGGCTACCACCTGAGCGAGGACCTGGTCGACCACGCCATCGGCTTCATCCACGACACCACCTCGATCCGCCCCGACCGGCCCTTCTTCGCCTACCTCGCGTTCGGCGCCACGCACGCCCCCCACCAGGCCCCCGCCCCCTACCTCGAGAAGTACCGGGGCCGCTTCGACGAGGGCTGGGACGTCGCACGGGAGCGTTGGTCCGCCCGCCAGCTCGAGCTGGGGCTCCTCCCCCCCGACACCGCGCTCGCACCGCGCAATCCCGGGGTCGAGCCATGGGACACCCTGCCGGAGAACCAGCAGCTGCTGGCCGCCCGCCTGCAGGAGGCGTTCGCCGCCTTTCTCGAGCACACCGACGAGCAGATCGGCCGCTTCGTCGCCGCCCTCGAACACCTGGGACAGCTCGACAACACCCTGTTCCTGCTGCTCTCCGACAACGGGGCGAGCCAGGAGGGCGGTCCGTTCGGGGTCATGCACGAGATGAAGTACTTCAATTTCCTGATGGAGACGCCCGACGAGGCGGTGCAGCGGCTCGACGACATCGGCGGGCCCCACAGCCACGCCAACTATCCCTGGGGATGGGCCCAGGCCGGCAACACGCCGTTCAAGTGGTACAAGCAGAACACCCACGAGGGGGGCGTGCACGTGCCCCTGATCGTGCACTGGCCCGAGCGCATCACCGACCGGGGCGGTCGGCGCGACCAGTTCCACCACGTGAACGACATCGCCCCCACGATCTACGAGGCCTTGGGTGTCGACCCCCCGTCCGTCTACCGCGGATTGGAGCAGATGCCCATCTCCGGGGTGCCGCTGACCTACACCTTCGACGATCCCGGCGCGGCGAGCCACAAACGGGTCCAGTACTACGAGATGATGGGCCACCGCGGCATCTACGCCGACGGGTGGAAG
>CAZNLF010000067.1:0-12263 GCA_964573595.1 uncultured Acidimicrobiaceae bacterium | reverse complement strand
CTGGTCTCCCTGGTGTGCGGCCCTACAGCAGGTCCCGCCCCCAATGGTCGCCATCCGCGACCCCGGGAGGGCAGGCGAAGACGGCGCTCCCGGTGGGAACGAGGTACTCGCCCAGCGCGTCGTTGAGGGAGAGCCTCGATTGGATGGGGACGTACTGCTTGCGGGGATCCTTCTGGAAGCACACGAAGAACAGGCCCGCATCCAGCTCACCCGACTGTGGGTCCACGCCGTCGGCGAAGCTGTAGCCGCGGCGCAGAATGGCCTGGCCGTCGTTGGTGGTCGGGGCGGCCTGGCGGATGTGGGCGTACTCGGGGATCACCGGCTGCGCATCGGGCCCGAGGGCCTGGAGGTCGAGGGGCGCGTGCTCGCCGGTCTGGCCCAGTGGTGCCCCGGTGGCCTTGACCCGGCCGATGGTGTGCTGTTGTACGTCCAGGGTGTTCCGGTCCCACTCCTCGAGGTGGATCCGGATCCTGCGGGCCACCAGGTAGCTGCCCCCGACCATCCACGGCTGGTCGGTCGAGGCGCGTTCCACCCAGACGAACTCCCTCATGGCGGCGGCGTCCGACGGGTCGAGGTTGTTGGTGCCGTCGCGGAAACCCAGCAGGTTGCGCGGCGCCTCGCCGGTGGAGCCGGGCGACGCTGCCCGACCGAAACAGGTCTGGAGGTAGCGGAGCGTCGCCGTGCCGAGTGCCACCCGGGCCAGGTTGTGCACGGCGTGGAACGCCACCTGGGCGTCGTCGGCACAGGCCTGGATGCAGAGGTCCCCGCCGCTGCGGGTGGCGTCGAGCTGGTCGCCGGCGAATGGGGGCAGTTCGGCCAGCGCCGCCGGCCTCTTCGCTCCGAGCCCGAATCGCCCGTCGAAGAGGGTGGGCCCGAATCCGACAGTGACCGTCAGGTTCGAGGCGGGGAGCCCGAGGGCCTCGCCGGTGTCGGCCGGCGGGACGAAGGTGCCGGCGGGGCCCTCGACGGGCTGCCCGGCGGTGAGGAGGGCGGCGGCGCGCGTCCAGCGGGTCAGCAGCTCTTCCAGGGCGTCCGCTCCGGTGGCGGTGAGGTCGAAGGCGGCAAAGACCATCCTGGCCTGCTCGGGCGTCGTGATACCCGCCTGGTGGTCCCCGAAGAAGGGGACCGTCGAGCCCCCACCAGCACTCGAGGTGGGGGCGGCATCCGAGCCGTCTGCGGTGGTCGCCGCCCCGGCCCGCTCGGCCCCGGTTCCCGTGCCCGCCGCGCCGGCCGCGCCGGCGATCAACCCGGCGGTCGCCAGGCCGGAACCGGCCAGGAGCTGCCGTCGGCTGAGCCCCTTTCTCATGACGACGCTCCGTAGGACGAGCCGCCACTCGTCCCGAAAGGCACGAGCGTCGCCGACAGCTGGGCAAGGTCCCCAGCCGTGGCATCCGTCTGCTGCGAAAGCGAGAGCCGGGTCGCCGCCGTCATCGAGGAATCGGTGAGCTCGGTGGGTGGACCGAGGGCGGCGGCGAGGCCGAGCAGCGTGGTGAACTGGCGGCTGACCGTGGCGCTGAGTGCCGGTGCCACGAGCGTGGCCAGTGGGGCGATGACCACGAAGGCGTCATGGGCGGCCCCGATCCCCGCAGCGACGTCCACGGCATCGAGGCGGGAGTAGAGCTCCTCGTCCCCGGGGATGGCCACGCTGTCGACCCAACCCAGATCGTCCACGGCCGTGACGCCGATGGCCTCCGGTCGCAGCGTGCTCTTCGAGAGCAGGAACTCGGCCACGGGGGCCTGGGCCACCAGCCCGGTCGCGTCGCCGAGGGCCTGGCTGACGGAGCCGTCGCTCGGGGCCGTCGGAGGACCGGTTGTGGCCCACAGGTCCCGCTCGACGGCGTGGAGCCCCCCGAAGGACTGGCCGGCCCCCACCTGGGAGGCCAGCTCGTCGAGCGTCGAGGCATTCACCGGGTCGCCCCCGGCCACCTGCCGGAACTGATCGAAACCAGCCTGAGCGGCGAGCTCGTCGAGGCGTGCGGTGGCGACGTTCCCGGCCTCGAGGTCATCCTGCAGACGGCCGACGTCGGCGACGAACGAGGCCGACGCCCGCCCGAGGTAGCTGCGGAAGGAGGCCGTGGCCGCCGTGGCGTCGAGGCGCTCGTTGGCGGTCGTTGGCTTCGTGGCCGACCCGGTCAGGTGGACGGCCGGGCCCGATCGGGCGTCGACGGCGGCTGACCCGCACCCACCGATGAGCACGGCCACGACGGCCACGACCACCATCGCCGCCCGGGTGGCCGAGGGACGGGCGGTCGAGACAGGGGCGCACTCGGCGCCAGAGGGGTCGAAGGAGGGTGTCACGATCGACCACAAGGCTAGGTGGTGATCCGCTCCGATCGGGGGCGCCGCCGGCCGCCCGGGGCCCCGCCTCCGGGCCGCCGAGCACGTCATCGGGAAAGTCGGGTGGTCCGGCGCACCGGGCATCCCTCTCGTCACGCGCCACGGGCGCCGAAAGAACGGTGGTGGCCCGGAGGGTGGACGGCGCCCGTGCCGATACAATCTCGGTCATGGCAACCGACGATTCCGCTGGTTCCGCGCGCCCGCAGCGATCTGGGGCGGGGAGCGCACGGGGTCCAGCGGGATCGGGACGTTCCGGTCGCCCGGGCGGGTCGGGCGGGTCGGGTGGCTCACGAGCAACGGGCGGGTCGGGGAGCGGCCATGGATCCGGGGGATCGCGAAACCCACGGGGAACAGGCGCACCGGGCAATGCCGGCCGTCCAGGGGGGTCAGGGAGCTCACGAGGAACAAGCGGGACGGGCGGCCGAGGTGATACCGGCGGCTCGCCGAGGCGGCCGACCGGTGGATCGACTGGCCGGCCGCCTGGACGCAAGCCCCGGCCTGGTGAAGGTTCGGGCACCCGTGAGGCGGGGGGCGGCTCCTCCAGGATCTCCGGCTCCGGCTCCGACAGGGGCTCCGCCAGGGATTCCGGCTCCGTCAGACCCGGCTCAGACAGACGAGCCCGTTCCGGCCCGCCAGGTTCCGACTCCAGCCGTCGGAAGGAGAGCGGTGGGCGCCGGCCGGGTGGCACGTCACCATCGAGGGAAGGCGCCGGCACGGGCTCGGGCCGGTCACGCCAACCGGAAGGACGTCCAGGGCGTGGGCGCCCCTCGTCCGCTCGATCCGCCCGGGACGAGGGGTCTTCCCGGGCCCCGATCGTGAGGAAGGGGTGGGGGAGCGTCGCCCGCCGCGGGGCGAGCGTGGTCCGCGGCGGTGACGAGAGTCACGGTCCGGACGCCGACACCCCGGAGGGCCGGCGCCGCGCCCGGACGCGTTCCGACGAGTTCGTGCCCGAGCAGTGGGTGCGCACCGACGACCACCGGCGGCCGAATGCGGGACGACCTGATCCCTCGCGACCGCCTGCCCACCGGTCGGTCCAGGCTCCGGCCGCTCTCCCGCCTGACATCGCCAACGAGCTGGCATCCGCTGCCGGCCCGGACTGGAACCATCTGCGAGAGCGGATCACCGAGCGGATGGCGGCCGGGATCGGCGCCTATGAGCGCGAGCGGTACCGGGACGCCTCCCGGATACTGAAGACGGTGGTCGACGCCATACCCAACTCCCCGTCCGCACGCGAGCTCCTCGCCCTCAGCCAGTACCACCAGGGCTACTGGAAGGCCGCCCTCCCCAACCTCGAGGCGTTCACCGCCCTCACCGGCTCGGTGGACCAGCACCCGGTGCGGATGGACTGCCACCGGGCCCTCGGTCGGCCGAAGCGGGTAGAGGCGCTCTTCGAGGAGCTGCGCCGGGGCTCTCCGGATCCCGAGATCTTGTCCGAGGGCCGGCTCGTCCTGGCCGGGACGCGGGCCGACAACGGCGACCTCGGGGGCGCGGTGAACCTGTTGGTGGAGGCGGGCGCCGGGCGCCTGGTCCGCAACCCGGCCGAGCGACACCTCCGGCAGTGGTACGTGCTCGGGGACCTGATGGAGCGCTCCGGGGACCTCGCCAAGGCCCGTGAACTGTTCCTGCGGGTGCGGGCGGCCGATCCCGACGCCTATGACGTGGCCGACCGGCTCGACTCCCTCGGTCCGCCGACCAAGGCCAGGCGCACTCCGAACCGGTCACGCGGTGCCCGTTAGGCTGGGTGCATGAACCTCGAACAGCTACTCGGCGACGAGGCGGACTCGCTGCTCAACCATGAGTCGAAGGCTTTCGCCTCCGAGCACCTCGTCCTGCCCGGGCCCGATCACCTCGACCGCGTCTTCACGGACTCGGACCGTTCGGCCACCGTCCTGCGCAACCTGGGATCGGTCTACAACACCGGCCGGCTCGCCGGGACCGGCTATCTGTCGATTCTCCCCGTCGACCAGGGCATCGAGCACTCGGCGGCGGCGAGCTTCGCCAAATTCCCCGCCTATTTCGACCCGGCGAAGCTCTGCGACCTCGCCATCGCCGCCGACTGCAATGCGATCGCCACGACCCTCGGGGGTCTGGGCATCGTCTCGCGACGGTATGCCCACAAGATCCCGTACATCGTGAAGCTCAACCACAACGACTTCCTCAACTACCCGAACACCTACGACCAGATCATGTTCGCGGGCGTGGGCCAGGCCGCCGACCTGGGTGCCGTCGGTGTCGGGGCGACCATCTACTTCGGCTCGGAGGGTGCCGATCGACAGATCGTCGAGGTGTCGAAGGCATTCGCCGAGGCGCACCGGCTGGGCATGTTCACCGTGCTCTGGTGCTATCTGCGGAATTCGGCGTTCAAGCAGGGTGATACCGACTACCACCTGTCCGCTGACCTGACCGGCCAGGCCAACCATCTCGGCGTCACCATCGAAGCGGACATCATCAAACAGAAGCAACCCGAGAACAACGGTGGCTACAACGCCCTCGAATTCGGCAAGACCGACCCGCTCGTCTACAGCCAGCTGACCACCGATCACCCCATCGACCTGACCCGCTGGCAGGTGGTCAACTGCTACGCCGGCCGTATCCCGCTGATCAATTCCGGCGGGGAGTCCAAGGGAGCCGACGACCTCGCCCAGGCGGTGCGCACCGCGGTGATCAACAAGCGTGCCGGCGGGTCCGGGCTCATCGTCGGGCGGAAGGCGTTCCAGCGACCCACCGAAGAGGGTGCCGCCCTGATCCACGCCATTCAGGACGTCTATCTCGACGGGTCCGTGACCATCGCCTGAGCGGTGGTGGCCGTTGACGCGGTCGCCACGGGGGCGCCGGCGGCCGGACACGCCTGCACTGCCGAGCCAGCCGATCCAGCACAGACTGCCGAGCCAGCACTAGTTTCCCCGGAGGGGTCTGGTTGCCGGGAATATCGGGAGGGCAAACCCCCTGGTCCACAGTGGTGCTGCCCTAGGTCCAGGACGCCGGTAGACTACGGCCGGACAGATCAATCCGGTGAGGGGATCATTCCGGAGCCTGTGGTGTTCATCCGGGCGAACACCGACCAAACGGAACAGCGCCGAGGTCGTCCCGGCGACTGAGCGCGGTACTGCAGTACGAAGAAGAGGAGAACGGTGTCCGACACCACGCACCACGAATCGCCCCAGCTGCTCGACCGCGTGGTCATTCGATTCGCAGGGGACTCGGGTGACGGCATGCAGCTCGCCGGTGACCGGTTCACCAACACGTCGGCGCTCCTCGGCAACGACCTCGCCACGTTCCCCGACTTCCCCGCCGAGATCCGCGCCCCGGCCGGGACGCTGGCCGGCGTGTCGGCATTCCAGGTGCACATCTCCGACCACACGATCTCGACGCCGGGCGACTCGCCCAACGTTCTGGTGGCCATGAACCCCGCCGCCTTGAAGGCGAACATCGACTCCCTCCCGAACGGCGCCACGCTGATCGTCAACGTGGACGCCTTCGAGGACCGCAACCTGGCCAAGGCCGGCTACGAGGCCAATCCGCTGGCCGATGGGTCGTTGTCCGCCTACACGGTGTACGAGGTGCCGATGACCTCGATCACCACCGAGGTCTCCCGCGACGCCGGGGTCAAGCCCCGCGACGCCGAGCGTTCGAAGAATTTCTTCGCCCTGGGCCTGATCAGCTGGCTGTACACCCGCCCGACCGAGGCGACCGTCGGTTGGATCGAGGAGAAGTACGCAGGCAAGCCCCTGGTCATGGAGGCCAACCTGCGGGCGTTCAAGGCCGGGTTCCACTTCGGTGAGACGGCCGAGCTGTTCGAGTCGTCCTACCAGGTGAAGCCGGCCGCGCTGGCCCCCGGCGAGTACGTGAACATCACCGGGAACACGGCCACCGCCTGGGGCCTGATCGCCGCGTCCACCCGGAGCGGCCTGCCCTTGTTCCTCGGCACCTACCCGATCACCCCGGCCTCGGACATCCTCCACGAGCTGTCGAAGCACAAGCAGTTCGGGGTCAGGACGTTCCAGGCCGAGGACGAGATCTCGGGGATCGGCGCCGCCCTCGGCGCCGCCTTCGGGGGTGCGCTCGGCGTCACGACGACCTCGGGGCCGGGCATCGACCTGAAGTCGGAGACCATGGGCCTGGCCATCAGCCTCGAGCTCCCGTTGATCATCATCGACATCCAGCGGGGTGGGCCGTCGACCGGGCTGCCGACCAAGACCGAGCAGGCCGACCTGCTCCATGCCATGTACGGGAGGCACGGCGAGGCGCCACTGCCCATCGTGGCGGCCAAGACGCCCTCCCACTGCTTCGAGGCGACGGTCGAGGCGGTCCGGCTGGCCGTCAAGTACCGGACGCCGGTGATGCTGCTGTCGGACGGCTACCTGGCCAACGGCACCGAGCCGTGGCGGCTGCCCGATCTCGACGAGCTTCCCGATATCGACCCGGCCTTCGCCACCGAGACCAACCACACCGACGCCGACGGCAACGAGTCCTTCTGGCCCTACCTCCGCGACCCCGAGACCCTCGCCCGGCCGTGGGCACCGCCCGGCGTGGCCGGACTGGAGCACCGGATCGGCGGTCTGGAGAAATCGGACGGGGCCGGCAACGTGGCCTACGACGGTGCCAACCACGAGCGCATGACCCGGCTCCGCGCCGCGAAGATCGCCGGCATCGCCCACGACATCCCGCCGACCGACGTCGACGACGAGGAGGGGGCCGAGGTGCTGGTCATCGGGTGGGGATCGACCTACGGGGCGATCGCCGCCGGCGTGCAGCGCGTCCGGGCCCGGGGGCACAAGGTGGCCCAAGCCCACCTCGTCCACCTGAACCCGTTCCCGTCCGACCTCGGCGAGGTGCTCAGCCGGTACAAGCGGGTGCTGGTGCCCGAGGTCAACCTGGGTCAGTTGAGCCGCCTCCTGCGTGCCGAGTTCCTGGTGGATGCCGTCTCCTTCACCCAGGTCCAGGGCATCCCGTTCCGCGCCGCGGCCATGGAGGTCGCCATCCTCCAACAGATCGGGGGTGGTGACGGGCACGTGTCGACCGAGGGGGCCACGACGGCCATGACGAACGGCGACAGCCCGAACGGCGCCGCCGCCACCAACGGCGATCACCCGACCGGCGCCGTTCCCACCACCGGAAAGGCCTCCGACCGATGACCGACCTGGCCGACGCCGAACCGACATCGGTGCCCGTCCCGCTCACCACCCGGAAGGACTGGTCCTCGGACCAGGAGGTCCGTTGGTGCCCGGGCTGCGGGGACTACTCCATCCTCTCCGCCGTGCAGATGCTCATGCCCGACCTCGGGGTGCGCCGGGAGAGCACGGTGTTCCTGTCCGGGATCGGTTGCGCCGCCCGCTTCCCGTACTACATGAACACCTACGGCATGCATTCGATCCACGGCCGCGCCCCGGCCATCGCCACCGGCCTGGCGACGACCCGCCCCGACCTCGACGTCTGGGTCGTCACCGGCGACGGCGACTCGCTGTCCATCGGTGGGAACCACCTGATCCATGCCCTGCGCCGCAACGTGAACATCACCATCCTGTTGTTCAACAACCAGATCTACGGGCTCACCAAGGGCCAGTACTCACCGACGTCCGAGGTGGCCAAGGTCACCAAGTCGACGCCGTTCGGCTCCCTCGAGCAGCCGTTCAACCCGCTCAGCCTCGCCCTGGGCGCCGAGGCCGGCTTCGTGGCGCGCACGCACGACATGGACCGCAAGCACATGATGGAGACGTTCCGGCGCGCCCACGCCCACAAGGGCGCCTCGTTCGTCGAGATCTACCAGAACTGCAACGTGTTCAACGACGGGGCGTTCGAGCAGATCACCGGCAAGGAGCATCGGGCCGACATGCTCATTCCGCTGGCCCACGGTGAGCCCATCCGCTTCGGGCCCGAGGGCGAGCACGGCGTCCTGCTCCATCGTGACGGATCGGTCGAGGTGGTCGAGGTGGCCGACGTCGGCGAGGACGCACTGCTGGTCCACGACGAGCACCGTGACAACCCCGGACTCGCCTTCCAGCTCAGCCACCTGTCGAGGGGCCCCTACGAGCCGACGCCGATCGGTGTCTTCCGGGACGTGGACCGCCCCGAGTACGGCGAGGGGATGGCGCGCCAGATCGACGAGGCGACCGCCCGCCGGGGCCCCGGAGACCTGGGCGCCCTGTTGCGCTCCGGGTCCTCGTGGACCGTGAGCTGAAACCGGGGCCGTCCCCGGGGTGACCACCTTCGCCGCCATGCTGCGGAGCATCAACGTGGGTGGTCGTAACCGGGTGGCGATGGAGGACCTGCGGGCCCTGGTCGCATCGATCGGATACGGCCACGTCGCCACGTACCTCCAGAGCGGCAACGCCATCTTCACCGGGAGGGGCGGCAGCCGGAAGGCGGCGAAGGCCATCGAGGAGCGGATCACCGCCGACCTCGGCCTCTCCGTCCCCGTGCTGGCCAGGAACAGCTCCGAGCTGGCCGGTGTGCTGGCGTCGACCCCTTACGGACGGCTCGACGTCGACCCGAGGACGCTGCACGTGACGTTCCTCGACGCTGCCCCCGATCCGACCGACGTCCAGGATCTCGTGGAGCGGGCGGACGGGTTCGGAACGGACCGGTTCGAGGTGATCGGCACGGAGATCTACCTCCACTGCCCCGGCGGCTACGGGGAGACGAAGCTCAACAACGGCTACCTCGAACGACGCCTGGGAGTCCGGGCCACCACGCGCAACTGGCGGACGGTGACCGCGCTCGCCGAGCGGTGCGGGGTCGAGCGCCCGACGCCTCAGTCGCCGGTGTAGGTGGCGAAGTCGCCATCTGCGTTCATCAACATGCAGAAGTCGGCGCTCGGGCACGAGATCGACGTGCCGGTGCCGGGATACTCGCTGGCTTGGGGGAGGACCTGTTGTGGGGCCGACCATGTCTTGCCGTCCCACGTCGTGACCGATCCTCCGGAATCGGCGGCCACGCACATCGAGGCGGTCGGGCACGAGATGGCGTCGAGGCCGCCGTGGGGGTCGATCGTCTCCACCGGTGACCAGGCGCTCCCGCCGTTGCGGTAGCTCAATCCGGTTCCGCTGACGATGGCGCAGAGCGTGGGGGTCGCACAGGCGACGGCCGTCGCGCTGGAGGTGGTGTCCAACGCCGGTGCCCACGGAGCCGGTTCGAGCGACCACGAGCTCCCGTTCCAGTCGAGCACCGAGGTCCCCACCACCGCGACACAGGTGTCGGCGGTGGGGCAGGACACCCCGACCCGACCGGCCTGGAACAGCGAGGAGACGGGCGAACCGGCTGCGGCCGGACGGCCGAGCGACTGGGTGGCGAGCCAACTGCGGTTGCGGTAGGTGTAGGCGTGGCCGGTGTTGTCCACGGCCGCGCACAGCGTCGGCGTCGGGCACGAGACGGCGGCGCTCCGCGACCCGGGATGGCCGGCGCCCGGGTCGGCGGGGTTGGCGGCCAGGGGAGGCCCGGCGCTCAACGGGGTCGCCGACGACCAGTTGGTGCCGTCGCCGGTGCTGACATGACCCGATCCGTCGACGATCATGCACAGGGGCCCCGATGTGCAGTCGATCGCCGGCATCAGTGGCGCGGTCACCGGGCCCGAGGCAGGGGCCGGCAGATAGACGGAGGGGGCCGACCACGAGGCCCCGTCCCACGACACGGTCACACCCGACCCGTCGGTCTGGTTGCCGCCCCGTTCGGCGGCGCCCCCTCCGGTGGCGATGCAGAAGGTGTCCGACAGGCAGGACACCGAGGAGAAGCCACCCCCGGGCGGAAGGGTGGTCACGGCCTGGGTCCAGCCCGGCACCGTGGGCGGCGGCACCGGCACCGTGGTGGCCACGCCGGAAGGGTTCGTCGTCGTGGTGGTGGAGGTGGTCGCAGGGATGGTCGGGAACTTCGCCGGCGACGCCTTCCCGGCTCGGCCCGGAGCCGATGAGCCCTGGGAGCATCCGCACAGGAGTACGGCGAGCACGGCGACGCACAGGGGCACGACCAGTCGTCTCGTTGCCACCAACCTCCCTTACCTGGGTCGTCGCTCTCCGCCCGCACTGGTGGTCGTCCAAGGCTAACGGCTCGGTGTGCAGAGGTGGTGCCGGGCCCCCGTGGTTGGACCGCCCCCGGTGCTGCGACCACCGATCGGCCCGGTGGGGGCCGCGCCCCATCGATCGGCCCCCGGACCCGCTCCCCTCAGGTGGCGAGGGTCCGGAAGACCATCCCGGTCCGCGGCTTCGGATGGAAGTAGCTGGTCTTCGGGGGCATCCTGCGACCGGCCCGGGCGAATTGGGCGATCTGGTCCACGGTGACCGGCCTCATGAGGATCACGGCCTGGGCCGTCTCGGACGCCACCGCGCCCACGGCGCGCGGCCAGTCGTTGTAGAAGTCGAGCTGGTGGTCGGGCAGCTCGGCGACGACCAGGGCGACCATCGAGGAGTCCAGATTGGCTCCCGCCGCCTCCGGTGTCCCGTCCTTGGGGGAGAGCAGCCAGGCGCCGGAGGGCATGATCAGGGCCAGCGCCCCTGACTCGCCGAGGGCACCGGTGGTCCTCTCCTCGAAGTCACCGGCGCGCGTGACGTCGAACCAGGAGGAGAAGGCCTCCGCCAGGTCGAGCCCGTCGGGAAGGCCGCTCAGGCCGCGGTGGATGGGTCCCACCTCCAGTTGATCCGAGGAGAGCTCGACGATGAGGGCCATGACCAGGTTGGCTCCGGCCGGCTCACCACCGGCCGGGCGCTCCGCTCGGTAGGTCAGCGCGGTCTCGTAGCGGTGATGGCCGTCGGCGATCACGACCGGGGATGCCGCCACCCCCTCGACCACCACCTTGATGGTCGAGGGGTCGTCGATCACCCACAGCTCGTGCAGCACCCCGTCCTCGTCGGTGGCGATGGCGTCGGCCCCGTCGTCACGGATGAACGTCCGGGTCAGGCCGGCGGTGAGGGACAGCCCCCAGATCGGCGACAGGTTCGCCTCGGTCGCCCGAAGCAGCTCGAGCCGGTCGCTCTTCGCCTTGGGCAGCGTCTGCTCGTGGGGGAGGATCGAGGCCGCACTGGCATCGTCGAGCCCCAGTGCGCCGATCACGCCGTTGGTGGCGTGACCGTCGGGCCCGGTCATCCGATAGGCGTAGACCGAGGGGATCGGGTCCCGCTCCAGGATGCCCTCGTCCTGCCATCGGCCCAGCTGCTGCGCGGCATGGGCGTAGCGGTCGAGCCCGGCCCGGTGGTCCGGTTCTGGCAGCTCGATCCGGACCGCGTTGGCACTGTGCCGGCTGGCCAGCCGGGCACGATCCTCGGGCTCGATGACGTCGTAGGGGGGAGCGACGACCATCGACAGGTCCACGCGCGCCGAGTCGTACCGGAGACCGGCGAACGGTTCGAATCGTGGCATGGCCCTTGCGTAGCACATCGGATCGGGACCCGGACCCGCGCCGGCGGGCACGGCCGACCCGGTGGCTCAGGCGTAGCTGGCGATCAGGTTGGCCAGGGCCTCGGCCCCGGCCGGTTCGAGGTGGACCTGGTCCGGGGTGAACCACTCGGGGTGGCCGGCGGAGACGGTATTCCAATCGGCGAGCACCGCGACACCCGGATAGCGGGCCACCCCGGCGGCGAGCACCGCGTTGTCCGGGGCCTCCCATGAGCGGGGCACGTTCACGTTCACGAACACCACCCGCGCCACGCCGGAGGCGGCCTGCATCATGGCGTCGAAGTCGGCGGAGGTCACCGTGCCGTTGGTGCCGAGTTCCACCACCAGCACCCTGCCGAGCGATCCCGCGGCCCGGTCCGCCTGGACGACGCCGATGCCCGTCTCGAACTGGCGGCTGACCAACCCGTCGACCCGGACACCGGGGATGTCCGCCTCGAGGGCGGGCTGGATGTCGATCATGATCGAGTCACCCACCGCCGTCACCGGCCCGGCGACGGGCTCCGGCCCGGCGGCAGCCGCCGAACCGGTCGTGGTGCTGGTCGTGG
>CAZNLF010000066.1:0-12298 GCA_964573595.1 uncultured Acidimicrobiaceae bacterium | reverse complement strand
ACGCGGCCCGGGCCATCGAGTGGATCGAGCAGTTCGGCGACGCCGACGGCGACGGGTACGTCGAGTACAAGCGGTCGTCCGAACGGGGTCTGGCCAATCAGGGCTGGAAGGACAGCTGGGACGGCATCAGGTATGCCGACGGGACGGTGGCCGAGGCCCCGATCGCCCTGTGCGAGGTCCAGGCCTACACCTACGGTGCCTACCTGGCCACCGCCCACTTCGCCTTCGAGGTGGGGGACACCGTCACCTACGATCGCTTCCGGGCCAAGGCCACCCAGCTGAAGGCGGCATTCAACCGGGACTTCTGGTTGGAGGACAAGGGGTGGTTCGCGGTCGGCCTCGACGCCGACAAGCGCCCCATCGACTCCCTCACCTCCAACATCGGCCACTGCCTGTGGACCGGCATCGTCGACGAGGACAAGGCCCGTCGGGTGGCCGAGGCACTGATGTCGCCGGCCATGTTCTCGGGGTGGGGGGTGCGCACGCTGTCCAAGACCGGCGGCGGCTACAACCCGATCAGCTACCACTGCGGCTCGGTCTGGCCGCACGACACGGCCATCGTCGCCGCCGGCCTCGCCCGGTACGGATTCGATGCCGCCGCCCAGCAGCTCATCTTCGGCCTCATGGACGCGGCCCATGCCCAGGGCGGGCGGCTCCCCGAGCTGTTCAGCGGGCTCGACCGCGACGAGTTGTCGATCCCGGTGGGCTACCCCACCTCGTGCTCACCCCAGGCCTGGGCGGCGGCGTCGCCGCTCCTGTGCCTCCGCACCCTCCTCCGGCTCGACCCGTGGGTCCCCTACGGGAAGACCTGGCTCTGTCCCAACCTTCCCGAGTGGATCGGCTACCTGAAGGTGGACGGCATCCCCCTCGCCGGTTCACGGGTGACCATCGAGGTCGGCTCCGAGGTCCCCGGAGGGGTGGCGGTCAGCGGGTTGCCGCCGTCCATCGAGCTGGTGCGCGAGCCCCGCCGGCCCTCCACCGCCGTCTGAGCGGCCCCCGGGCCGACCCCGGGCCGGGCATGCCGGGCGGGCACCCCGTTCACCAGCCGCGGTCGACCCATTCCTGCAGATGGGGCGATTCCGCCCCGATCGTGGTCCCTATCCCGTGGCCCGGGAGCACGATGGTGTCCGGCCCGAAGGACCCGAACAGGCGGCCCTCGATCGAGCTGATGATGGTGGGGAAGTCGGAGTGCTCGAACGAGGTGTTCCCGGGTCCACCCGGGAAGAGCGTGTCGCCCGTGAACAGGAGGGGGGTCCCCTCGACGGTGAAGCACATCGATCCCGGTGTGTGCCCCGGTGTGGCGATGGTGCCGATGCGTAGCCGTCCCACCTCGAGCGTGGACCGGTCCTCGAGGATCTGGTCGTAGGACGGGAGCATGGCCGCGTCGGCCTGGGTCACGGCCACGTCGATCCCCGCGTCGCGGACCGCCTCCACCGCCTGGATGTGGTCCCAGTGCCCATGGGTCTCCACCACCTGTCGGACGTCGAGGGCCTTGCACAGCTCGAGGAGCTTGTCGTGCTCGTTCGCCGCGTCGATCAGGAGGGACTCGCCGGTCGTTCGGCACCGCAGGATGTAGACGTTGTTGTCGACGGGGCCCACCACCAGGCGGTGCACCTCGACGGCGGCGTCCTGGTAGTCGATGACGGTGGCAACCATGGCTCGGACCTCCTCTCCCGGGGAGCGTAGCTGGACGTTCGCATCTGTTGGTCACCACCTGCCCCGTTCTGGTAGACAAACGGGGCACGACGTCCCTGCTCGGGGACGTCCAGAGATGGAGAACACGATGAACTTCGCCTTCAGCGAGGAGCAGGACGAGCTCCGTAGATCGGTAAAGCGCTTCCTCGAGGACAAGTCCCCCGAGACCGAGGTGCGCCGCCTGATGGAGACGACCGAGGGCTACGACCCGGCCGTCTGGAGCCAGATGGCCGACCAGCTGGGCCTGCAGTCGCTGACCATCCCCGAGCAGTTCGGCGGATCGGGGTTCTCCTACGTGGAGCTCATCGTGGTGCTCGAGGAGATGGGCGCCGCCCTGCTGTGCGCACCGTTCTTCTCCACCGTCGCCCTGGCCACCAACGCCATCCTCACCTCGGGCGATCAGAGCGCGCAGGAGTACCTGCTCCCCGGAATCGCCGCCGGCGAGACCATCGGCACGCTGGCCTTCACCGAGGACTCGGGACGTTGGGACGCCGCCGGCGTGACACTGGCCGCCACCCCGACCGGCGACGGCTGGTCGCTCAACGGGCACAAGTCGTTCGTGATCGACGGCAACACGGCCGGACTGATCCTGGTCGTGGGCCGCACGCCCGCCGGCCTGTCACTCTTCGGGGTCAAGGGGGACGCGGAGGGCCTGACCCGCACCCCGCTGGCCACCATGGACCAGACCCGCAAGCAGTCCAGGCTGGAGTTCGTCGACACCGCGGCCTGGCTGATCGGGACCGACGGTGGTGCCGAGCCGGGGCTCTCCAAGACCCTGGACCTGGCCGCCGTGGCCCTCGCCGCCGAGCAGGTGGGTGGGGCCCAGCGGTGCCTCGACAGCTCGGTCGAGTACGCGAAGACCCGGATCCAGTTCGGGCGACCGATCGGGAGCTTCCAGGCCATCAAGCACAAGTGCGCCGACATGCTGCTGGAGGTGGAGTCGGCCAAGTCCGCCGCCTACTACGCGGGCTGGGCGGCCGCCGAGGACTCCGACGAGCTGCCGGTGGTGGCGAGCCTCGCCAAGTCCTACTGCTCCGAGGCGTTCTTCCACGCCGCCGCCGAGACGATCCAGATCCACGGCGGCATCGGCTTCACCTGGGAGCACCCGGCCCACCTCTACTTCAAGCGGGCGAAGTCCTCGGAGCTGATGCTCGGGGACCCGTCCTACCATCGAGAGCTGCTGGCCCAGCGCATCGGCATCTGATCCGGGGACGGAAGGGCGCCGTGTGCCCGTGCCCCGCCGATCTGGCCTAGCGTCTCACCGATGAGCGATCTCCGACGACTGATCAGCTGGCTGCTCCTGGCCCTGGTGGCCGTAGTCGGCCTGGGCGGCGCCGTGCTCGGGACCGCCCTCGCCCCGAAGAACGCCCCCCTGGAGAAGGCGGTCTCCAACACCCTGGCCGCGCCCAGCTACACGCAGATCGTGACCGAGAAGACAACCCAGGGCAGTGAGTCCTACTTCCTGGTCTGGCAGGCGCCGAACCGCCTGGGCGGCTACGTCCAGAGCGGCAACAGGCGCACCTATGTCTACGTGCTGCCCTCGGCCAAGGGCCCGATGGAGTACCAGAGCGTCACGGTCGCCGCCGACGCCTCGACCGAACACCTAACCTTCTACCGGCAGCCCATCCAGAGCGCCGCCTCCGTGGACCCGACGAAGATCTACCTCCACTACGCCGTCGGGGCCAAGGGCGTGACGTCGTCGGGCAACACCTACACCTTCACCCTCACCCAGACCGGGTCCACGGGAACTCCGGAGACCGGCACGTTCGTCTACACCGTCAACGGCCCGTACGTCTCCCAGTTCAACCTGACCGTGGCGAACGAGTCGGTCCAGCTGGTCATCTCCGACGTCGGGTCGTCACCTCCGGTGCGCCTGCCCGCCGGCGCCAAGATCCTCCCTCTGCCCACCACGACCAGCCCGGGTACCTGAGTCGCCGGCCAGCGCCGGGACGTCATGTCGGGTCAGCCGGCGGCCGCCGCCTTGGCCTCGGCCTTCTTCTTCTGCTTGTAACGCCGGACCTTGGCCAGCGCCTCGGGCGAATCGATGTCGGCCACCGAGCGGAACGATCCCTTGGCCCCGAACGGTGCCGCCGCCTGTTCCCAGCCCTTGGGCCGGACCCCCCTCTGCTTGCCCAGCAGGGCGACGAAGATCCGTGCCTTCTGCTCGCCGAACCCGGGGAGGGCCTTGACGTTGGCCAGCAGCTGCTTGCCGTCGGCGGCCGAGGTCCAGATGGCGGCCGCGTCGCCGCCGTAGTCGTCGACGATCACCGCACAGAGCTCCTGCACGCGTGACGCCATCGACTTCGGGAACCGGTGGAGGGCCGGCCTCTCGCCGAACACCGCGGCCAGGGTCTCGGGGTCCATGGACGCCAGGACGCTGGCGTCGAGTTCGGACCCCAACCGCTCCTGCAGGTCGAACGGGGACCGGAAAGCCCGCTCCAAGGGGACCTGCTGGTCGAGGACCATGCCGATCAGGAGGGCGAGGGGGTCCCTCGAGAGCAGGGCGTCGGCGTCGGGCTCACCCGAGAGGTACAGCATCGGATCAGACTATTCGGGCGGAACGCCGCCCGCTCCGGCCCGTCGCCCGTCGGCAACGGCCCCGGCCGAGCCGGGTGGGGCGTGAAGCCTCACGCGTCGGACCGCCGTCTAACATCCAGGTCGATCGAAGGGGATCGCACATGTCGCAGCCGTCGTTTCATCTGGGGATCAGACTTGCCTTCGTCGCCCTCGGCCTGTTCGGCGCCGCCTTCGCCATCTCGGGGTTGCTGATCGCCCTCCCGAAGCCCGCCGTCGGGGGGACCTGCGGGCCGGGAACGGCATCGGAGGCGCCCATCGTGGCCGTCCTCGACCCGGCGTCGATCGGCGCGGGGATCGAGCCGTCGGCGAGCAACACGTCCAGCTACGACAAGTGGCTGGCCTTCGTCGGTGAGTGCCAGTCGTCGGCGGACGGGACGGTCCTCGCCTCGCTCGCCATCCTCGTGCTGTCGGTTGGGCTCGCGGTCGGCGGACCGGTGCTGGTGCTCGGCAGACGGCGCCGGTCGGCGCAGCCGGGCTGACCGGGCCCGATCAGTGCTTGGCGTAGCGCTGCACGAACGCCAGCGCGATGTCGGCGACCTGCCGCCAACCGTGGTCGATGGTGAGGGAGTGGCCCCGATCGGGCACCTTCACGATCTCGGTCACGCCGGGGTTGCGACGTTGCTTCTTGTAGGCCGCCTTGGCCAGTGACCACGGGACGGTGTGGTCGCTGGCCCCCTCGATGATGAGGAGCGGTCCTCGGTCGGCCGTCTTGGTCCTGACCTTGGCCTCGGTCCAGGGGTTCAGGTTGGCGGTGGCCGCCTGGAACAGCGGTACCCCCGATCCGGGCACCGCGAAGGTGGCGAAGAGCTCCTTGGCCTCGTCCTCGGCCACGGCGTTGGCGAAGGCGTAGCGGAACTGCTCGTAGGTGAGCGGGACGGCGCGCCCGTGGTTGGCCGGGTTGCCGATGACCGGCGCCGCCGACTTCAGTGCCGAGACGGGCAGGGGCAGGACCCCGCGGAACGGTGCCGGGTCGATGGCCACGGAAGCGGCCGACAGGCCCCTCCCCGCCAGGATCTGCGTCAGCAGTCCCCCGAAGGAGTGCCCGACGATGGCCGGCTGGCGCTTCAACTGGCCGACCACCTCGCCGAAGTGGTCGGCGATCTGCCCGATCGATTTGTGGGCCAACACCTCGGGGTGCCGGTTGGCGTCGTCGACACTGTTGGGGTCGTCCGGCCAGCCGGGGGCGAGCGTCGCGTAGCCGGCCTCCTCGAAGTGGGCCCGCCAGCGGTCCCAGCTGGCGGGCAGCAGCCACAGGCCGTGGACGAACACGACCGGCTTGCGCCCGGTGGTGTTGGCCTGGTCGACCTGCTCCAACTCGAAGGCGGTGAGCCCTGGCATGGTGATCTCCTCCCGGGCGCCTCCGGCGCACGGCGACAGTCTGGTGCGACCGAGTAGGTCCTGCAACGCCGATTGGGCCAGACTCCACCTGTGTCCTTCGGTCAAGCCTCCGGGCCCCCGGCGTCGTTCCGCCAGCTGGAGGAGCTCACCGCCCTCCTCCATGACGTCGGCCACCGCGACTTCCGCGATGCCCGGGGCCCGATGGGGTTCACCCAGCGCCAGTCGGCCGGCAAGTTCACCCGCGACGAGGCGGAGGCGTTCATCGCCCGTCTCCGGCTAGAGGAGCCCGATCGGACGGACGCGCCGGGCGCCCCCGACACGGTGGTGGAGCCGGCGGGCCCGTCGACCGGGGACTCCGGGCCGCGCCCGACATACCGACGATCGGGCGGGACGGCCCGATCCCTGTCGTCCGACCAGATGGCCGCCGAGCTCCGACGCCGGGGGTGGACCGTGCAGGGCCCACCGGCGGGGACCTGGCGCGACCGCTCGTGATGCCTAGGGCCCGGCGATGCGCCTGAGGATCGCCTCCCGGGACCGGTCGGGCAGAATCCGCACCATGGCGCTCTGGACCCGGGCAGGGGTGCCGACGACGTAGCGCGTCCTCGGACGGGGCGCGAACAGCGCATGGTCGACGGCTTCGGCGACCTTGTCGGGCCCCACGCCCGACTTGTCCTGCATCTCGATCCCCTTGCGGATCGCCGTGATGTGGGGGGAGTAGCGGTCGACGGCCTCGGCGGGGAGCTCGCGCTCGAGCCTGTCCGCCGTCTCGCGCCCCTTCTCCCAGATCTCCGTCTTGACCGCGCCGGGCTCGATCACCGAGACACCGATCCCCCACGGCCTCAGCTCCTGGCGCAGGGACTCGCCGATGGCCTCGATGGCGAACTTCGACGCGTTGTAGGGCCCCATCATCATCGTGGCGAGCTTGCCGCCGATCGAGCCGATGAACACGATCCGCCCGCGGGACTCGCGGACCAGGGGAAGCATCGTCCTGGTCACCGCCACCTGACCGAACACGTTGACCTCGAACTGGTCGCGCCAGACATCGACCGGCAGGTACTCGATGGGTCCACCGTAGGCCACGCCGGCGTTGTTGACCACGCCGTAGAGGCCACCACCGTCCCGGGAGATCTGTTCGGCCACCGCGTCGATCTGGGCCTGGTCAGTCACGTCGAGCAGCACCGGATGGAGGGAGCCGCCGCCGTGCTCGGCCAGTCGGACCGCGTCTGCGTCGGTCCGTACGCCGGCGAAGACGCGGTGCCCGGAAGCGGCGAGGCGCACGGCGCATGCCCGACCGATCCCCGTCGATGCTCCGGTGACCAGGATGGATTGCATCGGCACAGCCTGCCCAAACCGGACGGGTGGCGCAACAGTGCTCCGGCCGGCCACCCGGGCGGCTCCCCCGGGTCGCACCTAGAGTGGGGCGGTGTCCAGCCTCCGTCGCACCGCCCCCTTGGTGCTCGCCGGTGCCTTCGGCACCAGTGGCATCGTGCACCTCGTCCGGCCGAGCTCGTTCGACGCGATAATGCCGAGGTTGGTGCCGGCCCGTCTGCACCGGGCCCTGATCTACGCCAGTGGCGCCGTCGAGCTGGCGTGCGCGGCGGGCCTGGTGCGGAGCGATCGGTGGGCCTCACCGCTCAGCATCGCGGTCCTGGTCGGGGTGTTCCCCGCCAACGTGCAGATGGCACTCGACGCCGGCACGGGGAGGAACCCGGGCATCGCCGACAGCCCGGTGCTGGCCTGGGGTCGTCTTCCCCTCCAGGCGGCGATGATCTGGGCCGCCCGCCAGGATCGTTCCCGGGCGGAAGCCGGCCGGTGAGCCGGTAGGGGGCGGACCGGCACGGGTGCTGCGCTCAGCGGAACTGTGCCCGCACGGGTGCTGCGCTCACGAGGACCAGGGGTCAGGACTGCCGGGGTCGATCCGGTAGCGCTCGACGGCATCGACGGCGGACTGCACCGGAACCAGCCCGTCGGCCGCCAGCGCGCCGAGGACGGCCACCACGACGTGGACGGCGTCCACTTCGAAGAACCGCCGTAGGACGTCCCTTGTGTCCGAGCGCCCGAAGCCGTCGGTGCCGAGCGACGTGAACCGGCGGGGCATCCAGCGTGACACCTGGTCGGGGACGGCCCGCACGAAGTCGGTGACGGCCACGATCGGGCCGTCGGACCGGCGGAGGCGCTCCGTCACCAGCGGGACCCGCTCGTCCCCGTCGGGGTGGAGGCGGTTCCAGCGCTCCGCCGACATCGCGTCCTCGCGGAGGGACTTGTACGAGGTGACCGACCACAGGTCGGCGTCGACGCCCCAGTCGTCCTGCAGCAGCCGTCGGGCCTCCACGGCCGCCTGCCACGCCGACCCGGAGAACAGGAGCGTCGCCCTCAGCGGACCCGGCCCGGCCGGCCGGGCGTCGGGCCCCGGGTCGGACGGGGGGGCCGGCTCATAACCGTCGCCCAGGCAGCCGGGGTCGAAGCGGTACAGGCCGTCGACGGCCCCCTGGCGTACCCGCGCTGCCTCGACCGGGTCCTCCGGCAGTGCCGGCATCCGGTAGTTCTCGTTGTAGAGGGTGAGGTACCAGATCCGGTCCTCTGGTTCGGCGCCGGACATCCGGGTGATCCCGTCCTGCACGATGGCGGCCACCTCGTAGGAGAAGGCGGGGTCGTAGGCGGCGACGCTCGGGACGGCGGAGGCGAGCAGCAGGGAGTGGCCGTCCTGGTGCTGGAGGCCCTCGCCGTTGAGCGTGGTCCTTCCGGCGGTGCACCCGAGGAGGAAGCCGCGGCCACGGCTGTCGCCCAGTGCCCACATCAGGTCGCCGACCCGCTGGTAGCCGAACATGGAATAGAAGAGGTAGAAGGGGATGGTCTGCTCGCCCCAGGTGGCGTACGAGGTCGCCGCGGCGGTGAAGGCGGCGGCGGCGCCGGCCTCGCTGATGCCCTCCTGGAGGATCTGGCCGGACTCGCTCTCGGCGTAGTGGAGGGCGAGTCCGGCGTCCACCGGCGTGTACCGCTGGCCCTCCGGCGCGTAGATCTGCACTTCGCTGATCAACGACTCGAGTCCGAAGGTCCGGGCCTCGTCGGAGACGATGGGGACGATCCGGCGTCCGATGGAGGGGTCGCGGACCAGCGATCGCAGGAGGCGGGCGAAGGCCATGGTGGTGGACACCAGCTGCTTGCCCGAGCCGGCCATCAGCTCGTCGAAGGGGCCCTCGGCGGGCGCGACGAGCGGCAGGGCGCGCACGACCCGCTTGGGCAGCGCGCCGCCGAGGGCCTGACGACGCCCAGCCAGGTAGGCGCCGGCCTTCGAGTCGGGTGCCGGCCGGTAGTACGGGGGGAGGTCGGCGTCGAGGTCCTCCTCGGGGATCTCGTCGTGGAGGAAGAGCCGGTTCCGGAGGGTGAGCAGTTGGGCCTTGGTCATCTTCTTGATCTGGTGGGTGGCGTTGCGGGCCTCGATCTCGGGACCGAGCGTCCAGCCCTTGATCGTCTTGGCGAGGATGGCGGTCGGGGCGCCGACGTGCTCGGTGGCCGCCCGGTAGGCGGCGTAGAGCTTCCGGTAGTCGTGGCCCCCGCGGGGTAGCGACTGGAGCTCCTCGTCGGTCAGATGCGCCACCAGTTGGCCCAGTCGGGGATCGGGCCCGAAGAAGTGCTCCCGGATGTAGGCACCCGACTCGGTGGCGTACTTCTGGAACTCGCCGTCCACGGTCGAGTTCATCTTGTTGAGCAGCACTCCGTCGACGTCCTTGGCCAGCAGGTCGTCCCACGTCCGGCCCCAGATGACCTTGATGACGTTCCAGCCCGCCCCCCGGAAGAGGGCCTCGAACTCCTGGATGACCTTGCCGTTCCCCCGCACCGGACCGTCCAGCCGCTGGAGGTTGCAGTTGACCACGAAGACGAGGTTGTCGAGGTGCTCGCGTCCGGCCATCCCCAGTGACCCGAGGGTCTCCGGCTCGTCGACCTCGCCGTCGCCCACGAAGCACCAGACCCGGCTGTCGCCGGTGTCGACCAGCCCCCGGGCGTGCAGGTACCGGCTCACATGGGCCTGGGCGATGGCGTTGAGGGGACCGAGGCCCATCGACACCGTCGGGTACTCCCAGAAGTCGGGCATGAGGCGCGGGTGGGGGTAGGAGGACAGGCCGCCGTTGCCCACCTCGAACCGGAAATTGTCCAGCGCCTCCTCGGTCAGCCGACCCTCCACGAACGCCCGGGCGTAGATGCCCGGCGACGCATGCCCTTGGAAGTAGACCTGGTCGCCGGGCCTCCCGTCGTCCTTCCCCCGGAAGAAGTGGTTGAAGCCGACCTCGTAGAGCGACGCCGAGCTGGCGTAGGTGGAGAGGTGGCCCCCGATGGACTCCGACCGGCTGTTGGCCCGGAGCACCATCACGGCGGCGTTCCAGCGGATGAAGGCCCGGATACGCCGTTCGAGGTACTCGTCGCCGGGGAAGTCGGGCTCCTCGTCGGTGGGGATGGTGTTGACGTAGGGGCTCGACACGGTGGCGGGGAAGTCCACCTGCTTCTGGCCGGCCCGCTCGAGGATCCGCATCAGCAGGTAGCGGGCCCGGGTCCTCCCGTAGGTGTCGACCACGTCGTCGAACGCATCGAGCCACTCGGCCGTCTCGGACGGGTCCCGGTCGGGAAGTTGGTGGCTGACGCCGTCGAAGAGCATGGTCCCATGCTTGCACTCCGAACGTCGTGGGGGAACTCTCTTAGAACGCGGGGCCTGGTCGGTGCACTCGGCGACGGTCACGAGCGGGCATGCTGTCCCGATGAGCCCAGCGCCACCGACCACCGAGCCAGCCGCGACCGTCGTCTACACCGACGGCTCCTGTCTCGGGAACCCGGGCCCGGGAGGATGGGCCTGGGCCGTCGAGGGTGGACCCTCCGACAGTGGCGGCGAGCCCCACACCACCAACCAGCGGATGGAGGTGACGGCCGTGGTGCGGGCCCTCCAGGCTCTGGACGGCCCGCTCCACGTCGTGAGTGACTCGACCTACGTCGTGAACTGCTTCAAGCAGAGCTGGTGGTCGGGGTGGCAGCGCCGGGGCTGGCGCAACACCCAGGGCAAGCCGGTGGCCAACCAGGACCTCTGGAGAGAGCTCCTCCCCCTGGCGCTCGAGTCGGGCCGACCGGTGACCTTCGCCTGGGTGAAGGGGCATTCGGGGCACACGATGAACGACCTGGTCGACCTGCTGGCCACCCAGGCGGCCGCCGCCCAGTAGCGCGCGGCCACCGTTCCCGGTGGGCGGCGGGCCGGGCGGTCGCCGTCGGTTTTCCGGCCCGGCCCCGTGCCCCTAATCTGACGGCATGGAGATCAACGGAAGTTCAGCAATCGTCACCGGCGGCGCATCGGGCCTCGGTGAGGCCACCGCCCACAAGCTCGCCGCCCTCGGTGTCCGGGTCACCGTGTTCGACCGGAACGAGGAGCGGGGCAAGGAGGTGGTCGCCTCCATCGGCTCCGGTGCCAACTTCGTCGGTGGTGACGTCACCGACCCCGAGGACGCCCAGCGGGCGGTGGACCAGGCCGCCGAGGGGGGCAACCTGAGGATCGCCGTCAACTGCGCCGGCACCGGCTGGGTGGGCCGGGTCATCAACCGCGACGGGTCGCCCCACGACCTCCAGCCGTTCCAGTTCATCCAGAACCTGAACGTGATCGGTACCTTCAACGTGATGACCAAGGCGGCGTCGGCGATCTCGACGGTCGAGCCCCAGGACAACGGTGAGCGAGGCGTCATCGTCAACACCGCCTCGGTGGCCGCGTTCGACGGCCAGATCGGACAGTTGGCCTACTCGGCCTCCAAGGGGGCAATCGTGGGCATGACGCTCCCGGCGGCGCGGGACCTCGCCGTGGTCGGGATCCGGGTGCTGGCCATCGCCCCGGGCCTGTTCGACACACCCCTGCTGGCCATGCTGCCCGACGAGGCGCGCCATGTCCTGGCCCAGTCGGTCAACTTCCCCAAGCGGCTCGGCAATCCGGCCGAGTTCGGTGAGCTCGTCGCCCACATCGCCGCCAACAGCTACCTGAACGCCGAGGTGATCCGGCTCGACGGCGGGATCCGGATGCCCCCGAAGTAGGCGGACCCGGCGCGATCGACCGATGGGGCCGGGGGCTAGGGTGTCGCGATCGCCATGACCTCGACCCACTCCAGCGCCGTGATCGGGCCGCCCGGCGCGAGCAGCGCGATCATCCGCACCGAGCAGCTCACGAAGGTCTACGCCGGCTCGGACTTCCGGGCCGTCGACCAGTTGGACCTACTGGTCGAGCCGGGTGAGATCTTCGGGCTGCTCGGGCCGAACGGCGCCGGAAAGACCACCACGGCGGGGATGCTCACCACCCGGGTCATCCCCACGTCGGGCCGGGCGTTCGTCGGGGGCATCGACGTCGTGGCCCACCCGGCCCTGGCCAAGCAGATCATCGGCATCGTCAGCCAGCAGAACACGTTGGACCGGCAGCTCACCGTCTGGGAGAACCTGTACTTCCACGGTCGCCTCTTCGGGATCCCGGCCAGGGAGTCCCGCCGCACGGCGACGGCGCTGCTGGCCCAGTTCCAACTGGAGAAGTGGGCGGGCGCCTCGGTGTACGCCCTGTCGGGCGGCATGGCCCAGCGGCTGATGGTGGCCCGGGCCATCTTCCACCGCCCGGCGGTGTTGTTCCTCGACGAGCCCACGGCCGGCCTCGACCCCCAGAGCCGCCTCGCCCTGTGGG
>CAZNLF010000065.1:3843-12318 GCA_964573595.1 uncultured Acidimicrobiaceae bacterium | reverse complement strand
GTTCGCCGCCTACACGGCTGTCGCGCTGGCACCGCTCGCCGTCGTGACCGTCCTCGGTTGCGCCCTACTCCTGCTCCGCCGGCTGGTTCCCGCCCGGTCGGGGGTCGATGATCTCCCGCCCCGGCCGATGCCCGAGCCATTCCGCGTCGGGCCCGCGTGGACACGGCCGTGGTATCAGTCCCGGACCGCCGTCCTCGGTGCCGCAATCGTGCCGCCCGTCCTCGTCGTGGCACTGCTCCAGTTCGCCAAGGGGGGGTATCTCCTCGCCTACCTGCCCGCCGCGGTGATCGCCCTGCTGCTCCCCCTGGGCGCCCTCAACCGGCGGCGGCGGGACAGCACTAGGACCTCTGCGGCCTGGCTGACCGTCACCTCCGTCCTCGTGGGCCTGATCGTCGTCGTCGGCGCCCAGCGGTTCGTCAGCGCTGCAGCCGTGCTCCCGGCCCAGTGGATGGGCTCGGCCACATCGCCGTGGGTCGAGCAGCCCCGCTACCAGGCTCCGTACCCGGACACCTACGCCGCCATCCGCAGCGCCGACACGATCGACGCGGCCCTGGCTGCGCTCGGGCCGTCGGTCCGCCCGGCAGTCGACGTGGTCGTCTTCGACACCGTCGACGGTGGCCCCAACCTCTACCGCAACGCCGGCTGGGAGCTCCCCGCTGATCGCATCGCGCTGATCGGACCCGGCCAGGTTCTCTACAACGAGCAGCACGGCGCCCTCTACTACGCACCACCCCAGACGATCGCCGTCGGGGCCGGAGGGTCGGTGCTGCTGGTCGCCTCACCCACCATGCCCGGCCTCGCCGCGCTGACGGCCGACGGGCGGGCGCATCCGGTCACGACGAGCCAGCTGATCGGTGGCTACCGGGTGTGGAGGATCGGCCCCGGGAGCTCCGTACTCGGCGTGCCGGTCATCGAGCACGCCGGTCCCCGACCCCTGGGCCGGGGGATCTGAGACCTCGACAGCCCGCCACGCTCTCCGTGCGTCGGACTTCTACGATCCCGCCACCGTCTCGATGAAGGCGGCGTACCGGTCGATCACCCGGGGCCAGCGGAACCACCGGTCGACATAGGCCCGGCCACGCTCCCCGAGCGCCGCTCGAACCGCGATATCGCCCTCCACCAGCTCGACCAGGCATTCGAACTCGCCGAATCCGGCGAAAGGGAGTCCTCCTCCCGACCGCAGGCAGTGCTCGACGGTGGCCGCGCAGCCGGCGTTGACCAGCACCGGGGTGCGGGCGCTCCATGCTTCGGCCACCACCAAGGAGAATGCCTCCAACGACGACGGTGACACCAGCGCCACGGCTCCGCCGAGCAGGGCCCACTTGTCGTCGTCCGACACCGGTCCGAGGACGTCGATCTGTGGATGGGCGGCGGGAGCCTCGACCACGGGTCCGGCGAAGACGAGCCGGAGGGGGCCGGGATGCCGCGCTTTGTGGGCGACGAAGAGATCGGCCAGCAGCGAGGACCCCTTGTTGTGGTCGACCCGTCCCAGGCAGAGCAGGTAGGGCTCATCACCGACCGGCAGCGGCGAGGTGCGGTCCGTGGTGGCGCGCTCGTCGGGGTCGTCCACCCCCAACCCGAGGAGCAACTGGCGACGGGTGGCGACGTCGAACATGCCCTGGACCAGCCGGCGCTCGGCCGTCGTCTGGAACACCAGGCCGTCGGCTGCACCGAAGACGTCGGCGAAGACCGGTAGGCGGAGGGCCGGCTCGTCGTGGGCGGCCGGGTGGAGGATGGTCGGGACCGCCACTGCGTCGATGGCGCGGACCGTCGTGTAGTACAGGTAGGGGTAGAAGATCACGACGTCGGCCACAGCGTCGACCGCCGCCTGCACGACGGCCGGCGCGACCGGGCCCTGCAGATCGACCCACCGACTCGACTGCTCCGACGATGCCCGGCCCGGGTCGGTGAGGAGGGACGCAGAGTAGGGATGGAACGAGGGATCTCGACCCACCACCGAGGCGAAGCGCCGAACCGAGACGCCGTTCACCGACTCGGCACCCTCGGGAAGGACGTCGTCCCACGTGACGAAGTCCTCGGCGCAGCTGGTGAGCACCTCGACCTGCCACCCCTTCTGGTCGACCAGATGCTCCGCCAGGAGCCGTGCAGCCGTCTCGGCCCCTCCGATGACCTGCGCACCGTAGCGGGGCACCACGAAAGTCGCTCTCATCGACGGTCGCTCACGCAGCGAAGGCGGCCTCGAGTGCGGAGGCGAATCCGGCCCGCACCCGGGGAAGGGCGAATGCGCCCACCCTCTCGGACGCCGCCTGGGCCAGGACGGAACGGAGAGCAGGATCCGTCACCACGCGATCGATGGCGGCAGCCACCCGCACCGGCTCCTTGTTGGGCAGCACCAGTCCGGCACTCTGCACCGTCTCGGGAACGGCCGTGTTGGTGTACGCCACGATCGGGAGCCGGTGGTACATCGACTCGATGAGGGGGACGCAGAAGCCCTCGTGGTTGGACAGGCACACGAAGGCATCGGCACCGGCGTAGTAGGCGATCAGCTCCTCGTGCGTCACCGAGCCGGCGATCTCGACCGCGTCGGTGAGGCCCAGCTCGGCGATGAACCGCTCGAGTGCGGTCTGGTACTCCTCGCTGATGGCGCCACCCACCAGGTGCAGGCGTGCGTTCGGGTCGTACAGCCGGCGGTAGGCGGCCAGGGTTTTGACCAGGTCGTGCTGGCCCTTGTGGGGTGAGACCTTGCCGACGAACAACAGGTCGGCTCCTCCCCGTTCCTTCTGGCCGGCGAGGCGCGCCGCCAATACCGGGTCGGGTGAGCCGGCGAACCCTTCCAGGTCGACGAGGAGGGGGACGGTCGTGGTCGATCGGTAGCCGGCCACCTGCAGCTCCTTTTCGTTGTATACCGAGTCGGCGATGGCGAACTCGGTGACGGGGGCCAGGTCCCGGAGCTGGGCCCGACCCCACCGCACCTCTTCGCCAACGGCGGGTACCCACGCCTCGAGCAGATCGGCCGGGGTGATGTTGTGGTAGTTCACGAACTTGCGCTCGCCGCGCTGGCGGAAGATGTCGGCCACCCCTGACCCGATGGACAGCTGGTAGAGCAGCACCCTCCCCGCCGAGGGGCGGTCCCCGATCCGGCTGACGGGCAGCCCCCAGTCGAGGCGGTCGGGGGTCGCGTTGCCGTAGAAGATGTCGGACTCGAAGCCCCTCGAGCGCAGCAGGTCGCGCAACTGCACGACATGTCCGCCGATGGCGTCTCGGCTGGCCAGTGAGGGGATGACCTGGTCGATGCGGCCGACCGTCACGGAGCGGTCACGAAGCGGGCTCTTCCCAGCCGGCCAGGGGGGCGAGCTGGGCGCCGATCACCGGCACCTCGCCGGTGAGGTTGGCGGAGCGCAGCCGGAAACTGACGTCGAGCGGAAGACGGACCCGGCCGGTGGCCCGACCCGGATTGGCCACCTCGAACTGGGTGACCTGGTCCTTCCAGTCGAAGATGGCCGTCTGGGTGGCGCTCCGCACACCGACGCTCACCGTGTAGGTGCCGTCGAGCAGCGGGACCTCGGGGAAGAGGAAACGGACGATGCCCCCACCCTCGGGTATCTCCATCTGGCAGGCCGGGTCGTCGGGATCGGACGCGAACACGAGCTCGTTCTTGTCATCGTGGATGGCGATGGTGGCCATGGCGTTGGGCACCGCGGCCAGGCTGTCGACGTCGGCGGTCACCGTCAGCGACTCGCCCGGGTACATGTGGGGCCGCGTGCCGCTGCCGCCGTGCTCGGCCTGGACGGTGCCGATGTGCAGCACGTTGCCCTCGATCCCGCCCGACTCGGAGCCCTCCATGGTCCCCACTCCGAGCAGATCGGCCATGTAGACCCTGATGGCCTCACCAGGCTCGTCGACGGTGATCACCTGGCCGTGGTTCATCACCATGGCGCGACCGCAATTCTGTCGGATGGCGTCCGACCCGTGGCTGACCACCACGATGGTCCGCCCCTCGCGTTGGAACTTCTTCACGTGGTCGAGGCACTTGCGCTGGAAGGCGGCGTCCCCCACGGCGAGCACCTCGTCCACCAACAGGACGTCGGGCTCCACGTTGACGGCGACGGCGAACCCGAGGCGGACGTACATGCCCGACGAGTAGAACTTGACCTGGTTGTCGATGAACTCCTCGAGCTCGGCGAAGGCCACGATGTCGTCGAACCGCTTGGCGATCTCGGACCGGGGCAGCCCGAGCAACGAGCCGTTGAGGAAGATGTTGTCCCGGCCGGACAGGTCGGGTTGCATCCCGGCCCCGAGCTCCAGCATGGCCGCCAGGGTGCCCCGCACCCGGATCTCCCCCGACGTCGGCTTCAGGATGCCGGCCACGCACTTGAGGAGGGTGGACTTGCCGCAGCCGTTGCGGCCGATGATGCCGAACGTCTCACCCTGGTTGATGTCGACGTTGACGTCGCGCAGGGCCCAGAACGGGGTGAACGGCATCTTCCCGCCGTGGATGACCCGCTCCTTCAAGGAGGTGTGCTTCTCGTTGTACAGGCGGAACTGCTTGGAGATGTCCCGGACCTCGATGGCGACGGCCATGGCTCAGAGCTCCTCGGCGAAGTTGCCCTCGAGCCGTCCGAAGACGATCAACGCCAGCAGGAACAGCCCGATGCTGACGGCCAGGACCGCTCCGTCGAGGGCGGCGTAGCCGCCGATCCCCCAGGTCGGGAGGACGTGGTAGACGGTCGGCTTGGTGGTACCGGGGTTCAGGTAGGAGTACTGGGTTACCCCGTAGATGGCCCGTTGGAACGTCATCACGATCGGGGTGACCGGGTTGAGCAGGTAGACGTACTGCATCCAGTTCAACGCGGGATGGGCCTTGTTGTGGTTGGACAGGAAGATCGTGCCGTAGGTGTAGACGATCGAGGTTCCCCAGAACCAGGCCATCAACAGCACCTCGGTGAGGTGCTGTGTGTCCCGCAGGTAGACGTTGACCGCGGACAGGAAGACCGACAGCGCACTGGTGAAGACCAGCAGCGCGAGAAGGGCCAGGGGCAGGAGGATCAGCATCTGGAAGTCGGGATGGATCCCGAAGAGCAACAGGGCCAGGATCAGCACCACCACTTGGATGGCGAAGAGCACCATGTTCACCCCGACCACCGACAGTGCGAGCAGCTCGCGGGGGAATGCCACCTTCTTGACGATGCCCGCCTTGCCCACCACCACCGATGTGGCTCCCATCGCCGAACCGTTGAAGAGGTTCCATGCGATCAGTCCTGCGAACAGCCAGATGGCGAAGTTGGGCTGATGGTTCCGTGCGATGATCTTGAACACCACGTAGTAGATGGCCAGGACCAGGGCAGGGTTGAGCATCGACCAGGCGTAGCCGAGCACCGAGTCCTTGTACTTGACCTTGAGCTCGGTCCGGGTCAGCAGGAAGAGCAGGTCGCGGTTGATCCACAGGTCCTTGATCCGCTGCCCGAGCTGGATCTTGCCGTTGACGACGGTGACCCGGTCATGGCTCTGGCCGGGGACGAAACGGGTGCTCCCGCCGATAGTCGCAACATGCTCGGGGTCCGAATGCGCGGGCCGATCGATGCCGAGGCTCACTGTGTGGCAGCCCCCGCCCCGGCAGTCGGCACGTCCATTGCGTCCTTTTGGATGACCTCGTCGATGAACCCGTACTCGCGTGCCTCCTCGGCGGTGAACCAGCGGTCGCGGTCGGAGTCGGTCTCGATGCGGTCCACCGGCTGGCCGGTGTGGAAGGCGATTCGCTCGGCCATCATCCGCTTGAGGTAGATGATCTGCTCCGCCTGGATGGCGATATCGGAGGCCTGACCCTGCATCTGGCCGGATGGCTGGTGCATCAGGATACGGCTGTGGGGCAACGCGAACCGCTTGCCCGGGGTACCGGCGCACAGCAGGAACTGCCCCATCGACGCAGCGAGGCCGACGCAGATCGTGCGGACGTCACATCGCACGTACTGCATGGTGTCGTAGATGGCCAGTCCGTCGGTGACCGAACCACCCGGCGAGTTGATGTACACGGAGATGTCACGTTCCTGGTTCTCGGCCTCGAGCAGAATGAGCTGCGAGCAGACCAGGTTGGCGGTGTTCTGGTCGATGGCCGAACCGATGAACACGATCCGCTCCTTCAACAGCCGCTGGAAGATGTCGGATCCCGGCCCGACTTCGGCGCCGGACTGCATCCGCACGGAGGGGGCGCCGTCGGCGGCGCGGGCAGCAGAGATCAAGTGGCGGGTGTCATCCATGGGCGAAAGCCTAGTGGCTCGGGTCTCCCGGCGGACGCAGGGTCACGACCACCGTGAAGGCTCAGGTGGCGGACGACACCGGGGCCGATACGCCACGAACCGCCTCGATCAGGAGGTTCTCCGCCTTGCCGAGGTCGAGGCCGGCGAAACGCTCGGTTCCGGCCCGTCGGAGCCGTTCCACCTCGGCGGGATCGGCGAGGATCCGTGCCACCTCGGATGCGACATGACGGGGATTCTTCCTGGCGAGGAGCACGCCGGCCCCGCCGAGGACTTCGCTGACGGCTCCGGCGTCGAAGGCCACGACGGGCAGGCCGTGTCCCATGGCCTCCACCAGCGGGACACCGAACCCCTCGTGGTCCGACAGCATGACCAGCACGTCGGCCGACCGGTAGTGGGCGGCCAGTTCGTCGTCGGTGATCCCCGAGACGAACTCCACCGCCTCGGCCATGCCCAGTTCGGCCGCGTAGCGCCGCAGGGCCGCCGCGTAGGAGGGCTCCGTCGGCGACCCCACCACGGTCAGCCCGGCGCCCGGGTCCTGCTCCTGGCGAGCGACGAACAGGGCGGCGATGGTGTGGTGGTGCGCTTTGTTCGGGGCCAGCCGGCCCACCGACAGCCATCGCTGACCGTCACCGCGGCGCCGGGCCCGGAGTCGCTCCATCGCCCCGGGGCTCGGTTCGACGGGCGGATCGGGCACGCCGGCAACCGGCACGACCGTGGTGCTCCCACATCCGGCTCGGCGGAGCTCCCCGGCGACGAACGCCGAGTCGGCGATGCCCAGGGCCGCCCTCGGCGCCAGTAGGGCGAGCTCCCCTAGGGCGGCCACCTGGCCCCGGGTGATGCCGTTGTTCCACGGCCCGAAGTACTCCGGTGGCGTGATGCTGTGATAGTTGATGACCACCGGCTCCGGGCGTGTCGCCAGCCACTGGGCGATTGCCGACTCGGTGGCGAACTGGTAGACGAGGACGTCACCGGGCTCGGACTCCGACTCGTACTCGAGATAGTGACGGGTGTCGTCGACGGTGGCCGGGTCGGGCAGCTCCGTGTAGATCTGGGACCGCACACCGGACGCAATCAAGCCATCGCGCAGGGTCCGGGTGTGCTCCCCGACCGCGTCGTGACGGTGGAGCATCGGGACGAACAGGTGGACGCCCCTCATGGCGTGGTGCCGCCCACGGCGCCCGATCCGCCGCGGGCCCGGGCCGTCATCGTTCCACCCGGGCCACCACCGCGTGGAGATCGCCCGACGCCGGCCGAAGCCATCGCAGGTCGCCAGCGCCGGACCGACGCAGCAACAAGGACCACGTCTCGGGATGGAACGGCCGGCCACGGGCGAGATCGCGCGCCGGATTGGTCAACGACGCATCCCATGCCGACCGGTCCGTGGTGAGGACCACCACGCTCCCTCCGGACACGGTGACCCGGATCGCCTGGCGGAGCAGGTCCACCTTCTCCGCCAGGTCGAAGGTGTCGACGCAGCCGATGAGGACGACGCCGGCCACACTGCGGTCATCTGCCGATCGGAGAAAGTGCCCGACATCGTCCAGCAGGATGCGCCTCGGCGGAGGGTCCTCCACGTCCGGACGGGTGGTCCCCCGCTCGGCGTGCGCGGTGCCGAACGCATGCCACATCGAGGTGCCGCGGGGATCCACACTCCGCACCTCTCGCCCGGACCGGTGGATGGCGTCGGCGATCGTCCCGTCCCCCGATTCCCCCACGATCACCGCCAGCCCGCTGTCCACGTCCCCGAACCAGGATGCGGCGGCGTCCCGCCAGGCCGACTGGTCCGGCGGGGGAACCGGCCACTCGGCCGCCTCGAGCCCGAGAGGATCGATCCGGGCTTCGAGCGCGTCGACCCGGGCGGCCAGATACTGCAGCGCGTCCCAGGTGGCGACGAATCGGTCACCGTTCACCGCCGACACTGCGGCGTCGGCGGCGCTCCGGGCGTCCGCGGCCAGCAGGTCGGCCATCACGCGGGCCACGTCGCCGACGAACCGCTCACCGACACGGGCCGACCGACCGCGCTCCCACAGGTCGTCGGGGAGCCCCTTCCACGGATATGCCCCCGCGGACGAAGCCAGGTCGGGCTGGTCGACCCGGCGGGCCGCATCATCGAAGGCCCAGCGCAAGCTGCCTTGCGGCCGCAGGCGGTCGAAGGCGGCGAGGAGCTCCTCTTCTTCGGGGACCGGGGCCGTGTCGTCGGGCACTGGGGCCGTGTCGTCGGGCACTGGGGCCGTGTCGTCGGGCACTGGGGCCGTGTCGT
>CAZNLF010000065.1:0-3743 GCA_964573595.1 uncultured Acidimicrobiaceae bacterium | reverse complement strand
GGGGCCGTGTCGTCGGGCACTGGGGCCGTGTCGTCGGGCACTGGGGCCGTGTCGTCGGGCACTGGGGCCGTGTCAGGGGGGTCGGCGTCGTTCACGGGGTTGGTCACCGGTGCCGAACGTACTCTGGCCCGGTGGCCGGCAGGGCGAGCCGACGGGAACGGACCGGGGTGCGGCGGCCCCTGACCGCCACCCGCTGCAGGAATTCGGTGTACCGGTCGATGATCGACGGCCACCGGAAGTACCGGGCGGTGTAACCCTGGCCGGCCTCGCCCAACCGCCGGCGGAAGGACCGGTCGGCGACCAGCCGGTCGATGGTCACCTCGAACGAGCGATAGGAGTCGAACCACAGTCCGCCACCCGATCGCCGGCAGTGCTCCATCGTGGCCGCGCACGAGGCATTGACCAGAACTGGAACGCCGACGCTCCACGACTCGAGGACCACCAGCGAGAACGACTCATAGGCGGACGGGTTGACCATCACCTCGGCCCCGGCCAGGATGTCCCATTTGTCGGCCTCCGACACCGTCCCGGTCACGACGATGTCCGGATGGTCCGGAGCATTGTCGGACACGGGCCCGACGAATGCCAGTGCGAGGTCGCCGGGGTGCCGCTCCTTGTACTCGCGGAAGTACTCGGCGAGCATGCTGCAGCCCTTGTGTTCGTCGACCCGGCCCAGGTAGCAGAGGTAGGGCCGGTCGCCGATGCCGAGGACCTCCCCGCCCGGCCGGCCGGCCCCGGCCTCGTCGTTGACCCCGAGCCCCAGCACGATCTGGGGTCTGGCACCGTTGCCGAACGCGTACTCCATCAGCTCCCGCTCGGCCTGGGTGTGGTACACGAAACCATCGACGTCCCTGAAGCTCTGGCGAAACGCGGACAGGTACAGCGCCGGCTCGTCGTGAGCGGCCGGATGGAGAACCGTCGGGACCCCGCAGACCGCGATGCTGTCGACGGTTGTGGCGAACAGATAGGGGTAGCAGGCGACGACGTCGGCGCCCGTCTCCGCCACCGCATCGACGAGACCAGGGCACATGGGCCCGTTCAGCGCCACCCATCGACGGGACTCGGCGAGCGTGGCGGTGGTGGGCGACACCCTCAGCTTGGCGTCGAGCTCGAAGTAGTCGAGCTGACGGCGGCTGGCCGTCGGGAACCGGTGAACGGTCACGCCGTTCAGGACGGAGGTGCCGGGCGGTTCGGTGTTCGCCCAGGTCAGGTGATCGAGAGCACAGCTCGTCATGACCTCGACCTCCCAGTCCGGTCGGGTACAGAGACGCTCGGCCAACATCCGGGCGCCGGTCTCCGCCCCGCCGATCACCTCGGTACCGTAACGGGGGGTGACGAACGCCAGCTTCACGCGCCCACGTCCACATGATCGTCGAGAGTCCTCAGGACCTCGACGAAGCGGGCCCGCGTCTTCGCCGCCCCGAATGCCGCAAGCCGCCGGTGCCCGGCCGCGACCAGACTGTCGGCCAGGGCCCGGTCTCTCCGCACGCGGTCGACGGCCACAGCCAGCGCACTGGGCCGCTTCGACCGTAGGAGCAACCCCGCGTCACCGAGGGTCTCGGGGATCGCTCCAGCGGCAAAGGCCACGATGGGAAGCCCCGACCGCATGGCCTCCAGGAGAGGGATGCAGAATCCCTCGTGCTCCGACAGGCACACGAAGACGTCGGCGTCGGCGTACCATGCGGCCAGCTCGGCCTCGGTCAGGTCCTCACCGTGGCGCACCGCGTCACCGAGACCCAGCTCTTCGGCGAGGCTGAACACCGCCTCGACGTAGGACTTCGTGAATGCCGGTCCGACCAGGTGCAGACGGGCATGGGGGTCGTACCACCGGCGGTAGAGCCACAGGGCCTCCACCAGGTGGTGCTGGGTCTTGTTGGGGGAGATGCGGCCCACGAACAGCAGGACGGTCCGATCGCCATGGGCGGCTCGGAGCTCGGCCTGCACGCCCTCGTCGACCGCCACCGGTCCGTCGTCGATGCCGACCAGGATCGGGATCACCGAGGTCGTCGCGCAACCGTACCGGTGGAGCTCGGCCGCGTTGAAGGCCGAGTCGGCGATTCCGAGGACGGCCAACGGTGCCAGCTCGGCCATCTGGAGACGGGCCAGCGCGACCTTGTCGCTGGTGTGGTCCTCCCACCCGTCGTAGAAGCTGGCGGGTGTGATGTTGTGGTAGTCGAGGACCAGTCGTTCGGGCCGGGTCCGCAGGAATTCGGCCATGGGAGACGCGGTGCTCAGCTGGTAGAGCAGGACGTCACCCGGCTTCGACCGCTCCGGATAGCGCTCGAAGTAGGTGGCGTGACGCCACAGGTCGTCGTGTGCGGCTTCGACGTAGATGTCCGAGTCGAAGCCCGCGTCCAGCAGTGCGTCGCGGAGGGCGAGCGTATGGTCGCCGGTGGCGTCCCGGGGCAGGAGGGCCGGCACGAACTGGTGGACGGCGGTCACCGCTCACGGTGGGCGACCAGCACGTACTCACCCGGCCCCAGCAGATGTGCGTTCACTGCCTCGATCGCCGCGTTGATCGCCGACGCGTCCGGGTTGGAGGAGGCCACATGGTCGATACGACGGTCATTCCCCCCGTAGCTGACCGCGGTTCGCCGAAACCCGCGTCGGGTCAGGAGATGGAGCCAGGTGTCGGCGTGGAGGGGGCGCCCCGGGGCCAGGTCGCTCACGAGGGTCGACGCCGACGCCGACCACGATTCAGGGGTGGCCGAGTGCAGCACCAGCACGCCGTCGAGGGCGAGGCGTGACGTGGCCAGCCGGACCAGCCGATCCCTCTCGTTGGGATGGAGCCACTGGACCGAGCCACTGAGGACGAGGCCCGAGAGCGCCTCGTCGGCCACGACCTCGAGGTGGTCGAGCACCGATTCGGCGCGGACGTCGAGGCCCCGTTCGACCGCGGGCTCGATGACCGCGTCCGATGGGTCGACGCCGTAGGCGTCGACCCCGGCGGCAAGGAGCGAGTCAAGGAGGGTCCCGTTTCCGCAATCGGCGTGGAGGACCCTTCCGTTCAGGCCGGTGACGGCAGTGACCGCCTCCGGTGACCACCACTGGGTGCCGGGGTCGGCGGCAGGGACGGCGCTCGGTGGCAGCTCGGGAGTGCGCTGGGTGGCCACTTCGGCCTCGAGGTCCTCGATGTGGGCCACGACCACGTGGAACATTCGGGACACCGCCCACGCGAACTTGACGATCTGGTGGACGATGAAGCCGATGTACCAGCCCATGGACTTACGGATGAGACGCTTGATGTAGCTGCCCACGGCCTTCTGGGACTCGACGGGGACGGCCACGTCCACATAGGCGGATCCGTCCACGAGGGCCAGGGTCTCTCGGAGCCGCGCCTTGCCCTGGAGCCCGACAGGCGAGAACTCGAGGAACAGTTCGTCGAGCTCTTGTTCGAGCCCGGCAGGAAGGTCACCGGACGCCCGCCGACGCCTCACCTCGGCGTCGATCTCGGCCATCACCTCATTGAGGTACTCCACACGGCCCTGTGCATCCAACTGGTCATCGTCGGTTGCGTGGCCCGGGCCGGAGGGAGCCACCGGGGGCGTGGAAGGCTGCGCTGGTGGCACACGGCGACTATAGCCAGGGCCCCGCCAGGGCTCGGTGACCGCACCGGGGGCGGGGGCTCTTGTCGATAGGCTTGCGCCGCTGCGGGCGTGGCGGAATTGGCAGACGCGCCGGGTTTAGGTCCCGGTCCCTTCGGGGATGGAGGTTCGAGTCCTCTCGCCCGCACTCTCGCCCGC
>CAZNLF010000064.1:0-12387 GCA_964573595.1 uncultured Acidimicrobiaceae bacterium | reverse complement strand
ACCGGGCCCGGTCCGGCTCGGCCCTCTCGGCCATCAGCGTCGGAGTCCTCATCGCCGTGGTCATCTGTGCGGTCGCCATCGCCCGCTACAGCAACGTCTACGACTACGTCGGCCCGAACCTGGCGTCGAACGAGCTCGCCGTCTGGAGCCCCAACGGCCAGGACGGCAACAACCCCGATCCCAGCGTGCCGACACTGCAGGAAATCGAGTCGCAGGAGGCCGGTGTCCGTTCCATCGCGTCTGCCGTCGGCGCCACCGACATCGCGGAACTCGACAATCCCGCGCCCTCGGTCGGCCTGCAGAATCCCAGTGGTTCGGGTCGACAGTGGGACGGACAGATCTACGTGGCCACCCCGGGTCTCCTGCGGGCCTACGGCATCAATCCGTCGACCATTCCTTCCGATGTCGACGTCCTCAGCTCGCGCCCCGGCCTTTCGGGCTCAGGGGTGCAGCTGACCTACGGAGGAGGAGGAAAGGGTGGCGGCCAACTGGTCGGTCCCGGCTCGGGCGGCGGCGGGGGTCCCGGCTCGGGCGGCGGTGGAGGTCCCGGACCGGGCAACACGAACACCTGTTCACCACAAGGATGCATCGCCCACCCCGTCGTCCTAGAAGAGAGCCGGCTACCAACGGGCACGGACGCACCGAACACCGTGATCACCGAAAGTGCGCTACGCCGATTGCACCTCGCCAGCCAGAGCAGCCTCGACGGTTTCATCATCCAAGCGAACAGCCCGATCACTTCCGGCCAGATCACCAACGCCCAGGCACTGGCGGCAACCAACAACCTGAGCATCGAGTCGAAGAACGACGCCCCGACGTCGCACGAGATCGTGAACTGGGCCACCGTGTTCGCTATCGCACTCGCGCTCGGCATCCTGGCCATGAGCATCGGCCTCATCCGCAGCGAGACAGCGAGCGAGTTGCGCACGCTGACGGCCACCGGCGCCAGTTCCCGCACCCGACGCACCCTGACCGCGGCGACTGCCGGCGGCCTGGCCTTCCTGGGCGCATTGCTCGGGACGGTGGCGGCCTACGTCGGCCTGGCCGGATGGTTCCACACGAACGCGCTGGAAGGTGGTCTGTCCGACATCATCGATCACATCCCCTGGAGCAATCTGTTCCTCATCGTGATCGCCATGCCGGTCGCCGCCACCATTGTCGGCTGGCTGCTGGCGGGGCGGGACCCGTCGGGGATCTCCAGCCGCCCGATGGAGTAGGAGCGCCCGTGGCACGGGGTGGCCCAACACCCGTTGCTGGATGGCTTGGCCGTCCAGGTCGCTCCGTCGCCACCGATCCGAGGTTCCCCTCCGAGTGGTGGACGCCGGGGGGGCACGACGACGGTCTCCCCGGCTGTGGCGATGCGCTGCTCTCCGTCCAGGGTGGAGGCGGCCTCACTGGAGCCGATGGTGAACCGCACCTGTTGGTTCGGATGGATGTGCTCGGCGATCCGTCCGCCCGGGACGCTGGGCCAGGTGAAGCGGACGAGGCTTCCCTCCGCTGTCCTCGGCCACGGTGGTGTACTCGATCCACTCCACGGTCGCCGGGTTGAAGAAGGGCTGGAAGCCCGTTACGACTTCACCGCCGGGAGATCCGCGCTGAAGGCCGTGATCGGTGCAGTCGGCCGACTGGGGGCGGGCGGGATCGGAACGGGCTGCGGCACCGGACGCCGGGAGAACGGGCTCCACCAGGCCGCGGGCCCGAGCAGTTTCATCACGGCGGGGACGAGCACGGCCCGGACGAGGGTCGCATCGAGCACGACGGCGAAGGCCACCCCCAACCCGATCTCCTTGACGAATACCAGCCGGGAGAGCACGAGGGCCCCCATGGCCAGAGCGAGACAACCGGCCGCAGCGGTCACGATGCCCCCGGTGTGGGCCCAGCCCAGCGCCACGGCCTCGTCAGGTGAGGCGCCGGCATCGTGCTCCTCCTTGATCCTCCCGAGGAGGAAGACCCCGTAGTCCGTCGACAGGCCGAAAACGACGGCCAGGATGATGATGAGCGAGGTCGACTGCAGCGCCCCGGGAGTATGGAAGCCCAGCAGACGGCTCAGATGTCCCCGCTGGAATCCCCACACGAGGAATCCATAGGTGGCCAGAATGGTGAAGAAGTTCATCGCCACGGCCATGAGCGGGAGCGTCACCGAGCGGGTCATGGCGAACAGCATGGCCAGGGCGATCAGGACGATCAGTGCGAGGACCACGGGCAGGTGGGACTTGAGGCTGTGCTGGAGGTCGAGGAAGGAGGCGGTCTGCCCGATGACCGTGACCTGCCCGGGACCGGCGAGGACCAGGATGGCCCCCACGGCCCGCTGGGCTGAGGGCGACAGGGGTGCCGCGGCCAGGACCACGCTCGACTCCCAGAGCGGGCCGCCCAGGTGCTGGAAGGTGGGCACCGCCTTGACTCCCGGCACTCGAGCCACCGACGCCGAGTAGCTGGCGAGCGCCGCCGGCGTGACTCGCTTCGAGTCGACGACCACACCGGCCGGCGCCTCGGAGAAGGACGGGAACTGGGTCTGGACCAGGTGGTAGGCCGCCCCGGCCGAGCTACTGCCCGGAAGCGTGCTGGCATCGGCACCGGTGAAGGCGACGTGGATGAACGGTCCGGCGAGGACAACGATCACCACGACGGCAGCCGTGCCCCAGATGACCGGTCGGCGCATGACCCGCCTGGCCATGCATACCAACGGCGTCCGGCGTCGGCCACGGCTGCCGGCTCGTTCGAGTCAGGCGGGGTGCGCACGGCCATCCGCTCGCCGAACAGGGTGAGGATGGCCGGCAGGACCAGTAGGGCGAAGACACCGGCGGCGAGGACGACGATGGCACCGGCGACACCCATCGAGTAGACGAACCGCTCGGGGAAGACGGCCAGGGTGGCCAGTGCTGCGGCGATGGTGACCGAGCTGAACCAGACGGTGTGACCCGCGGTCCGTCGCACCGTGGCCAGGGCAGCGTCGATCGACGCACCTCGTCCGAACTCCTCACGGAACCGCGAGACGATGAGCAGGCTGAAGTCGACCGACAGGCCGATCCCGAGAGCGATGACCAGGTTGAGAGCGAAGACGGAGAGCGGGACGAGCACCAGGGCGAGTCCCATGACGCCCAAGGTCACGGCGATGGCGAACACCGCCCCGACCAGCGGGACTGCCGCGGCGCGGAGACCCCGGAACACGAGGAACAGGAGCAGCAGCAGGAACGGCAGGGCGTAGAGCTCTGCCCGCCCGAGGTCCTGTGAGGAGACGGCGGTGATCTGGACGCCGGCCACTGTCGGACCGCCGAGCCAGGTGTTGGCGTTGAGCGAGGGCTGGGCGGCGATGGCCTTCTGCAGGGCCGTGACGGCGGGCAGCTCGTCCACCGAGCCGACGGTGGCCACCACCGCGGTGAACCTCCGGTCGCTCGAGATCATGCTCCGGTCGCCGGTGTCTGCGTAGTCGAGGACCCTTGTGACCTCGGGGCGGGCCCGGAGGATCGAGACCACTGCGGCGACGCGCTGCGGCGTGGCGGAGGCGGCACTGATCGGCCTGGCCGTGCGCACGACGACGAGGTACCCCTCCTCGGGATTCGCTCCGGTCGCCCGCTGGATCTGGTGCTGGGCCAGCACCAGCGCCGAGCCTGGAGCGTCGTAGTCACCGAGTGAGGACGTGAGGTGGGCCGAGGCGATCCCCCCGCCCACCAGACCGATGAGGGTGACAGCGCCGGCGAGCCAGAGCACCAGCCTGGCGGATCGCCGTCTGTCGCCGACAGGCGGATGTGAGGGGGCGGAGCGATGACTCATGACGGGGGTCCTTTCCGAGGTGTGCGACTGCATCAGGCAAGCTCTTCGAGCACCTTGAGGAACTCGAGCACGCCGGAGAAGGTCGTCCAGTTGTCGCCACCGGCACCATCGGTGCCGATGCGACCCTCGATCCGGTTGTCCGAGGTCCGGCTGACGTCAAGCAGCAGGCGCACGGTCCGCCTCGGTGTCGATGAGGTGTCCATGGGTGCCATTCAACGGGAAGAGCAGGACGATGTCCCCAGGGAGCGACCCCAGGTTTGACCCTGGCTTTTCTCACCGGGGCCGCGAAACGTCCAGATGGGCGTCACTATCCGGATGCCAGGGCGAACCGTCGTGCCCAGGGCCCGAACTACTCAGCGGAGCAGACCGGCCAGCTCGCGTCGGGAGGTGATGTCGAGCTTGATGAAGCAGTTCCGCAGGTGGTACTCGACCGTCTTCACCGATACATAGAGCTCGCCCGCCACCTCGCGGTTGGTGAGTCCGCCGGCGACGAGCCGGGCCACGGCCATCTCGGCTCGACTCAGGCCGAGCGCGGCGGCCGGGCTCTCGGCCGCCGCGGAGACCTCCAGGAGCTCCAGCTCCTCAGCGCATCGGCGCACGTAGGGGTCGGCACCCAGGTCCGAGAAGAGGTGATGGGCGGCCTCCAGCTGGGTGACGGCACCTTGCCGGCTGCTCATCGACCGCAGGCGGCGACCGTCGTCGAAGAGGAGCAGGGCCTGCTCGAGAGGGATGGAAGTCCCGCTGGCGATGGTGTGACCCCGCCCGAACGCATCTTCAGCTCGGGTGAGGTCCCCGGTGGCGACGGCCCAATTGCCCTCACACCGGGCGAGCCCCATGGCGGCAGACGGCGGATTCCCAGCCGGCAATGCTGCTTCGAACTCGACGATCGCCACCCGGGCATCGGCGAGCCGGCCGAGCCCGATCAGCGCGTCGACCTCGCTCGCCCGCCAGTTGAAGATGCCCGGCCGCCCACCGACTTCGAGGCGACCGGTGGCACGCACCGGCTCGACGGCAGCGAGCACGGCGGCGTGGTCCCCGCGCACCGAGGCGAGGGCGACACCGGCCAGTGCGCACGTCGCCACCGCCAACACGGCGGGGAACCGGGCGGTCACCACGCGAGCGGCCCTGACATGCTCGTCGGCGGCGGTCCACTGACCGCGATAGCTGAGGACCTGGGCTGAACGCGTGTTGGCCCGGATCAGATCGAGGGGACGATCGACATCCTGGGCCAGTGCGTTTGCATGCTGGGCATTGGCCATCGCCGCATCCCAGTCACCTCGGCGGAAGTGCGCTTCGCTCAGATGGGCCAGGCAGGGCACGGGATAGGTCGCCGCCACTCCGGAGCGGAGGCGGGCAGCAGCGACCCCGAGATCGGCAATGGCTCCGGACAGGTCATCGGCATAGAGCTCCAACATGCCGCGCATGATCAGCGCGTCGACCTCGCTCCGGGGCACGTCGTTGGCAGAGGCGGGCAGGAAGTTGAGGGCGGCCAGACCCCTGGGCACCTGTCCCGACGTCCCCAGGGTGTACGCCTGGGCAGTCCTGGCCATCGCCCGAAGCGCCGAGCCCGGCTCGGTGGCGGCCACTCCCCGCTTCGCCCAGATCAACCCCTCTTCAGGTCGTCCCGAGATCACCATCCAGTTGGCCAGCGACGTTGCCGCCCTTGTCCCGATGGTCGGTTCGGAGTCCGGATCATGAGCCCTCCAGGCAGCGACCAGGCGTTCCTCGGCATCGGGCGCGCCGGTGTACACGCCGAGCAGGCCGATGAGGGAGTCACGCCGGGCACTGGTGGCCCGGCACGACGCCAAGACCCGCGCCGCCGCATCGCTGTCCGCAGAACCCAGGTGGGCCGCCGCTGCATCGAGGAGCCTGCGCTCCCGCTCTCGCCCGACAGACGACAATGCCGCCGCCTGCTCCAGTGCCCAGGCCGCGGTCCCCGCGTCACCGTCGGCATCGCAGGCCACAGCCGCTGACTCGAGCTCGTCGGCCAGGGCGTCGTCGGCGCCGAGTGCGCCGGCCACCCGGTGGGCCAGGCCCGGCTGGCCGGCCACCGACTCGGCGGCGCGCCCATGGAGGCGTCGACGGTTCGTCGGGCTCAGATCGGCATAGACCGCCGCCCGGTAGAGCGGATGGGCAAAGGTCAGCTCCGAAGGTGGGCCCTCCACCAACAAGCCCGCCAACACCGCCTCGTCGCTCGCCCCTTGTGCCTCGGCCAGACCGGCGACAGCAGCGGTGGTCGGGACGGCCGCGTGTTGTCCGAGTACCGATGCGGCCGCGAGATAGGTCTGGGCGTCGCTCGACAGGGCGCCGATACGGGTCAGGATGACGGCTGACAGATCCCGCGGTGCGGGCAGACCATGGTCGTTCGGGCCGTTGAGCGACACAACGCCGATCTCCTCCAGGAGTGCGCGGCAGTAGAGAGGATTCCCACCGGTGTGGGCGACCAGTCTGGCTGCCCCCCGGTGTGAGAGCCGTCCGAGCTCGAGTGCGCTGGACATCTCGATCAGATCGTCAGGCGTGAAGCCTTCCAGCCGGATCCGGGTGACCCGTGCGCCTCCCGCCACGAACCGCGCCCAACCCGAGTCACCGGTCCTCTCGAGCCGCGTGGCGACGAGCGTCAGTACCTTGTCGGCTCGCAGTCTTCGTAGTGCGAACAGGAGCGCCCGGGAGGAGGGACGATCGATCCACTGCAGATCATCGATGACCAGGATGACGACCTGGGCATCCGTCTGGACACGGTCGAGCAGCTCCAACAGCTGTGTTCCGGCGATCATCGGATCGGTGCCCGGATCGGTCGGGGCCCCGCGCTGGAGCTGGTCGATGACCCCATAGGGGAGCAGCCGCTCCTCCTCGTCGGCGGACGCCTCGAGCGTTACCGCGTCCATGACCGACGACAGGAACCGGGACAGGAGGGTCGACTTCCCCGACCCGGGGTCCGCCTCGATGGAGATGACCTGGGGCTGGCCCTCCCGAGCCGCCGAGAGCTTCTCTTCGAGGACGTCCAGCTCTTGCTGGCGGCCGACGAAGCCGGCCGGGCCGGACACCTCAGCTACCGGGAATGCGATGGGGGTGATGCGTCAGACGGACGGTGCGCCCGACGAGGAAGTCACCCCCGCTGGTCCGGAGCGGCTCCCGCCGGAGTGGCCGACCTCGCACTTCGTCGGACCGGCTGGAGGTGCGACGATCCATGTGCGCAGGTTAGTTCGCTGGGGCCGACCACCTCCCGGACCATGGCCGGGGATCATGAGCCTCCGGAGACCCCGACCCGACGGGATGCATGCAATCCGAGCGTGACCCTCGGCGGGATCGGTTGAAGGGTGGTCGTGTGTCGAGGACCCAACTTGGGTAGTGCATCACCATGGTGATCGTCATCGCCGTCGCCGCGGGCTTGCTGAGCTTGGGGATCCTCATCCGGTGATCAGGTTCGCCCTCGCCGTGGCCGTGGTCGCCTTCCTGGTCGCGCTGGCGACTGGCCATGGCCACGCAATGGCCCTGCAATTTGCTCATCTCCGGTAGGCGGGGCAGCCGGGGTCGGCGGTCCTACCGGGGACTCCGGGTGGGCGGTCTCCGGGGGCCCCGGGCCGGGCCGTCGGGCACCCACCCGGCGCACCCTTCCACGGGATCGTCGACAGCGGTACCGTTGCCGTATGGACCCCGACCTCAGCCTCGGCCACTGGTTCGCCGCACGGGCGGCCAACACGCCCAACCGACGGGCCCTCACCTTCGAGGGCACCACCTGGACCTACGGCGAGATGCTGCAACGCGTCGACTCGTTGGCCGCCGACCTCCAGAACGGCGGGGTGTGCCACGGTGACCGGGTCGCCTTCCTCGGGCTCAACCAGCCGGCGTTCTTCGAGACGATGTTCGCCGCGGCCCGGCTGGGGGCCATCTTCGTGCCGCTCAACTTCCGGCTGACCGGTCCCGAGCTGGCGTTCATCATCACCGACGCCGGCGTCCACACCCTCGTCGCCGACGAACTGCACCGGCCGCTGGCCGACTCGGTGCGTGCGGAGATCCCCGTGCGCCGCTACCTCTCGGACGACGTGGCCGAGGGGTGGGAGCCGCTGCACGGTGAGCGTCGGCCGCTGGCCGGCGCGGAGCCGATCGACCCCGACGAGGTGGCGATCATCATGTACACCTCGGGCACCACCGGGCGGCCCAAGGGGGCCATGCTCACCCATGCCAACCTCTGGTGGAACAACACCAACGCCATGCTCCAGTTCGATGTGATGGAGGACGACGTCACCCTGGTGGTCGCTCCGCTCTTCCACATCGGCGGGCTCAACGTGACCACGCTGCTGGCCTGGCAGAAGGGAGCCGAGGTCGTGCTGCACCGCATGTTCGATCCGGCGGCCTGCGTCGAGGACATCCCCCGCTACGGGGTGACGACCATGTTCGGCGTACCGGCCATGTTCCTGTTCATGAGCCAGGTCCCGGGCTTCGACCAGGCCGACCTGACCACCGTGCGCACCCTGGTGTGCGGAGGCGCTCCGGTACCCGAGCCGCTCATCAAGCTGTTCAACGGCCGGGGCGTTCCCATCAACCAGGGCTACGGCCTGACGGAGACGTCCCCCATGGTCAGCTTCCTCTCCCCCGAGTGGTCCCTGGCCAAGTTGGGGTCCGCCGGCAAGGCGCCGCTGTTCGGCGAGATCCGCGTCGTCGACGAGGCCAACCAGCCGATCACCGCACCCCGGACCAACGGGGAGGTCTGTTACCGGGGCCCCAACCTGATGAAGGGCTACTGGCGCCGGCCGGAGGCCACGGCGGCGGCCATCGACGGCGAGGGCTGGTTCCACACCGGCGACGTCGGGTACCTCGACGAGGACGGATTCCTCTACATCGCCGACCGGGTCAAGGACATGGTCATCACCGGGGGCGAGAACGTCTACCCCGCCGAGGTGGAGAGCGTCCTCTACGAGCACCCGGGCGTCGCCGATGTCGCGGTCATCGGGCTGCCCGACGAACGGTGGGGCGAGGCCGTGGTGGCCGTCGTCGCCCTACACGAAGGCGCGGACCTGACCCTCGACGACCTCCGGGACTTCGCCGGTGAGCGCCTGGCCCGCTACAAGCTGCCGACCCGCATCGAGGTGGTCGACGCCCTGCCGAGGAACCCGGCGGGCAAGGTCTTGAAGTTCGAGCTCCGGGAGCGCTTTTCCGCATCCTGAGGCCACAGGCGCTCATCCGGACCCGGGGCCGATGAAGCGGCCGTGCGCACCAGGGGCGGGTGCGCACGAGGGGACGAGTACGCACCGTTCCCCCGGTACGTCCGCCTGAAGCCAGACCCGCTCCACGTCGGCGAGCGGCCGGCTGTTCGTCCTGACCGAAATGGTGCCGGCATCGATCTCGTCGACGAGGGACGGCAGCTCGGCGAGGTACACCTCCGCCGAGACAGCACCCTGGCCCACCCCCTGGATGCGGAGGTTGGCAGATCGCAGGGCGACCGACGGCAATTCGATCGTCGGACCGGCCACCGCGCCGATCTGGATCCAGTCCATCGGGCGGCTGCGATCGGACCGATCGGTGAGGAGAGCCAGGATCGCCCGCTGCGCCGGCGGGCCCCACAGATAGTCGATGACGATGTCGACCTCGGCGGCTGCAGCACTCAGGGCCCTTGCCGTCTCGTCGTCGTCCTCGGCGAGCCGGACGACGTCGTCGGCACCGACGGAGGCGAGCGCGTCGAGCCGGGTGCTGTCCCGACCGGCGCCGACCACCCGCCCGGCGCCGAGCCGTTTGGCCACCTGCACGGCCATTGTCCCGGCATTGCCGGTGGCGCCGAGGACGAGCACGCTCTGGCCCGACCGGATCGGGACTCGTCGGCGCAGTGCCACCCAGGCGGACATGGCCGGGTTCAGGGCGGCCGCAACCTTTGCCACCTCGACATCGTCGGGCAGGTCGATGGAGCGTCGCCGGTCGACCACCGCCTTGTCGGCCATCGTTCCGGGTGCACCTTCGTCGGCGATGAAGTAGATCTTCTTGCCGTCCGACCGCTGGGCGACGGCGTCGATACCGGGGATCATGGGCAGCTCGCCGGTGCTGGCGTAGTGGGCTCCTGCGGCGCCGGACCGGACCCGCGGGTGCAGGCCGACCGCGAGCACGTCGACGAGGACCTCTCGGTCGGTGCTCGGCTGGGGAACTTCGAACTCCCGGTAGTGCGGTGGTTCGGCGAACGATGTCACCACTGCTGCATGCATCCGCTCCATCGGTGTGGCTCCTCTGCGCTCGACGTGAAGTAGTTGGTTCCACGTACTAAGTTAGTTGGTGGCACGTACTAACTCAAGTAGACTCCGGTCATGGCGTCTCGATCGTCCCGCGCCTCCGGAGACAGGACCAGAAACGAGTTGAGCGCCGTGGACGGACTGGTCCAGCTCTCCTTCCTTGTCCAGAACGCCCTGACGCGTCGGGCGGTCGACCACGGTCTGTCGTTGATCCAGACCCGACTGCTGGGCGTCCTGCGCGACCGCGAACCGGGTATGAACGAGCTGGCAACGCTGTTGGAGCTCGACAAGTCCAGCATCACCGGGCTGATCGACCGGGCTGAACGACGCGGAATCGTGGAGCGGATTCCCTCGTCGACCGACCGTCGGGCGGTGCTGGTCCGACTCACCGACGCCGGTCGAACGCTCGTGTCCCAGGTCGCGACCGCCTTCGAGGCGGACGTCGCCACGATGCTCGACTGCCTGCCCGTGGCGGATCGCCATGCACTGTCGGCCCTGGTCAGTAGCGTCCTCGTGGCACGAGCGACCGGGCATGGTGTCGACCTGTTCGCCACCGTCGACGCCGAAGCCCGGCATTGACTCGCCGACCCGTTCGATGGGCACGAGACGGCCCGCTCGTCCGCTAGGTCGGGTCGGCCGCCTGAGTCGGTGCCGTCAGCGGTGCCGTCAGCAGGGTGTCGAGACGGGCGAGGGTCAGTTCCATGTCGCGTCGGGTCTTGCCCGACCAGAGGTCGCCCAGCTTCAACAGGGCCCGCTGGTGATCGGCGGTGATGTCCCAGCTCTCCCGCACCAACGTGCCGCCGTCCCGGGGTTCGAGCTCATAGCGCCAGATCCGCCCGGCCACGTAGCGCTCGAGCTTGCCCTTGGGGCCCGTCTGCCAGGCGATGAGGCGGTTCTCCCCGAACTCGACGACCGTGCTCACCGTCGAGTAGCGGACGCCCATCTTCATGTCCATGCCGAAGGTGGTCCCGAGCGTCAGGCGCTGCGACGCCGCCCCGTTTGCCCCCTGGAGCATGCCGGAGCCGTCGAACAGCGGGTGCTTCGAGGGGTCCGCCAGCACATCGAAGACCGCCTCCGGTGAGGCACGGATCGGTCGCTCGACGGTGAGCACATAGCCATCCATCGCCACTCCCCACTCTCGTCGGTCCTCGTCGGAGCCGGCCCGCCAACGCGACGTTCGCACCGTTGACCGGGACCGCTGCTCTCGAGGGAGCCGCCCGGCACACTGCCGGCACCGAACTGTACCGGGTCGAGGTCCGTCCCCCGCTCGGGCGATGTCAGAGCCGCAGCTCCAGCGCCCGGTCGGCGCCCACGAAGCCGAGGCGACGGTAGAACGGGAACGAGCGCTCGGTCGGATGGACGGCCAGGTAGTCCAGGCCGAGGCCACGGGCGTGGGCCAGTACGAGTCCCATGAGCAATGTACCGATGCCCATCGACCGCTCGCCGGACGCGACATAGACGCTCTGCACGTAGGCGGAGCGCCGGTTGCGGTGCTCCGGACCCGGCACCCTGTCCACCAACGCCAGCCACGCCATCCCGATCGGCTGGCCCTCTCGCAGTGCCAGGAAGGGGACATGGGAGACCGCATGGTCCTCCATCCAGTCGGAGAGGAACCGTTCGAAGGCCGGCCCCTCGAGGCCCTGTTCCCCGCGCTCGCCGGCCCGCCACTGGAGACGAAGCCGGGCAAGGGGCGCCACGTCGGCGGCGCCGGCGATCCGGACCACCACGGCGCCGTCCGATGGCATCCCCCGATTGTATTGACAGGCGGTCCCCGGGAACTGCGCCCCGGTGTGGTCCGTCCCGGAGGCCGGACGGGACTGCCCCGAACGGTAGCGTTGATCCCCTTGCGTCCCTCCCCACTTCACGATGTGTCGCCCGAGGACCCGAACGGGGGATCCCTTGTGTCGGCCCGCGCGCTGACCAAGAAGTTCGGCGATTTCGTGGCCGTCGACGGGGTCCGGTTCGACATCGAGCGTGGCGAGTCGTTCGGCTTCCTCGGCCCGAACGGGGCGGGCAAGACCTCGACCATGCGGATGATCTCGTGCATGTCCCCGGCCACGAGCGGGACCCTGCGGATCCTCGGGCTCGACCCGGCGACCGACGGGCCCCGCATCCGGGGCCGCATCGGGCTGGTGCCGCAGGAGGACACGCTCGACCTCGAGCTCACCGTCCTCGACAACCTCATGGTCTACGGCCGCTACTTCGACCTTCCCCGCAAGGTGATCAGGGAGCGGGCGGACAACCTGCTCGCCTTCGCCCAGCTGTCCGAGCGCGGTCACGACCGGGTCGAGTCCCTCTCGGGAGGCATGAAGCGCCGCCTGACCATCGCCCGGTCGCTCATCTCCGACCCCGAGCTGCTGATCCTCGACGAGCCGACGACCGGGCTCGACCCCCAGGCCCG
>CAZNLF010000063.1:0-12528 GCA_964573595.1 uncultured Acidimicrobiaceae bacterium | reverse complement strand
ACGAGCTGCACAATCTGTTGACGCCATGAGGGGTGAGCCCTACGCTCACCACGAGCTCAACGTGAGATCAGGGGAGGGGGACGTATGACTGACGTCATCGACCGCGTCCATGGCGAGTCCATTGACGGAGTGCCGGAGGTAGGGGGATCCCCTTCTCTCCCGCCCGAAACGCAGCACAGAGCACGTGAGCACCGTCCTGGACCGGTCCATGTGTTCCTCGCCATTCTGCTGGGCTGTTCCGCCGCGCTGCTCATGGCCAACGCCAGTCACCTGTCCGGATGGCGAGCTGCCGCCGCGATCGGCACCGCCTGGGCTGAGGTCGCCCTCGGGGTCGCCTGTATCGTCCGTCCGGCGCGTCCTGCGCTCGCACTGGCGATAGCAACCAACCTGGTGGGCATCGGTGTCTGGTCGACCACCCGCAATATGCCTGCGGTCTCCAACGTCGCTTGGTGGATCGGGGTCGGTGTGGCGATCGTTGCCTCTCTCACTGCTCTCGTCCTCGTCTTCGATCCGGCATTCGGCCGGTCGTGGTCTCCGTCAGCCCTGGTGCTGGCGTCGGTGGTCCCCGTCGGTGTGGTCATCGCCACAACAGCCGGTCTCCTTGCTGCCCCAGTGGCGCCCGCCGTACGCACTTCCAGCGCTCCTCAATCGTTTGCATCGGCCTCGGCGGCACTCGCGCTCAAGACGACGGTTGCCGTACCCGGGCAGAACTCCAAGCAGTTTCAACAGATCCTGGCCGGCAATGCCTCCGAGCAGACCGAGCTGAAGCCCTACGTGCCCCTCGGTTCGTCCGACCAGGCCATCTTGACGCAGCAGCTCTCCCAGGCGCTCGCCGCGGCCGAGAAGTTTCCGACTGTTGCTTCGGCCAAGGCCGCCGGAATGATATTGGCGGGTGGGATGGCGCCAGGTGTCGGCGCTCATTATCAGGAGATCGGTGCTAGCGACCTCACCTCCTTGAACGGGCAGTTCAATCCGTCCGAACCCGCATCCTGGATCTACGCAAGCACGGCCGACAACGCACCGATCGTGGGAGTGATGTACGAATCCCTCACCGCGCAACCACCAGCGGGATTCATAGGACCCAACGACCACTGGCACCGCCACTCCAACGTGTGCGTCCAATTCACCGCGGGCAAGATTGCCGTGCCGTTCGCCGCCGACCAGAGCGTTACGCCCCAAGAGTGTTCCGACGTGCATGGAATCTTCATGCCGAAGACGGTGTGGATGGTCCATGCCTGGGTCGTGCCGGGTTGGGAGAGCCCCCAAGGCGTCTTTTCACACGACAACCTGCACGTGTACTGCCCGGGTAACACCGATCTGGTCGATGCCATAGGTTTCTGTACCCGGCAGCAGTGATTCGGTGATGGGGGGGCGCCGCCCTGGGCCGGCGAGCCCCGGCGTTCGACGACGCGCACTAGTCGTTGGCCTGCTCCTCTTGGCAGGCGTTCTGCTCTGGGCGGCCCCGGCCGGCGCCCATGCCGCCGTGGTGTCCAGCTCACCGGCCCAGGGTCAGCGTGTGGCCCACGCACCGTCCTCCGTCACCATTGTCTGGGATCAGCCGGTCAAGCCGGACAACGGCGGTGTCACCGTGCTGAACTCGAGTGGCCAGGGGGTGGGGGAGGGCGGCACGACCCATCCCGCCCCGGACACGCTCCGGGTGACGTTGCCGCGGTCGCTACCCAGTGGGGCGTACGTGGCCAACTACACCGTGACGTCCGTCGACGGCCACGTGGTCAGCGGGGGGATTGTGTTCCTGGTCGGGAATGCCCGCCCCGGTTCGATCGCCTCGCTGAGCCGTCCGCCGACATCGGCAGCCACCTGGTACGACCGCGGCGGCCAGTTCCTCACCTATCTCGGAGTCCTGATGGCCGGCGGTCTGGCCTTCTTCCTGGCCTTTCTGCTGCCCGAGGGGAGCGAACGCCGCCGACTCGGCCGCTGGTGCACCGGAGCGGTCGGGATCGGTGTGGTGGGCATGGTGGTGACCGTGGCCGCCCAGGGCGCACTGGCCGGAGGCAGTCTCGGAGCCCTCGGCCAGTGGACCGTTCTTTCCCAGGCGGCTGGGGGGAAGCTCGGTGCCCAAAGCCTGTTGCAGCTCATCGGCCTGGCCGGCTGCCTGGTGTCGCTCCGGGTCCGGCAGGCGACGGCTCGTCAGGCGACCGCCTTCTACGGGATGCTGCTCTCGGCCGGAGCCTTCGTGGCCTTCGGTCACGCGCTGGTCTCACCGGAACGGTGGCTTTCCACTCCGGCCGACGTGGTGCACGTCGTCTTCGCAGCGATGTGGTTCGGCGGTCTGGTCGGCCTGGTGGCTGTGCTCCACAGCCGGGTCCGTGCCGCTCGCCGCCTCGGGGAGATGACCGCTTCGGTCCATGAAGTTCCACCCAAGGAGATGCCGGTGACGGTGGGCCGGACCAGGGGAGGGACATCGACCGTGGTGCTCGAGCGACCGCCACCTGCGGTCAGTTTGCCAACGAGTGTCGAAGACGGGCCCAGCGTTCTGGCCGATACCATCGGGCTGGTCGAGCGGTTCTCCACCATGGCCGGCGTCTCCATCACCCTGGTCCTGGTGGCCGGAACGCTCCTGGCCATCGCCGAAGTCGGTTCGCTCGCCAATCTCTTCGAGACCGGCTACGGCCAGACACTGCTGGTGAAGATCGCCCTGGTCGGTCTCTTGATTCTGGTCGCCGCCTACAACCGGGTGTTGTTGGTGCCCTGGCTGTCGGCCGCTGAGTCCCGAGGCGGTTCGGATGGCCTGGTCGTCGGATGGCGGCGGCTGCTGGCCACCGTCCGGCTCGAGGCCGTCATCGCCGTCGTCATCCTGGCGGTGACCGCGGTGCTGGCCAACGGGGTGCCCTCCAACGGCGCCACCCCGCCCGCGCCGGTCCCATTCGCCCGTACCGTGGCGTTCGACGGCGGCCACTTGACCTTCCGCATCACCCCGAACCAGGCACTGGTCAACAACATCTCGGTGCAGTTCACCGGGCCGGACGGAACCCCCGCCGAGATGGCGGAGAGCGTGTCCCTCTATCTCAACCTGCCGTCCCAGAACGTGGGACCGATCGAGGCCGACATGAAGAAGATCGGCGTCGGGCGCTTCGTGCTCTTGAACAGTCCCAATCCTCCGATCGTAGGGACCTGGGAGATCACGCTGCAGATCCAAGTATCCGATTTCAGCCAACCCGACGTGAGCTTCGTGGACAAGGTCCAGTGACGTTCCCTGTCGGCTCGCCCTTCGTGAGGAGATCCAGTCCGCCCATGCGCTCCAAACTCGCCGTGTTCCTCATCGGGGTGGTGACCGTCATCTGTTTGTGGTGCGGAGTGGCCACGGCCCACGTCACCGTGAGCCCATCGTCCCTGCCACAGGGCACCGATGACGCCATTCTCACCTTCCGAGTGCCCAACGAATCGACCACCGCCAGTGTGGTGGGTCTGCGTATCCAGTTCCCGTTGGCCCATCCGATCGTGGTCCTCAACCCAGAAGCAGGATCCGGATGGACGGTCGGTGTCCATTCGACCGTCCTTCCCAAGCCCATCACCACCGACGATGGGACGTTCACCTCCACCATCTCTGAGATCGACTGGAGCAGCGGCTCGATTCCCGTCGGCCAGTTCGGTGAATTCAACGTGCTGGCCCAGGGACTTCCGACGGGCACCGATCTCCTCACCTTCAAGGCGGTCCAGCTCTACAGCGACGGCACCACGGTGAACTGGATCCAGGTGCCCACCAAAGCCGCGCCGGACCCCGAGCACCCGGCACCCACCCTCGTGCTCACGGCACCCGGCAAAGGTGCGTCGGGCACGGCCCAAGCCAGTGGCACGGCATCGACCTCGGCCACGCCGGGCTCGGTGGCCGGGGGGTCGAGTTTCGACAACGGGCTGGCCGTTGCCGCCATGATCCTGGCGGGGCTGGCCATCGGGGTCTCCGTCCTGGCGGTGTGGCTGGGCCGCCCACGGATCGGGACGTCGGAGCCTGCCCCGAAGCCCGATTGAAGGACGGCCAGCCCGGTATGGCCGTGGATCAGAACCTCCTCACTGGATGCGCAGATGACCGCGTAGGGCCGACGATCGGGTACTGAGGCGGTCATCGTCTCCGTCACCCCGCCGACTCGGAAGGACCGCCAGTTTGGTATTCGGGGTGCCGGCCAGCAACGCGGCGAAGTTTCGGTTTTGTTGTTACGCTGCAGCCAGCGGCGGCGTGAGTTGGGGGATTCCATGCGGAGAATCATTTCAGTAGGGGTGGGAACTGTTCTCGTTCTGGCGTTGAGCGTGGTGATCCCATCGGTGGCCTCGGCGTCCACGGCCACCACGGTGGTGGTCTCCTCGTCAGACCTGGTTACCGGCGCCCCGGCGCCTGGCCAGTTCGTGGTGATCAATCAGAGCGGTGGCCTGGGCGGAGTGGGCTTGGTATTCGGGCCGGCGACACCGCCGCTCGGGCTGGGGAGCCTCCAGATGAATGTGACGGGGGCCGCGGACCACTGGAGTGTCTACAACTACGACCACACCGGCACCAAGCTTGCCGACATCACCGCGCTCGGCTATTCGACATACACGGACAACACCACGACCGCGCCGATTCTGCAGATCGAGATCAACCCCGGCAACACCACTGGCACGGACGCAGGGGTGACTTACTCGACGCTGAGCTTCGAGCCCTATCTCCAGACCGCCGGGGTGACCCCTCTCGTCTGGCAGGGGTGGAACGTCCTGTCCGGGGAGGTGTGGGGAACCCATCTGACCGGGGCGCCCAACGACGCTCCATTATCCTGGAGCAACTTCCTCGCCACCTATCCGAACGCAACGATCACGGGTGGACTCGGTGTGAACGTGGGCAGCGGATGGTCGGCGATGACCGGTGAGACGGACGCCATCACCATCGGAACCGCGGCACAGGCGACGACCTACAACTTCGAGCCACCGTTTCAGGTCACCACGACCTCGCTGCCTTCCGGAGCCGTCAAAGTGGCGTACACCGCCACCTTGACGGCCAACGGGGGAAACCCCCCGTACAAGTGGTCCGTCGTGTCGGGCAGCCTGCCGACCGGACTCCACCTCCACGGTTCCACCGGGGTGATCTCGGGCAAGCCATCCAAGGGTGACACCGGGGCGTACACCTTCACCGTGAAGGTCGTCGACAAGAAGGTCAGGGTGAAGCACCAGCCGACCACCCAGAACACGGCTACCAAGGTGCTCTCGATAGCGATCCCGTGAGCCCTTGGGAGACTCACCGGTAGGCGAGGTCGGCCAACGGTGTGACCATCGAGCGCCATATCTGTCGGACGACCACGGCAGCCAGGGCGGGGTTTGCGTGTCCAGAGCCCAGCTCGACCTCTCGAACAGCACCGGTGGGTCTTCCACGTCGATGTGGCCAGCAGGTTGAGCGTGACCCACGGCATCCCTTTGGGCAACCGCGCCGTCAGCCTGGGAGCTAATTGCCAGGTCGGTGGGACTACGACGGTCAGTCGAGCCACCTCTTGGCCAATACCGATTCGTTCGGTGATGCACCACCCGGCGTCGGGGACCGTCCCGATGGCGGGTGATCCGGCTCGGGGCATCGCGGAATATCAGTGCTGAGGGCTCGGGCCCCTACTGGCCGCAGCCAGGGAATCACTCAGCGGCCTTTCGGAGTTCGCCGGTAGCGGGCACCTCGGCCATTGCGATGACGGCGCCCATGAAGTCGGCGAACTCCTCGGGATGGGTACGGGGGGCGAAGTGACCGGCCCCAGGAGCGGCATGCAGCCGGGCGTTCGGGAGGCGGTCGACCAGCCAGCGGGCACCTTTGGACTGCTCGGGGACTGTGGCCGTCCCGTAGCCGACCAATGCCGGTACCAGCACGTCTTGGAAGTCGAACGGGGTGACCAACTCCGACGCCATGTCGACCTGGAAAGCCGCCCCTTCGGCGCGGAGCTCAGCTTGCGCTTCGGGCCGAAGGTGGTCCCATCCCTGGTCGCTCAGCAGCATGCGGTACATGCCCTCTATGTCGTCAGCCGGCTGGTCCGATGCCGCGATCTTCGCGTTGTACCTCTTGGTGCCCCTCGGCCACCACTCGACCCATGGGAGCGGCGGTTCCCACAGCCCGACGACGGCAAAGGCACTCGGGCGAATCGTTGCGGCAAGCATCGTGAGGTTCGACCCGAAGCTGTGGGCGATGACGATTGGAGGCACCTGGCAACTGTCCAGGATGGCCAGGAGGTCATCGGCGTGATCGGACATCGCCCGAGCAGGCGGGGCGTGGATCGATCGGCCGTAGCCACGTCGGTCGTACAGGACGATACGGCGATCGGGAAAGTAGGGGAGAAGACCCCGAAAGCTGGTCGAGCGGTCCGGCGCTCCGTGGACGAGGACGATTGCCGGGTCCGCGAGCGGCCCGTGGCCCTCGACATACACGCTCGACCACTCCATCGGGTCATCGTAGCGATGCCGGGACGATAGTGGCCGCTGCATCGAGATAGAACAGATTTCCCTCTCCCAGTCGGTGGCAACAAGCCGCTGGACTCCGCAGCTCTACCGCACGTCGGAGGGCTACATCGGTGATTGCCGGTGACCGAGCGCCGGGGCAAGCTCAGATGCGAGGCAGGACCCGCTCTTCCACCGATATGGTCTGTGGGCGACGGCACGTGTGGATCGGAAGACGAGGAGCAAGATGGCTGCAAGCCGGATCACAGCGGTTCGCTCGCGGTTTCGTCCCGCCCTCGCCATCCCTTACGTACTCAGCGCACGGCTTACTTCGCTCCCACCCAGTTCGGTGTTCCGGCACATGACGCCATCGGAGTGGTACTGGCTCAGTGTCCACGGCGAGCGTACGTTCCCGTCGTTGCACGGGTATCTTCCGTCGTTGCCGCCCGAAGAGATCCAGGTCCGCTTCACCGGTACTCACAGCGAGGACACTCTGCGGGAGGCGTTCGCGTTCTACAAGGTCGTGTCTCGGGTGACCCGGGGGGACCATCCGAGGTCGGCGGTGGACTTCGGTTGCGGCTGGGGACGGATCACCCGATTCTTCATCAAGGACTTTGGTAAGGATGGCCTGCTCGGAGTCGACCCCATCGAAGGGATGATCGACCTCTGCCGGAGCAGCAATCCCTGGGCCACCTTCGAACAGATCGACCTGTTCCCACCCCTGGATCTGCCGAGCGCGTCGGTCGACGTGATCTTCGCCTTCTCGGTCTTCTCGCACCTGACAGAGGAGGTGCACCTCCAGTGGCTCGCCGAGTTCGCCCGGGTGCTCCGGCCCGGAGGATCACTGATCGTGACTACCCGGGAGCGGGACTTCATCCTCGAATGCGCGGCAATCCGCGGGCAGGAGAACGATCTCACCAGTGTCAGTAAGTTCCGACGCATCGGCACCGTCGGGGCGCGGTCAGCCTTCTTGGACACCCAGGGTGCCCTCGAGCGCTACGACACCGGCGAATACTGCTGCGATCCAATCGGTGCCGGGCAAGACCTCCCGTCGGCCACCTACGGAGAGACGGCGATACCTTTCGCCTACGTGCAGCGCCGCTGGCCGCCGAACTTCCGCGTCGTCGAGTTCCTCGACGCCGTACCAGGAGTGAAGCAGAACATCATTGTGGCGAGGCGTACGTAACTCCCTTCGGGAGCTTCGATCGATCCGTGCGAATGCACCGCCGGGGGCATCCCAGATCTATTCGCCCGGTCGGCGGCGGTGATCGACTGCCCGGGACGGCACGACGGGGCCAGATTGGCAGCCAAGTGCCGGACCCGTGAACTGCCCACCTAGGGAAGACGTTCTCCGGTGTCGGGGGCGCGGTCACGTTCCTGGTTCGTGGTGTCGGCGAGGGCATTGCCGCCAGCTCGCACAACCCCTTCCGGTACTTCGCCTACGTCATCACAATTGCGCCTTTAGGGTTGGGACTCAAACTCCACGGGGACTGCGGCTGCCTGGGAGGGCGGGACGACGGGGATCGGGACGAACCAGACGGTGCCCGCTCCGCCGCACGGGAGGGTAAGAGACGTCGGCAGGAGCTTGTTCCTGTCGTAATGGACAAGACGGATCGTCTTCGCGGCCGCATGCGTGCCTACGCTCTGGAGCGTGGCGGGTGGCGGTGCGTCGAAGAACACGTCGATTGTCGAGTCGTTGCCGGTCTTACCCAGGGTGCTCGTAATCGTGGGCGGAAACAATTGGTGGACGGCGAGGGTCTGACCCCCGATCGGGTGACCTGTCTCTCCCGGCGTCAACGGCCCAAAACAGGCCATTTGGATGGCGATCGGTATTACCGTATTCCCGTCCGTGCCGTTGATGACGCCAGTGAAGTATTGACCTGGACCCACCTTGTGGGCTGCTCCGGCTGTCTGTGTGACTGCCGTCAGGGCCACCATCGGCATGCACAGCACTACCGTTATCCGCAGGGCCATCTTGAGCATGGGCGCCTCCTCATGGTCACTGCCTCCATGGTGCGGCTGTGAACCTGGTACGTCAAGGCTCTTCGTGGCGGATCTCCGTCCAGTGCTAGCGATTGCCGCTTGCCGTGTCACACCCCCAACGGCAGGAGTGGTGCACTCGCCACCTCCGGCCCAAAGAGCCTGTGACTTTCGGCCCTACTGTCCCCCCTGCCATAGGCGCAGTGTCAAAGGGCATTGCGGCGATGTCCGATCGGGGGGATACGCCGATAGCGACGCATTGGCGTTGGACCTGTCGAAAGGATGCCGCGATGACGGAATCACCAGGGCAGCGAATGTTGGTCCAGATCGCCGGCACCTTGCTAGCAGTCGCAGCGTTGCTGGTTGCCGCAGGGTCAAGTCCAGCCTCGGCACAGGAGCCGACGGTGGCATCCAGGGGGACCGATGCGGCATCGGTCACCAGGCCCCAGGTTGGTTCGGCACGACACGGCTACTGGTTGGTGGGGTCCGACGGCGGCGTCTTCTCGTTCGGGGCTGCGTCGTTCTTCGGCTCGATGGGCGGAAAGGCTCTCAACCAACCCATCTTCGGGATGGCGGCCACCCCTGGCGCCGGTGGCTACTGGCTCGTGGCGTCAGATGGCGGTGTCTTCGCTTTTGGGGATGCGGGCTTCTACGGGTCGATTCCCGGTCTGGGGCTCTCACCGGCCGACTCTCCCATCCTGCCCAGGCTGAATGCTCCCATCGTGGGCATCGTTCCTTCGCACGGCGGACGTGGCTACTTTCTTGTCGCCGCCGACGGGGGTGTGTTCGCCTTCGGCGACGCCAAGTTCGAGGGCTCGTGCCCCGGAATCGGAGGTTGCTTCAGTAACGGCACCGGCATCGCCGACGTGATGACGGATGGCACCGGCAACGGCTACTGGGTCGTCAGCTTCGGCGGCGATGTTCATGCCTTCGGTGACGCCGTCAACTACGGAGGACCTGCCTCCCACTTGCCGTATGCGACGGAGGTCCGTTCCGGAGTCAGCACCCCGGATGGAAATGGCTATTGGATTCTCTTCTCCGACGGTGAGATCTATTCGTATGGCGATGCGACCTATCAGGGCAGCCCGTTTGGCCAGATTGAATTCTCGAACCCTGCTGAAGCGATCTTTGCCACCTCGGATGGCGGTGGATACTGGGTGACGACGGCCAATGGAGCGGTGTACACCTACGGCGACGCCCCCTACGACGGCGGAATGTCTGCTGGTCACCTCAACGGGTTGATCGTCGGAGCAACAGCCTTCTAAGGAGCAACAGGCGTCGAAATAGAGGCGAAGTGTTGCGCCCAGAAACCCGAGCCAGCTCCTGATCCCGCACCTGACCCTCACGCCGACGGCGCACAAGGTGCCCCCGATTGCCTGTGTCCGGATCAGTGGCGCTTATTGACTGTCACCGTCCCACACTTCTGCCACGGTTACTCGGGTCATTCTCCTGGCACTCAGGAAAGCGCAGGGGCGTCGTAGTCACCCACTGCACTATTCGGCATTCCCTCCAGCCGTCGGTTGGGGATGGAGGCGAATCTGTGCCTAGGGATTCACCAGACTGCCTAGGGTTTGACCAGACTGCCTAGGGATTGACCAGACTGAAGGTCCCACCAAAGGCGTGGGCCCCGTTGCCGTTACCGACGCTGCCCGTGTATACCGGGGCGCCAGATTCGACGACAGGCTGTTCCTGGCCGTAGAGATACAAGGGGTGCCCGTCATAGGTCGCCTGGTACGACCCATCGGGCCGCCTGATGGCGCCAACGCCATGGGCGTGAAGTCCAGATCCCACGGTTGGCGGCCCGCTGGTGAGGACAGGGATCCAGGTCAGCGTGCACTTCCCCGAACACTGACTCTGCCACGGCCGGTCACCGCTGAAGGCGTACACACTGATGGTGACGCCGCTGGCCGGGATCGGCGGAGTGGCGCCAAGTTGGTCGCCGAAGGGGTACTCCTGGACCCCCACGACCGGTGACGTGTAGGTGGTCTGGCCGGCGACGGGCGCCTCGGTTTCGAGGCTCGCAACTCCCGATGCGGGCAGACCGTTGGGCGACAACAGCGACCACAGACCACCCCACGGAGGAAGCGGTGCCACGCTCTCGAAGAAGTGCTGGCCGACGAACGAGTTGGGTCCCTGGTCGAAGAGATAGACCGGATGGTCGGCGTAGGTGACCTGGAATGCGTCGAGATCTGCGCGGTAGACCGTGCCGAGCAGCGATGGATTCACACCAGGACCGGCCACGGGCGGTCCCCAGGTCAGCAGCGCGGGCCACTCGCCGGTGTTCGCCGAGGGAGAACTGGTGCAGGTGAAACCTTGGGTGGCCACGATGGTCACCCCGCAGGCCGATTGGTATCCGTCGTGACCCCAGCCCTGACCGTAGGTCGGTGGGTCGCTCGTGAGAAGATAGAGCGACGACCCGGCCGGATAGTTGTAGCCCGCAGGCGTGGGCGGATTGGCCGTCGGGTCCGCCGGTACGTACCCGGCACCGGCACCGCCCACCACGAGAACCGGTCCGTAGGGGCTCGACTCGAGTGCAACCACTGCTGACCCACGATCTCTCCCGGAGCCGTGATGCCCCTGCCAGTGCTTATGGCCGAACCCGCCTGGACCATTCGACGCATGCGCTGCAGTGGCAACAACGAGGACGAGGAGGGCAATGCCCAACCCAAACAAGACCTTCAGTTTTGCCGCCATGATCTGCTTCCTTCCGCCAGGGTCGAGCACTCGTGCCCCACTTTCAGATATAGAGAAATGGGCATCGAAGTCAAGTGGTTGTTCGGAGCTGGTGCCCGGTGCCCTCGCCGACAGTGAGCGGGCCATCACAGAAAGTGCTCCTGACTTGCCATTCAGCCCTGCCCGATAGCCGCCGGGACCCACACATCGAGCGCACCTTCGCAGCGAGGTGAGGTGGGGAGTGGTACGACCTCAGCCGTACGTCGGCTGATGACTGGAGGCCCATCGGGACAGTGTGCACGGCGTGCCGCGTGGGACGTGTGTGTCATGGCGCCGAGATCCCTACTCCACCAAGCATCCGGGAAGCATTTGGCCGGCCAACTGCCGCCCCAGCCGCAGGACCTGGCTGCGGAACCACCGAAGACCATCGATCCGTCGCGGCTGAAAAGGTCGAATCGGCTGGACGGAGTCATCCCTGAATATCGGCTTGGTCGGGTGACGTGGGATGAGGTTCTTGGCGCCCACGAACACAGCGGTCGGCCTCCAGGAGACAGCGATCCTCCCTCGAGCCCTTGGACCTCGTCGGGCGCTCGTCGATCCGAAATGAGGCGGCCACCCGAGTGGTCATGGTGCTCTGATCCGCCGTTCGGCCGCCGCCCCCTCAACGGACACCGTGCCGGTACTCTATCGTCGTGCCGCGGAAACCCATGAGCACAAATGAGGTCCTGAGTCTCCACGATCGACTTTCCAACTGGGGTCGATGGGGACCCCATGACCAACTCGGGGCTCTGAACTTCATCACGGCGGAGGTGACCGCGGCCGCAGCAACAGCCGTGCATTCGGGTCAGACCGCGTCTTGTGCCCGGCCCTTACCCACCCAACCGGGTCCGGACAACCCGATGCCCGTTGTCCACCACATGATCGGTACGGCGACCGAGGGCTATGGCGCCGACTATTTCGCAGTTGCCCCGCACGGCTTTTCAACCAGCCACCTCGACGCCCTGTGCCACATCTTCCATGAAGGAAAGCTTTACAACGGCTACGAAGCCGAGACAGTTACCGCTCACGGCGCAGCCGAACTCGGAATCCATCACCTCCGATCGGGAATCGTCACGAGGGGCGTCCTGGTCGACGTTCCCGCCATCCGGGGCAGGGAGGCACTCGAGCCAGGAGAGCCCATCTTCCCCGAGGACCTGGAAGCGGCCGAGAGGTCGACTGGCGTCACCATCCAGACCGGGGACGCCCTCCTCGTGCGCACCGGGCGGTGGCGGTGGCGCGAGTCCCACGGCCCCTCATCTCCGAGTGACGGACTCGCCGGCCTCGACGCCTCCTGTCTGACCTGGCTCCATGGGCGAGAGGTGGCCGTGCTCGGTAGCGACGGTGTCTCTGATGTATTTCCGTCACGTGTCGACGCTGTTCCGATGCCGATCCACACCGTGGCCATCGTGGCGATGGGCGTCCATCTTCTGGACAATCTCGATCTCG
>CAZNLF010000062.1:0-12760 GCA_964573595.1 uncultured Acidimicrobiaceae bacterium | reverse complement strand
GCCGGGGCCGCACAGAGTGCGGGGATCGTGTTGATTGCTTGCATCGCAGTGGCCACGCTCGCCGCTCGAACGTGCTCAGCGAGGGGCAGCGGCCGTTCGTAGGACATGAGCGTTAGCAGGTGGGCTTGGATCGACGGTTCACCTTCCAGCGTCAGCGTCCATCCATCGAGCGGCGTTGGCCAATGGGCTGGGTACTCTCCCCCCACTGTCCACAGCGTCTCGATCTCGATGAGGGTGTCGCCGGCTCGGAGCCCTCGCCAGTGCCACCGCTGCCCGGAGACCGTCCCGGCACCCAACGTGATCCCGAAGATGTCGTGATCCGTCTCAGCCGTCACCAGTTCGACCGAAGACGTGATCGTGTCGAGACCCGCCCCCAGAGCACGACCGAGCAAGGCGACCATTTCCTGGAAGATCCCGCTGTTGAACCGCAGGAAATCGCTGGTCGCTTCGGTCACGTCCTTTGGTGCCCGGCCAAAGCGCATGTTGTCGAACGTGATATGGGTCGACTCGTAGAAGGACCAGTCGGCCCGCTCCTGCAATGTGATCTTCTGGATGGTTCGGGACATTCCCGAGAGGGCGAGCGGAAGCACTCCACTCAGATTCCCCGGATTGAGGCCGGTGCCGTGCACCGACGAGCCACCTCTCGCGCAGGCTGCCTCCAATCGAGCCAGATCGTCCGCAGGAAGTGAACGCGGATGAAAGAGGAACGCAGTGGTGACGACGTTGGTGCCACTGGCTAGAACCCGGCAGACCTCGTCGAGCGAGGCGATCCGTGGGAAGTAGGCCACGCAGTGAGCACCGAGGGCCAAGATCTCGTCCACATCCAGGGTGGCCACGACACCACAGGGCTCGCGACCTGCCAGGACCCCGGCGTCTACGCCGACCTTGTCTTCGCTATAGACCTTGGCCCCAACGAGTTCCATATCGGGCCGGTCCAGAATCGCCCGAATCGCTTCTACGCCCTGGTTGCCAGTCGCCCACTGAACGACTCGGTAGCTCATGCGAACACTCTTGCACCATCCATCCAGCCCGAATACTGGGGCATCCCGATAGTAGTTGTGCCCACAACAATGTGGGAATTCAAGAGCAACGGCGTGGGAAGGGCCGCCGACCAGCCCAGCATCCAGCTGGTCATCCGGGATCTGTCGGAAGCCCACCAGCCACCAACCGACCAAGCACCCCCGCCCCGGCGTCACGGGCCGAGCATCACCGACCGGAATAGACGAAAGCCGCCTGTTGCGGGGAGCTGCGCGAGAGCCGAGGAGTCCCCCATCCAGATTCGGTACATCCCTGAGGTGACGCGCCAGGCTTCGCTAGTCGCGTCGAAGTACGCCAGCTGCTTGTCACCCATCGTGAAGGAAAGCGTGTGGGAAGCACCGGGCGCCAACGAGATCCGACGGAATGCCTCGAGCTGTCGTGGGGGGTTCTCCGCCACTGAAGGTTGCCCGAGGTAGAGCTGAGCAACATCGGCGCCGGACCTGTTGCCGGTGTTCGTGACCCGAACGGTCGCCGTCACCGTCGGGTGACCGTTCCGTACCCGTACCTTGACCTTGGGGTCGCTGTAGCGGAATGTCGTGTACGAAAGCCCGTATCCGAACGGGAACAGGGGAGTGGCGCCCGTCGAGTCGAACCACCGGTAACCGACATCGACGCCTTCTGCGTAGTCGACCGTTCCATCGGTGCCAGGAAACTGTGTCGGTTCCGACACCGGGCTGTTCGTCGACGCCACCGGGAACGTCACCGGCAAATGTCCCGATGGGTCGGCGTCGCCGAAGAGCGATGCCGCCAGAGCCGTTCCATCGGTCTGGCCCGGGTACCAGGCATCGAGGACCGACGAGACGTCGGCCAGCCACGGCATCGTGACAGCTCCCCCGGCATCGATGACCACCACGGTGTGCTCGTTGGCGGCGGCAACGGCATCCACCAGTTCGTCCTGATCCGAGGGAAGGGTCAGGTTGACCCGGTCACCCGCCTCGGACTCTTGGCCGTCGCCTACGACCACCACCGCCACTGACGCCCTCTTTGCTGCAATGACTGCTTGGAGCATGGAGTCATCGATCTGGTTCGGGGTCGCCCAGGTGAGCCCCTGGACGGGACCGCTGAGGGTGTAGGTCCGACCGGCGGTGAGCTGCACGGTCGCGGTGTAGGTGGTGCGCGGCAGGGTGCCCGGATTCACTGCGATTGGCGTCCCGTCGAGGGAGAGTGTCACTGGGACGTAGATGGGGGGTTCGGAGTAGGCCAGCTCATAGGTACCGGTCTGCGGGGCGGTGAGGGTAGCGGAGAGGGTGCCGGCGTTGCCGGTCGTCGGGTAGGGGGCGCTCAGGTACGTGAGAGGGATGGCGACGAAGTCCCGCGCACCGGGGAGACCCGGGGTATAGGTAACTGGCGCCTTCGCCCGAACGGCGGCTCGGATGCCGGCGAGCGGAGTCACGACCTGTGGCGCGGTAACGGTCGCGCTACCGCCGCCGACACTGATCGGCTCGGCTTGAGCAGCCGGGCCGATGACGGCGATGCCGCCCGGTTCGTTCCTAGCCAGCGGGAGCGTGCTGTTGAGGTTCTTGAGCAGGACCGTGCCTTCTTCGGCCACATCGTTGGATACCTCGGAGTCGCTGGCAGTCGCCGCGTCGTTCCCAATGTTCCCTTTCGTGTCGTCGGTGAAGAGCCGGAACCGGTACATCTGGGTCAGGACTCGCAATGCCGCATCGTCGATTGTGGCCCGGCTCACCTGCCCGTCTTTGACCGCGGCTACCAACGCCGAACCCAGGTAGGTCGATTCCGGCTGCTCTTGGTCCAGCCCGGCGTCGACAGCGTCCACCGTGGAGTGAGTGGCAAAATAGTCAGAGCCGACGAAGCCTGAGAACCCGAGCGTCGTGTCGAGGTACCCGTTGATCAGCTCCTTGTTCTGGCAGGCGGGGGAGCCGTTGATGGTCGAGTACGAGCACATGATCGAGCTGGGGTCGGCTTTGACGATCGGGTCCCAGGCACGGAGGTAGATTTCCTGGAGCGCCTGAGCGCTCACAATGGCGTCGTCCTCGGGAGTGTTTCGGTTGGTCTCCTGGTTGTAAACGGCATAGTGCTTGACCTGTGCCATCGTCCCGGCCCGCTGGATGCCGTCCACTTCCGACGCCGCCAGCGTCCCGGTCAGATCGGGATCCTCTCCCAGGCTCTCGAAGGCCCGACCCCACTGCGGCACCCGGACGATGTTCACCGTCGGGCCGTAGACGAGGTTGATCCCCTTTTCTCGTGCCTCGGCGCCGATCACCTGTCCATAGCAGGCTGCGGCCATGGGATCGAAGGTGGCCGCAAGCGCCTCAGGGGCTGGGAGCTGGGTGACTCCCGACACACCATCACCAACGCCCCCTGGGCCATCCTGCTGGTTGACCGCAGGGATGTGGAGGCTGGGAATGGCGGCGGTGGCGCCGACGGTGCCCGAGGGGGCCTTCAACGGTCCAACGCCGTGCATGAGGCTGGTCTCTTGGTCGAGCGTTATCCGGTTCAGCATTCTCTCGGCCTGGCTCTTGGCCTGAGACAATGGTTCAAGGGGGAACGAAGACTTGTCGCAGTTGGTGGAGGCCGACCCGCCGGAGGTCCCCGTGGCTGCCACGGCTCTCGTGAGAGCGGCGGGATAGAGCCAGATGGACAGAGCTGCCACTGCGACAATCAATGCTGTTGCCGCGGTGCGCTTCATGCTCCCTCCCCTTCCGTCGCACAAAGAAGCTAGCCAGTATGAACCTGTGGGGTGCCAATGTCATCCGATATGACCTACCTGGCACTTCTCATAGTTCGTTGCGCCAACAAGATCAGGCGTGTTGGCCACGCACCGGCGTTCGGCCGGCCAGGACCTGGCTCAACGCCGGCGTCGCACCCTGCCCGGCGCCCGGCGCCGTCGGGTAGGGGTGGGTCCTACCTCAAGCAGCCCACGCAGGCCACGTTCGACCTCTTGGGCGAGGATGATCCCAGCCGCCTCTTTTGCGATTGGGCGCAGAGCGGTAAGCGCCGAGGCGAGTTCGTCTCTCGACGCCTGCCCGGCGAAGCCGGCGCCCGAGCGTTCGACGAACAATACGATCAGGTCATCGACCGCTCGAGCCAGTCGCCGCCGAAGCAGTTCTGTGGCCTGGCCGGTCACTTCCACGTCGATCCCGGCATCGTGGAGCTGAAGGGCGAGGTCGAGCAGTGTGGGACTCCGAACCAACCACGTCGCTCCGGGCTGACGCTCGAGGTAGCGAGTCCGCTCGAGCTGGCTTCGCAACCTGGAAGGCCTCGCCCCGAGTACGTCCGTCAGCTCGCTGTCACTGACGACCCTTGGCCGGTCCTCGGACCAAGGTCCACCCAGGGTGTGGTCCAGGCCCAGCCAGTCGCCTACCGACATGCCCGGGCTGGCCCTCCTGCCGAGTAGGTGGCGGATGGTTCCCAGGGTGAGACCTCGGTCTCGGAGCTCGGCGATGAGGCGGAGTCGCTCCAGGTGTCTCTCTCGGTAGACGGCGACCCTGCCCTGGCGGTCCGGTCTCGGGAGCACGTCGACAGACTGGTAGAAGCGGATCGTGCGCACCGACACCCCGGAGCGCGCTGCCAGCTCGGCGAGCCGGTACCCGGGTTCCTCTTCGGGGGTGTCCACCGCCCCAGTGAACCACAGCCCGGCTTGTTTCTGACAGTGATCGCTGTCACACTACGTTAACAGCGATCACTGTCAGAATGGCACTGGTTGCCCGTCAGGAGAGCGCAATGCCATCCGATACGAAGTCAACCCCGGTGAATCCGGTCAGGAAGCGAACGGCTCGGGCGGCCAACGGCCACGCCGACCCGGCGCCGGCGCCGATACCCCCGAGGTCGGACCCGTCGCCCAGCGGAAGCGACATCACCGATCGTCCGTTCCGGCTCCGCACCGCGCGGATCCATGGCCACGACGTCACCTATCGCATGGCCGGTGAAGGCCCGACCGTGGTCCTGATCCATGGCATCGCCGGGAGTTCGACGACTTGGCGCGCGGTGATGCCTGCTCTGGCCGAGCACTACACGGTGATTGCCCCCGACCTGCTCGGCCATGGGCAGTCGGCGAAACCCCGTGGCGACTACTCGCTCGGTGCCTATGCCAGCGGGGTTCGTGACCTCCTGGCCGTCCTGGGCCAGGACCGGGTCACCGTCATCGGCCACTCGCTCGGCGGCGGCGTGGCTATGCAGTTCTCCTACCAGTTCCCGGAGCGAGTCCAACGCCTGGTTCTGGTGGCATCCGGTGGGTTGGGCAAGGAGGTCAGTCCACTGCTCAAGGCGGTCACCCTGCCGGGCGCCGAGTACGTGCTCCCCGTTTTGCTCCACCGGCGGATCCGGGAAGTGAGTGAGTCGCCGGGGAGGCTGGCCAGCCGGGTGGGATGGCGACCGAACGACACCCTCGCCGAAGTGTGGCGCAGCTACACCACCTTGACCGATCGCCACGGCCAACAGGCCTTCATCCACACCGTCCGGGCGGTGATCGATGTCGCCGGCCAGCGGGTCAGCGCTCACGACCGGCTCTACCTGGCTCAGGCCCTGCCAACCCTGATCGTCTGGGGTGATCGAGACCGCATCATCCCCGTGGCCCACGCCCACCGTGCCGCCGAAGCCATGCCGGGCGCTCGTCTCGAGATCCTCGAGGGAGCCGGGCACTTCCTCCCTTGGCGGGATGCCCAGCGGTTCCTACCCATCCTCGAGGACTTCCTCGAATCGACGACACCGGCGCACGTGCCTGAAGAGCGCTGGCGGGAACTCCTCGTCAGCGCGCCGACCGACGACGAACCCGAGTAATCCGGTCCCTGATGCCAGAGCTGACTCGCAACAGATTGCTGTTGCAACTTCTGGTTGCATCCAGAGACGCGATGCACGAAGATAACCGACGGGCGGCGGAACCCCGACGAGTGGACCTGGCACCGACTGGTGTCAGGTCCACCATCGTTTCAGGGCTCTGCAATCGAAGAAAACACCGGGCCCGGAGCGGGGCGGCGGAACCTCTCTCGACGAACCCGGTGGATGGTCACGATCTTAAGCTTCTGAAACACCTATTTCAAGTGGAAGAACTTGTCAGATCGATTCGGACTCGTGTCCCCGAGGCGGTGCGGGACCAGAAATCCCGCCCGGTCAACTGGATTCTTTGATGTCCCGCAGGTACCGACCGGCAAGCTGCCGTGAGATTCCCCAATGTTCGGCTACATCGGAGACGGTCATGCCTTCTTCGATCCCCACGGCAATCAGACTCAACCTTGCCCGATGCCGGATGAGTTCGTAGCGGGACAAAGAATCCGTGAGGCTGAGGCGCCATTGCGCGGCCTTGACCCGTTCGAGTGCGGTGCCCAACTCTCCGACTCTCCCCAAGCCGTCGAGTATCTCCTGGTTGATGCTCACATGACCGTCGAGGTCGTCCCGCAGCTTGGTTGCCGCTTCGATCATCAATTCCATGTCCTTCCGGGCGACTTCTCTCGCCGAGCCCGGTTCGGGTTCTCCAGCCATCCGCCAAGTCTTGCGTGACATCGGGCAATTGGCCAAGACGAGGTTGGCCGTCGAACGGCAGCCGGTGCAACTGTGCAGGTATTTCCCACGGTTGGTTGCGTCAACAACGAAGTGGGAACGAGACCACTGACGTGCGAAACGGCTCGGGGCCGAACACGGTCCAGCCGGGTCGCCCGAGTCTTGTCGGCACCCCACAACACAACCAACCGACCAGCCAAACGAGCCACCCACGTGGCGTCGAAGGCCTGCGACCCCGTGACGGAGCACGACGACCTCAATGGCCAGATCGGAGTTGTCTCGATCTTGAGGTGTGGCCGCCAAAACCCGCATCCCTCAACCGCATGAGACCCGGATTGGGACCTTCGCCCCTGAATTTCCCGCTGGCAGGCTCCTAGGTTGGTGGCTAAGCACGCTGCGTGCGATAGAGCGATTCCACTGACCGTGGGGGTGGTTCCGATGGCTAGTTCAGTGATACCGAGGTTGGCCTCAGAGGTGTCGGTCTCTCTCGAGGGAGTCGGGTCCTATCTACCCGACCATCGGGTCTCGAACGAGGAGATCCTCGACTACCTCCATCCGGTGCGCCCTGATGGCAGGCCTTTGGAGCCCGAGTGGATCGTGAGGCATCTCGGTATCAACGAGCGGCGACTGGACTATGAGTTCGGGGGGGCACGCAAGCGGACCCGGGCCGAAGGGGGAATGTTCGACGGCGACATGGCTCTCCGGGCCGGTCGGAACGCCCTCGCCGACGCCGGCCTGGAGGCCGCGGACGTCGATGTCCTCGTCCATGTCAGCACCACGCCCGACCTCATCGCCTGCCAGGACCACTTCCGGTTCCTGATGACCGAGCTCGGTTTGCGTCGGGACATCGATCTGTTCCATCAGAACCTGGGATGCGCCGGGCTGGCCTCGGGGTTTCGCACCGCAGCGTGTTCGCTCGTCTCGATGGCACCGGCGACCGCCTTGGTGGTGGCGAGCAACTGCCCGTCTGGCTATTTCGGACCCGAAGTCCACGACTACTACTACGAGCACCAAAGCGGCCTCGGATGGTTGGCCCCGCTCATGTTCGCCGACGGAGCCGGCGCATCCGTCTGGCGGTCGACCCCGCGTGACCAGAGCGAAGCTCCAACCGGTTTGCTTTCGGTGCGTTATGAGACCAGCCCCGACATCGGCCTCGTCTCCTATCCCGGGGGTGGTTGCCTCCACCACACATCAACCACCAATGTGGCCGATCACGTCTTCCTCATGGATGGCGTGAAGGTCGCCGAGGTGTTCCCACCGTTGATGGCACGAGACTTCGAGATGCTGCAGGAAGATTGGCCGACCGCGGTCAAGCCGGTCACCGGGACCGATTTCGACGTCGATATCGTGGCCCGCTGGTATCTGCACCAAGCCAACGGTGTCGTTGTCCGGCAGGCGATCAAGGAACTCGGCCTCCCACCCGACCGCGTTCCAATCAGCGTCGATCACTACGGCAACACCTCTGCGGCCAGCACCTTGATCCTGTTGGACGAGGACCGCCGGGCCGGTCGCGTGCAAGAGGGTGATCTCGTGGTCTTCTTGTGGGTGGGCGCCGGCAACGGCGCCATGAACGGATACGCAGCAGCCGTCCTCTGACCCCGCGGTGACTCACTGTCTCCCGCAACCTGGTTCTCCGAATCGCAGTTGGAGAGTCGGGTTCCGCATCCTCTTGGCGACACAGATCCGCCCCGTTCCGTAGGGACGAAGCGGAGTCCACCAACCCACCCACCACCTCCGCCCAACCAGCCGGGACCGACTGATTCACTGGCGGGTGGTTCATGTTCCGAGTGGCAACCGGAGACGCTGAGCGGTGAAGGCGGGCGATTCGGCAAGTCCACTGGCGAGCAGGAGGCGGTCACTGCTGACGAGCGATACGCCCAGGTCGACTGCGGACGCCGCCCACGCTGCGTCGTAGAAGGTGAGGCCATGGATCGTGCCGATATCGGCCGTCCGCCGGAGCCACTCTGAGGTCATGGCGAGGGGCGGACCGCAGATGACGATGAGATCGTCGAGCTGATCTGCCACGTCGGAACCCGTCCAGCCAAGGGAACGAAGCAGGACGTTCCCCATCTCGTAGAGCGCGAGATCGATCATCCTGCACTCGACGTCCCCGCGTTGGGCAGCATTGCGAATGGCGTGTGCCTCTTCTAGCTCGGACTCTCCCTTGCTGTGGAACCACTTGATGAGGACGGATGTGTCGACGAGGAGTGTGGTCACCGCCGACTGTCACGGTTGCGGCGGACCAGTTCGGCTGCGTCGAAGGGCCCTTCTGCTCGGAACCGTCGTTCGGATCTGGCAACAGCCTCGGCTACGGCGCCCGACTCGGGTCGAGCGAGCTCGCGCCGAGCTGCTGCAGCAAGCAGGGCACTCCGGCTTGTCGAGCGGCGTCGTGCCTCTGTGTCGAGCTCGTGAACCAGATCGTCAGGAAGTGACACCATGACTTTGGCCATACCATGAGTATAGCCACTGGTATTTCCGATGGCGCCCAGAAGAGGCTCCGGCCCAGGTGAACCGAGTATGTCGGCAGCCCACCAACCAACCGGACACGTGGCACCCATAGGCGTCGACGCCTCGACCCGCTCCGTGCGGAGCGCCCATCGGCCCGGCCCTTTGCGGCCCGTCGGGGCGGCGTTGGCGTCAAGCCCGTCGGGATCGCAACCGACCGGTGGTTTCGTTCGAGGGGGGTCGATCACGAAGCAGGCTCCGCTAGATTCGCAACCCTATGTCGGACGTGACTGTCGGCGAAGTCGGATTCCCTGACTTCGCGTGGGCCGTCGGCGAGGAGGGGTCCGATCCCCTGGTACTCGCCGATGGAGTTCCCTATCGGCAGGACCAGTTCGCGCAAAGTGGCCATTACTCCCATGTGGACGTCGACCTTCGCTCGATTGCCGCGCTCGGCATCAAGATCGTTCGATACGGCGCGCCATGGCGTCTGAGTGAGCCAGAGCCAGGCCACTACGACTGGACGCTCTGGGATCGGGCACTGGCCAAATGTGCTGAGCACGGTCTGGAGCCAATCGTCGACCTGTTGCACTTCGGTCTCCCCGACTCCTTCGAGGGATTTGCCGACCAGCGATGGGTCGACTCGTTCTGTCGATACGTCGAGGCATTCCTGAACCGCTATCGAGAACCGCGATGGTTCACGCCGATCAATGAGCCGGGCGTCACGGCAGAGAACTCAGGTTGTCTGGGGATTTGGAACGACCGGCTCGCGTCCAGACGGGATCACACGCGGATCCTGGCCAATATCGTGCTGGCCAACCTGGAGGCCCTGGCGCGCATCCGTGGCGATCGCGACGGCTGGTGGATCGGGTCCGAAGGATTTCCGGTTCCGGTGGCAGTCGAGTCGCAGGCCGATGCCGACGTGCAGGCCTTGCGGGCATGGACTTGGCTGGTATGGGACCTGCACTTCGGACGGGACCCTCTCCCGGCGTCTGCCGGTTATCTCGATTGCGTGGACACCACATTGCTCGAGCGGATCCGTTCTCTCGCGGTCACCGACCGGGTCGTTGCCGGCCTCGACTTCTATCCCACCTCGGTCATTCCCGTTGGGGGTGCTGCCCCCGAGTGGTCCGTCCACGAACGAGTCGCATTCGCCGTTGCTGAGTTTCGACGGTGGCACGACCGATACGACGTCCCCTTCTGGGTGGCGGAGACGTCGAATCTGTCCCTTGGCATCAACGACCAGATTCCGTGGTTACGTTCTCTCACCGATGGACTTCGCGGACTACGCGACGACGGCCGACCGGTACGCGGGCTCTGCTGGTACAGCCGGGGTGACCAATTCGACTGGCAGAGCGAACTGGTGAATCCGAAAGGTGCCGTGACCGAGGTCGGGCTCTTCGACGTTCACCGCCGGGCCAGACCGGTCGCCGCCATCCTTTCGCAACTCGCCTCGGAGGCTTGGTGATGGGTGTGGGGTGGCTGTGCCTCGGTACAGAGCCTTGTCGGCCCGACTGGAGCGTGCGTAGGGCCGGTTCGCACGACCACTGCTCCGATGGCGGACCCGACAGTAGGGTGGGGCCCGGAGCGCCGCTGCACGTTGGCCCGCTCGATCGGACTGATCGCGGCAACCGGGCGCAGAGGTACCGGGACGGGCAACGGCCAGCCTAAGGGGGCGTCGGTGGACCGGAGATACTTCCTCAAGGTGCTGGCGGTGGGCACCGGGTCAGCGGCCTTGGTCGCAGACGGGTACCCCCGTCCGACGCCGGCCGGCGCGCAAGCCACGCCAGCCGGGGACACCGCCGACGCGGTGGTATCGGAGTTCATCGCCAACCCGCCCTTCTCGTTCAACTACGCCGGACAGTGGTCGGCGGGTCTCCTGCCACGGTGGCGGGCCGAGAGGCGCAAGATCAGCTCCACACCGGGGCGCTCCGAAGAAAAGGTCACCTGGCGGGCGCCTTCCGGAGAGCTCGAGGTAGAGGCGGTGGTGGTTGTCTACGAGAGCTTCGGGGCCACCGAATGGACGGTGTCCTTCGCCAACCCCTCATCGACCACCTCCCAGCGGTTGAGCGAAGTGCTGGCCGCCGACACCATAATCAACGGGTCACCCACGGCGCCGTATGTCCTTCATCATTTCAACGGCAGTGCGCAGCAAGCCGACGATTACGCGCCGCAGACTTCGCTGCTGACGCTCAGTGAGGCACAACTGCTTTCCCCTATGGGCGGTCGGCCGTCGAACGGCACGTGGCCCTACTTCAATATCGCCTGGGGCGGCCAAGGGGTCATGGTCGCCGTCGGATGGCCGGGGCAATGGACCACCGAACTGCTGGTCGACGAGCAGGAAGGCCTGCGCCTCAGAGCCGGGATGACCTCCGCCGACCCACTGCTCGACAGTTACGAGGACATCGTTGACGCGAGGCTCCTGGACACATCGCTGGAACCGGGTGAGGAGGTGCGGACCCCCCTCATCGTCCTCATGTCGTGGAGCGCCGACAGCTGGCTGCTCGCGCAGAACAAGTGGCGGAGATGGATGATCGACTACAACCTGCCGCGCTTTGGGGGGACTCTCCCCGAGCCCATCATTCCCACGACCGGCGGTCTGAGCCTTCTGCCCAACCACGCAGAAGAACTCTCAGCCATCGAGTCCTATGTCCGGCGGGGGACCACCAGGGACCGCGGTGGCTTCTATACGCATTGGTGGGTGGACGCCGGCTGGTATGCCATTCCGAGCGTCTTACCCCAGAACTGGGGCAATGGTGTAGGGAACTGGTTCCCGGACCCGAAACGCTTCCCGAACGGCATGAGACCGACATTCCAGCGGGCCATGGATCACGGCATGAAATCCGTGCTGTGGAGTGAGCCCGAGCGGGTGGGGGTCGGCACCGAGTTGTTCGAAAAGCACCCGGATTGGCTCACGCCACCGCCGGATCCCGACGCAGACGCAAGCTATCTCCTCGACTTCGGCAACGCCGACGCTTGGGCCTGGTCACTGGAACGCTTCGACACCATCATCACCGGCCAGGCCGCCCAGGGCCACGAATTGGACGTGTTCCGCCAGGACTTCAACATGGACCCACTCGATTACTGGAACGCGAGAGACATTCCGGGTCGCATCGGTATGACGCAGGTGAAACACGTGGCCGGCCATCTCGCTTTTTGGGACGAGCTGCGCAAGCGCCATCCGCACCTCTGGATAGACAGCTGCGCGTCAGGTGGCCGTCGCAACGACCTCGAGACGATGCGCCGCTCGATCCCCCTGTTGCGGAGCGATTACCAGTTCGAGCCAACCGGCAACCAGTGCCAGACCTACGGCCTTTCCCTATGGTTCCCCTACTACGGGACGGGCGTGGGGCCCCAGAGCACCAATGATGGCGCCTGGGGTCCGGGCCAGTACGTGGTCCGGAGCTCCCTGGCCCCGAGCTACGCGTCGAGCGTCGACGTGGGCACCGCCAGCGAGGACGACTGGGCACTGCTCCGCACGATGAACGAGGAATTCGTACGGATCAAGGACGACCTGTTGTACAGCGATTTCTATCCGCTGACGGGGTTCAGCCTGGAGAACGACGTATGGATGGCTCTCCAATTCGACCGTCCCGCGGCGGGGAGCGGTGTGGTCCTTGTCTTTCGACGGCCCGACGCCCAGGCGGCAACGATGCGATTCGTCCTGCAAGGTCTGGATGCGGCCCGGCAGTACCGGATCGAGAATTTCGACCGGAGCGGCAACGAACTGACGTCCGGAAAGAGCCTGATGCGCCAGGGCCTGAACATTTCGCTTCCGGACGCGCCGGCCTCGGCCATCGTGCATTACGAGCGCCAGTCCAGC
>CAZNLF010000061.1:0-13266 GCA_964573595.1 uncultured Acidimicrobiaceae bacterium | reverse complement strand
GGCGGGCGGCCTCGGCCAGCGTCTGGGTGCCGAGCACGTTGGTCCGGAAGAACCGCGAGGGGTCGAGGATGGCCAGGCTGTTGTGCGACTCGGCGGCGAAGTTGACGATCACGTCGATCTCGTGCTCGGCCAGCGTCTTCGCCACCGTCTCGAGGTCACCGATGTCCCCACGGACGAACTCGATGCGGCCCTCGAGATCGTCCAGGTTGGGCAGGTTGCCGGCGTAGGTCAGCACATCGAAGGCGACGACCGCATCCTCGGGGTGGTGATTCACCCAGTAGCGAACGAAGTTCGAACCGATAAAGCCGGCGCCGCCGGTCACGAGTAGTCGCATAATCGGGGAATCCTAGTCGGACCAGGGAGGATTCCCCGGAGCGTCCCTGGTCAGGGCCGGGTTCAGGAGCGGGGATCGTGCCCGGGCCGCACGTGCACCACGTCGCCGGCGACCACGGTCCGGTTCTGGCCGGCGCACTCGACGATCAGGTGGCCCTCGACGGTCACGTCGACGGCGGTCCCCTCGAGGCGACCGTCGGCCAACTCGACGCTCACCAGGGTGCCGATGGTGGCGCACCGTGCCCGGAGATCGGCGGACTGGCGGGCCTGGCCGTCCGGCGACGACAGATCGGCGGCCCGAGGCTCCAATGCCTCCAGCAGGCCGCCGAGCAGTTCCTCCACGTCGACGGGCCGCCCCGACTGCTGGCGGAGGGACGTGGCGCTGCCCACCAGTTCCGGCGGGAGGTCGGCATCGGTGGCCGGCCAGTTGGCGTTGATGCCGATCCCCACCACGACGGGAGGCGGTGCCGCGCCGGCCGGCCGGGCGAGATCGGCCTCGGCCAGTACGCCGGCGAGCTTGCGTCCGTCGGCGGCGAGCAGGTCGTTCGGCCACTTGACGACCGCCTCGACGCCGATGGGACGTGCGGCATCGGCGGCGGCCAGGGCGACGACGGCGCAGGCGAGATGGCGCCGGTCCGGTGGGAGCTCCGGGCGTAGCAGCACGGAGGCCAGCAGGTTCGACCCGGCGGGCGCCTCCCAGCTGCGACCCAGTCGCCCCCGACCGGCCGTCTGGTGCGATGCCACGGCGACGACGCCCTCGGGGGCCCCGGCCCTCGCTTCGTCGAGCAGGTACCGGTTGGTCGAATCGATGGACTCGAAGCGCCGGATGTCGGTGAATCGCGGCCCCGGCATGGCACACACCCTACGGGCCGTGACAGTGTTGTACGGCCTCGGGGCCTCGACGCCCCTGGCCCTTGGCCGACCAATTCGAAAGGCGCAGCGTGCTCAAGAAGGTTCTCATCGCCAACCGGGGGGAGATCGCCGTCCGGGTCATCCGAACCTGCCGGGAACTGGGGGTGGCCACGGTCGCCGTGTACTCCGACCTCGACCGGGACGCGCTCCACGTCCGTCTGGCGGACGAGGCGTACGCGCTGGGTGGCCAGACCGCCGCCGAGAGCTATCTCAACACCACGGCCATCCTCGACGTCATCGAGCGGAGCGGGGCCGACGCGGTCCACCCCGGCTACGGGTTCTTCTCGGAGAACACCGACTTCGCCAGGGCGATCACCGACAAGGGCGTGACCTTCATCGGCCCACCTCCGGGGGCGATCGAGATCATGGGCGACAAGATCAGCTCGAGGCACGCGGCGGAGAAGGCCGGTGTGTCCGGGGTGCCGGGTCGCTCCGAAGTGCTCACCTCGCCGGACGAGGTCACGAGCTTCGGCGACGAGTTCGGCTGGCCGGTCGCCATCAAGGCCGCCTTCGGCGGCGGGGGCCGCGGCATGAAGGTGGTCGCCGGGCCCGAGGAATCGGCCGAGGCGCTGGAGTCGGCCATGCGCGAGTCGCTGGCCTACTTCGGCCGGGACGAGTGCTATGTCGAGCGCTACCTCGCCTGGCCCCGCCACGTGGAGATGCAGATCATCGCCGACACCCACGGGACGACGCTGTGGCTGGGCGAGCGGGACTGCTCGTCGCAGCGCCGGCACCAGAAGCTGATCGAGGAGAGCCCGGCGCCCGACTTCCCCGACGATGTGCGCCAGGCCATGGGCGCGGCCTCGGTCAAGGTGGCCGAGGCGTGCGGCTACGTCAACGCCGGCACCGTCGAGTTCCTCTACCAGGACGGCGAGTTCTTCTTCCTCGAGATGAACACGCGGCTGCAGGTGGAGCACCCGATCACCGAGCTCGTGACCGGGCTCGACCTCGTGGAGTGGCAGCTGCGGGTGGCATCGGGCGAGCCCCTCGGGTTCACCCAGGACGAGGTGCGACGGGACGGGCACGCCATCGAGGTGCGGATCAACGCGGAGAACCCCGCCGGCGGGGCCTTCACCCCGTCGCCCGGCACCATCACGCAGTTCGTGGCACCCGGCGGGCCGGGGGTGCGCCTCGACGCCGGCTACGCCTCGGGCGACACGGTGAGCCAGTTCTACGACAACCTGCTGGCCAAACTGGCCGTGTGGGGCCACGATCGTGAGTCGGCGCGACGGAGGATGCTCCGCGCCATCGACGAGATGGTGGTGTCCGGCGTGGCCACCACCCTTCCGGCCGATGTCGCCATTCTCACCCACCCCGACTTCATCTCCGCCTCCCACTCGACCAACTGGGTGGAGCAGTCCCTCGACTTGAGCGGGGTGACCGCCGATGTCGAGCCGCCGGCCCCGGTCACCGAGGACGGCGAGGATGTGGCGCGGGTGCTCCGTGAGGTCACCGCCGAGGTGGACGGCCGCCGCTACCAGGTGAAGCTGTGGGTCCCGGACCCCGGTGACACCGTGATCGCCGTCGGTGCCGGTCCGGCCCGGGGCGCCGGCCCGAAGCGCCCGAAGGCGGCGGCGTCCGGGGCCGGCTCGGGAACGGTGGCCGTGCCCATGCAGGGCACCATCGTCAAGGTGCTCGTGGCCGAGGGCGACGCGGTGGAGGTCGGCCAGACCATCTGCGTGCTCGAGGCGATGAAGATGGAGAACAACGTCAACGCCGAGAAGGCCGGCACCATCAAGGAGGTCCGGGTCCTCGCCGGGGAGTCGGTCGGCCCCGGTGACGTTATCGCGGTCATCGAGTAGCGGAGGGGCCGACCATGAGCGATGCCACCAGCCTGAAGGAGGCGGCCCGTGGCGCCATCGATGCCGAGCTGGGCGGCCTGGTCGCCCTCAGTCACCGCATCCACGACCACCCGGAGACCGCCTTCGAGGAGGAGCAGGCGTGCAGCTGGACCGTCGAGCTCCTCGACGACGCCGGCTTCGCGGTGACCCGGGGCACAGCCGGCATGCCGACGGCCTTCAGTGCCGAGGTGGGCACCGGGCCCCTGGTGCTGGCGGTGTGCGCCGAGTACGACGCCCTGCCGGGGGTCGGCCACGCCTGCGGGCACAACATCATCGCCGCCTCCGCCGTGGGGGCGGGCCTCGGGCTCGCCGGCCTGGCCGACGAGCTGGACCTGACCGTCCGGGTTCTCGGCACACCGGCCGAGGAGGGGGGTGGGGGCAAGATCGCCCTGCTCGAGCAGGGGGTGTTCGACGACGTCCACGCCGCGATGATGATCCACCCGTGGCCGGCCGACCGGCTCGAGGGGACCTGCCTCGCCGTGTCCCACTTCGACGTCACCTTCGTCGGCAAGAGCGCGCACGCGTCGGCATCCCCGTGGGAGGGGGTCAACGCCGGTGACGCCATGACCATCGCCCAGGTGGCCCTCGGCCTGCTCCGACAGCAATTCCGATCCGGCGACCAGGTGCACGGCATCGTCACCGACGGTGGGCAGGCCGCCAACATCATCCCCGAGAAGGTCACCGGCCGGTTCATGTGCCGGTCGACATCGCTCGAAGGCCTCCGGGTGCTCGAGCCCCGGGTGATGGCCTGCTTCGAGGCCGGAGCGCTCGCCACCGGGTCGACGTGGAGCCGCACGGACCTTGCCCCCGCCTACTCCCACATGGAGAGCGACCAGGGGCTCCTGGCGCGGTACCGCGGCAACGCCGAGGCGCTGGGCCGGCGATTCGGGCTCGACGACGACGGCTCCCCCCGGCCGACCTTCTCCACCGACATGGCCAACGTCTCCCTCGCCGTACCGACCATCCACCCCCTGGTGGGCATCGACGCCGGTGGGTCGGTCAACCACCAGCCGGAGTTCGCCGCCGCCTGCGTCACCCCGTCGGCGGACGCCGCCGTGCGGGACGGCGCTCTGGCCATGGCCTGGACGGCCATCGACGCAGCCGGGCCGGGCGCGCTGCGGGACCGGCTGCTGGCCCGCCGGTGAGGGGTCGGGGGGCACTCCTCGCCGAGTCGTTCCCGAGGTAGGCGCCCGGCCGCGACGGGCCGCCAGGCGCGGTCAGCCGCTCGGGTGGAACTCGCCGAACACGGAGCGCAGGACGTCGGACACCTCGCCCAGGGTGGCCATCCGGGCCAGCGCCACCTTCATGGGGACCAGCAGGTTCTGGGTGCCGCGGGCGGCGGCCTCCACGTCGGCCAGCGCGGCAGCGACACCGGCCCCGTCACGCTCGGCACGCACCCGTTTGACCCTTGCCACCTGGGAACGTTGGAGCTCGGGGTCGATCGGGAACACCTCGGTCGGCTCGAGCTCCTCGTCGACGAACTTGTTCACCCCGACGATGATCTTCTCGCCGGCGTCGATGTCCTTCGCGTACGCATAGGCCGCCTGCTCGATCTCCTGTTGCATGTACTGCGCCTCGATGGCGTCCACCGCTCCGCCCATCTCGTCGATACGCTCGAGGTACTCCCAGGCGTCCCGTTCGACCTCGTCGGTGAGCGACTCGACGAACCACGAACCGGCCAGCGGATCGACCGTGTCGGCCATGCCCGACTCGTAGCCGACGATCTGCTGGGTGCGCAGGGCCACCTTGGCCGCCCGCTGGGTCGGCAGGCCGAGTGCCTCGTCGAACCCGTTGGTGTGCAGGCTCTGAGTGCCGCCCAGGGCCGCCGCCAGTGCCTGGAGCGTGACCCTGACGATGTTGTTCTCGGGCTGCTGGGCGGTGAGCGTCGAGCCGCCCGTCTGGGTGTGGAACCGCAGCAGGGTCGACCGCTTGTCCTTCGCCCCGAACCGCTCGGTCATGATCCGGGCCCACATCCGGCGGGCGGCGCGGTACTTGGCCACCTCCTCGAACAGGTTGTTGTGGGCGTTCCAGAAGAAGCTCAGCCGGGGGCCGAACGCGTCGATGTCGAGGCCGGCGGCCAGGGCGGCCTCGACGTAGGCGATCCCGTTGGCGATGGTGAAGGCGATCTCCTGGACCGCCGTCGATCCGGCTTCGCGGATGTGGTAGCCGGAGATGGAGATGGTGTTCCACGCGGGCAGGTGCTCGGCACAGTAGGAGAAGGTGTCGGTGACCAGGCGCATGGAGGGGCGGGGAGGATAGATGTAGGTGCCCCGGGCCACGTACTCCTTCAGGATGTCGTTCTGGATCGTGCCGCCCAGCAGCTTGGCGTCCACCCCGTTCTCCTCGGCGACCAGCTGGTAGAAGAGCAAGAGGATCGCCGCGGTGGCGTTGATGGTCATCGAGGTGGTGACCTTGTCCAGCGGGAGTCCCTCCAACAGGAGCCGCATGTCGGCCATCGAATCGATGGCCACGCCCACCTTGCCCACTTCGCCCTCGGCGCGCGGATGGTCGGAGTCGTAGCCCATCTGGGTCGGGAGGTCGAAGGCGCACGACAGCCCGGTCTGGCCGGCGCCGAGCAGGAACTTGAAGCGCTCGTTGGTCGACTCCGCCGTTCCGAACCCGGCGTACTGGCGCATCGTCCACAGGCGGCCCCGGTACATGTCGGGCCTGATGCCACGGGTGAAGGGGTACTCGCCCGGCTCGCCCAGCTGGCTGGCGGCGTCCCACCCCTCGAGATCGGCGGGACCGTAGACCCGGCGGATCTCGATGCCCGAGTCGGTCAGCCTCCTGGTCTCGTGGTCCGGGCGTGCGCCGTCTGTTGCCATGGGTCCCAGGTTAGGGTGTCCGGCGCCGCCCGGAGGATCGATCCGGACCGGCTCAGCCGGTCACGCCGGGAGCACGGCGTGGGGCAGGCACAGATCGTCGTACTCGGCGATCTGGATCGGGGCGGCGTCGGCCCCGCAGGCCGGGCAGCCCGGGTCGCGGTGCACCTTGAAGGTCCGGAAGCTCTGCTCGAGGGCGTCGTAGGCCAGCAACCGGCCCTGGAGCGTGTCGCCGATGCCGAGCAGGATCTTGATGGCCTCCACGGCCTGGATCGAGCCGATGATCCCCGGAAGCACGCCCAGCACCCCCGCCTCGGCGCAGCTCGGAGCCAGCTCGGCCGGCGGTGGCTCGGGGATCATGCAGCGGTAGCAGGGCCCCTCGTAGGGGTTGAACACGGTGGCCTGTCCCTCGAAGCGGAAGATGGACCCGTGGACGACCGGGATACGCTTCAGCAGCGACGCGTCGTTCACCAGGTACCGGGTGGGGAAGTTGTCGGTGCCGTCGACGATCACGTCGTAGCCGTCGATGATGTCGAGGACGTTGTCGGCCCCGAGCCGGACGTCATAGGTCACCACGTTGACATCAGGGTTGAGGAGGGTCAGCGTCTTCTTGGCCGAGTCCACCTTCCGTTCCCCGATCCGGTCGATGTTGTGGAGGATCTGGCGCTGGAGGTTCGAGGCATCGACCACATCCATGTCGATGATGCCGATCGTCCCGACGCCGGCTGCGGCGAGGTACAGGGCGGCCGGCGAGCCCAACCCGCCCGCCCCGAGGAGGAGGACCTTGGCGTCGAGCAGCTTGAGCTGCCCGGCCTCGCCCACCTCGGGCAGGAGCAGGTGACGCTGGTAACGGTTGCGCTGCTCGGGGGTGAGCGACCTCGGTGCCGACCAGGGGCGGCCCTCGTCCTTCCAACGGTTGAAGCCACCGATGACCGAGGCCACGTCGGTGTAGCCCAGGTCCTGCATCGTCTGGGCGGCGAAGGCCGACCGAGTGCCGCCCGCGCAGTAGACGACGACGTGGCTCGACTTGTCCGGGATCCGCCCCTCCACCGAGGTCTCGAGGGTGCCGCGCGGAATGTGCAGGGCGTCGGGGAGGGCGCCCTGCTCGTACTCGTCGGGCTCTCGCACGTCGAGCACCACGGTGTCCCCCGCCGAGATCTCCTGCTCGGCCTCGGCCGGCTCCACCTCCCGGACCGCGGCCTTGGCCGCCGCCAACATCTCTCTGAACGTGGGCACCTCGATCACGATCCTTCCGGCACGCGCCGGGGCCTCGGCCCCGACTCATCACTGTCACAGGAGCTAAACACTACCAGCGGGGTCAGCATTCCGGCGGGCCCCGAGGAGCGACCGTCCCGGCCGGTAGCGTGCGTGCCGTGGAGCTGAGCGAGGCCGTGCGGAAACGGAGGATGACCCGGAACTTCTCCGGTCGGCCCCCGGGCCCGGGCGAGCTCGACCGGTTGCTCGAGGGGGCGCTCCGGTCGCCGTCCGCCGGCAACACCCAGGGCCGGGAATTCGTGGTGCTCGAGGGAACGGAAGAGACGGCACAGTACTGGTCGGCCACGACCGACCCGGCCTGGCGCGACCGTTCCCCACGGTTCGCCGGGCTGGCCCGGGCCCCGGTGATCGTCCTCCCCTTCGCCGACCCCGACGCATATGTCGCCCGCTACCGCGAGCCGGACAAGGTGCGCCCGGACGGCACCGACGTCGACTGGGTGGTCCCGTTCTGGTTCGTCGACGCCGCATTCGCCACGATGGCGCTGCTGCTCGGGGCGGCCGACCGGGGGCTGGGAGCCGCGTTCCTCGGCAACTTCCGGGGGGAGGAACGGCTACGCGAGGTCCTCGGGGTCCCCGGGCGGCTCCGCTGGCTCGGCGCGGTCCTCCTCGGCGAGGCGTCGGAGCCCGACCCGCCCTCCTCGTCGGCCGGCCGCCCGCGGCGGACGGTGGCGGACAGCGTGCACCGGGGTTCCTGGTAGCCCGACCCGACCGTCCGACGACGACCGTCCTTCCGCCGTGCATCGTCGTTGAAACGATGACGATTGCGGCGTACCATCTCGGCGACGGACAGCCAGGGGGGGCCAGCCGGACCGGTCACCCCCCGGCCGAGAACATCGGAGGCGATCAATGGCCGACACGGCGGTCACTGTCGGAACAGCATCACCGGGCGTGGGGTCGGGGCCTCCGCCACCCCTCGAGTTCTCGATCGTGCCGGTGCGGGGCATCCCGATCGCAGCCGCGTTCCTGGTGGGGCTGGTCATCGCCATCTCGTCCAACAACCTGTGGGCGTTGACGTTCTTCCACGTGGGCGGCGGGGGTCTGTGGACCAGCATCGACCTGTTCCTCGGCCTGATCATCGGACCGATCCTCGGCCGACTTTCCATCCCGGCCCGGGTCGAGTTCACGGTCCGCTTCATGCCGAAGATGCTGCTGATCATGCCCACACTGGTGGCCATGACGCTCGGGGCCGGGTTCCAGCTGGCGCACAACGTGGGGAACCTCGACGCCAACTACCCCCACCACGGCTGGCTGGTCGCCTCGTACATCATCGTCGGCGTGATGGCGGTCATCGCCCTCGGGCTCCTCGAGCCGGCCAACCTCGCCGTCCTGTTCGAGCTCAAGAAGCCCCGGCCCAACGGGGAGCGGATCGGCAGGTTGATGAAGATCTTCGTCTACACCGCCGGCATCACCGGCCTCATGCAGATCGCCACCATCGTCATCATGACCTTCCTGGCCAGCCGATGACCGGCACGCCGGAAGTCGCAGATCCCACGGCCGACGACATCGATCTCCGGCAACCGAGCCTCCCGCCCGTGGCCAGACTGGCCACGCTCACCTTGGCGCTCGTGGTGGTGGGAGGGATCTACATGGCCGCCAACTACGGGCGGTCGGTCTCGCTGGTGCCGCCACTGGCGCTGGCCGTCGCCGGGGCCCTCGTGCTGGTGGTCAACGTGGTGTTGTTGGCCCGGATCCCCGAGTTCGCCTGGAACAAGTTCTTCCTCGTCTTCCGATGGGCGCTCCTGGCCTACCTGGTGTTCGCCGGGATCCTCGAGTTCGTGTTCGTCTTCGACCACACCCCGGGCCGCCAGCTGGCCCTCTTCAGCGGCATGCTGGCCGTCTTCGCCATCGACGTACCGCTGATTCTGGCCTTCTCGGTGGCCCGCTACCAACCGCTCCCCGTCTGACGCGACCGGGGGGCCGAGGGGCGCCGGCCGAGGATTGCCGGTGAATGTCGTCGCACGCCGCCCTACAGTCTGCGGCATGCGTGCCGCGGTAGACCTCGACATCGACGCCCCACCGGACAGGGTCTGGGGTCTCGTCAGTGACATCACGAAGATGGGCGAGTACAGCCCGGAGGTGATCGAAGCCGAGTGGATCGACGGTGCCACCGGCCCGAGCGTCGGCGCCAGGTACCGGGGCCATGTGAAGCGCAACGAGAACTGGCCCGTCCTCTACTGGACCACGTGCGAGGTCACCGAATGCGTGCCGGGGCAGGTGTTCGAGTTCGCGGTGGTCATGGGCGATCGACCCATCAACACCTGGCGCTACGAGTTCGAGGCCACGCCCGACGGAGGGACGAAGGTCACCGAGTCCTTCGACCTCGGCGACGGCCTCTGGACCAAGGTCTGGCGCCCGCTCGGCGGGTTCCTACGGGAGCGTCGCAACCAGCGGGACATGCTCCACACGCTCGAACGGGTCAAGGCGGTGGCGGAGGCCCACGGCCACCGTTCCGGAGCCTGAGGGGCCGGCCCGTTCCGAAGGCCGCCGTCTCCCCCTCGATGCCAGCACAACGTCCTGTGTTGCCTCGGGCGTGCGGATCGGTGCGAGCCCCAGCGGTCCACGTGCAGATCGAGCTGCCCAGCTCCTCGCCGCTCAGCCCACCGATTGCGTAGCGTCTGGACCATCTGCCGTTTCCAGTATCGCCAGCAACGATCTGACGTCGAGGTCGCGTTGGAAGGGCAGCCTGAGGGGTAGGTGGGTTCTCACGTGGTAGAGATTTCGGCGCCCCTCCCGCTCACGATCGATGTACCCGGTGCTGGCGAGGTCGGCGACGATCCGCTGGGCGGCGCGCTCGGTGATGCCCAACAGGTCGGCGATGTCCCGGATGCGAATCCGCGGATTCCGGGCGATCAGGAGCAGCGTGTTGCCGTGGTTGGTGAGCAACCGAAAATCCGGAACGGTGCGCAAGGTAACGGTCGGCCTTTGCCTTAGTTGGGTTGGGTACGTCGACAGTGTATACCCGACAATTTATTTAGGAGATACGAACCGGGTATTACAAAACACGATAACTTTGTCTGGTATAGTAGACCCATCGATCGGCCTCTGGCAACGGCGAGGCCGACGAAGTGAGTGGGGCCTTCCGGTCCCGCTCTCGCATCGGAAAAGGGGCTCGAAGATGCGAAATCTAGTGTTCATCGCCAGCGCAGCTGTCCTTTTCGCGGCGGCCACCTTCCTGTCCACGGTGCCAGTGGGCGCCGCGACTCCGGCCACGTTCACGCTGACGGCGGGCGCACTGTCGATCAGCGCGCCGACCGCAGGCGTCTCCCTCGGATCGCAGGTGGCTTCCACCACGTCGAGCACGATCAGCGGCTCACTCGGGGTCGTCACCGTCACCGACCAGCGGGGCGGCACCACGACGTGGACGGCGTCGGCAATCTCGACCGCGTTCACGCCGCCGGCCGGTCCGGCCGACCCGGCGAGCAACGTCAGTTACGGGTCAGGCACCATCACGGTGTCCGCAACCGTGGTGGCGACAGAAGTGGATGAAACGAATCTGACCGGCCTTTCGACGGTCGTCACCGGAGCGAGCACCGGAATCAGCACCGCGAGCTGGAACCCGACCATCTCCGTGGTCGTGCCGGCGAACTATGCCCCCGGCGTCTATTCGGCCACGGTCACGCACTCAGTCGCCTGAGCGGACCGGGAAGGTATCGTGCGTGTTCGCCTCCTCGTCCTGTTGCTGTTCGCCGGGGCCGGGGCTGTCGCCCCGGTGGGCATGGCGTTCGCGTCATCACCCGACCAGCCCGCCGCCGGTTCGGGAAGCGTCGGGATCCGTCTCGTCCCGCTCGCCGGTGCGTCACCCGATGGCACCCTCGCAAGTTCGTACGTCGTCGACCGGCTGGCACCGGGGACCAACCTGACTCGCAGTGTCGAGATCGACAACACCACCCGCTCCACCATCGATGTTTCGGTCTATCCGGCTGGAGCGGGCATCGTTCGTGGACGCTTCGCGTTCGCTCCCGGTCATGGCGGCAACGAGCTGTCGAGCTGGACATCGGTGAGTGATGACCTGGTCCGCCTGGCACCGGGTACCGAGGCATTCGACACGCTGACGATCAGCGTGCCGCATACGGCTTCGTCCGGCGAACGCTACGGCGTCCTGTGGGCCGAGGTGTCTGCGTCCCCGGTGGCGGGAGGCGGCGTCACCCTCGTGAACCGGGTCGGCGTTCGCCTGTACCTCTCGATCGGCCCCGGTGGCGGGCCGTCGTCCGGTTTCACCATCGGTCCGCTCACCGCTGAGCGCTCCTCATCCGGCAAGCAGTTCGTTGCCGCAAAGGTCCGCAACAGTGGCCAGAGCACACTCGACATCACCGGCAATCTGGCCCTCTCGAATGGACCGGACGGACTTCGCGCCGGACCTTTCGCAGCCACGTTGGTAACGGTCGTCGCGCCCGGTGTTTCGGAGCCTGTCACGGTGCAGCTCGACTCGGTCCTGCCGCGCGGCCCTTGGCGGGCGGACCTGTCACTCACGAGTGGGCTGCTCCACGATTCAGCTGAGAATATGATCACGTTCCCCTCGAACGCCGTGGTGGCGAAACCGCCGGTGACGGTCGGGTTCCCGATGTTGCTCCTCGTGGTCATCGTCCTGCTCGTCATGCTGGCGATCGCCGTACTCGGGCTTCTCGTCTCCCGGCGCAGGATGCGGCGCATGGAGCCCATGCAGGCCCATTGACCATTCCGGGACCACCGATGCCGGCCGGCTCATCGCGCACCCCACGAGGACAGCTCAGCCACCACTCCGTGACCATCGACCGGACGCCCGGCTCCCGATGGGCCAGGTCCGGGTGGGGGTTGCCATCGGGTTGCCGTGAAGTGGCGCCCATCTCGCCTCCCCCACGGATCCTCCGACCAGGTCGATCTGCATGGCGCGATGGCCGGTGCAAGGTGGCGGCCAAGGTGCCGGGCAGGTCGCCGGATGAGGGTGGGCCGAGCACAGGCGAACCACCCTCGAGCCCCGGAGACCCCTCATGCCCGACACCACCGCCCTCCCGTCCGTCACGGACCGTCGCCCACGGCGCGTCCTTCCCCCGCTGACGGAGGGCGCGACCATGGGGATCGTCCCCTGGCTCGACCCGGTCGCCGACCCCCATGGCGTGCATCCCTGCTCCCGCTATGTCGAGCTCTACTGGCTGGGCATCATCGGCCCGTCGACGACGTGGCTCTTGAGGCGGCTGTCCTACGGGCTCGAGGTCCATCGGGACGGGTTCGAGCTCGACCTCAGCGAGACGGCGCGCTCCTTGGGCCTCGGCGAGCGGATGGGCAAGAATTCGCCGTTCCGGCGGGCCCTGCTGCGCCTGTGCACCTTCGAACTGGCCCGGGCCCACGGGCCCGGGTCGATGGCCGTGCGGACCCGCATCCCACCTCTTCCCCTCCGGCACCTGTGCCGCCTGCCCCAATCGCTGCAGGCCAGCCATCGCCGCTGGTTGGCCGAGCAGCAGCTGCCCGAGCCCGAGCAGATGCGCCGTCGGGCCCGACGGTTGGCGGCGGGACTGTGGTCAGAGGGCCGGACGAGGGAGGATGTCGAACGTCAGCTCGGGGCGTGGCAGTTCCATCCCGCGGTGGCGTTCCGGGCCGCCGAGGAGACCTGGGCCCAGACGCCCGCCCGGTCCGGGACCGGCGACGGCCGGCCGGGGGAGGCCGCGCCGCCAGGGTTGCGTGCTACCCCGGGTCGTCCTCGTGACCGGCAGGCGTGAGACCCCAGTACGCGTGGAACGGCTCGATCTCGCCCTTGACCACCTTGTCGATCATCGTGCAGATCGGCAGGTCCAGTCGGTGGCGCCCGGCGAGCTCCAGGGCGACGGTGGCCGTCCGCACCCCTTCGGCCACCATGTGCATCTCGGCCAGGATGTCCTCGAGTCGCCGCCCCTTCCCCAACTGCTCCCCCACCCGGCGGTTGCGGCTGTGCGGGCTCATGCAGGTGGCGATCAGGTCGCCCATTCCGGCCAGGCCGGCGAACGTGGTGGGATGGGCGCCCATGGCCACACCGAGCCGTGTCAATTCGGCCAGACCCCGGGACATCACCGCGGCGCGGGTGTTGTCGCCCACGCCCAGTCCCTCACCGATGCCGGCGGCGATGGCGATGA
>CAZNLF010000060.1:0-13477 GCA_964573595.1 uncultured Acidimicrobiaceae bacterium | reverse complement strand
CAGGCGGTCCGCCAGGCACTCGAGAGCATGGTCATCGGAGGAACGGCATGAGCGAGACACCCCAGGACCTTCCCGAAGGGGCGAGCCACCGGCTGGCCGAGCTCGAAAAGGGGCTGTTCACCTCGGACCTGTCGGTGAACGAGTTCCTCCTGATCAAGGAGGTGGGATTCCACCCGCTGGGCTTCGTGATGGGGTCCTCCATCTACCACACGGGCATCCAGACCCGGAAGTGGGGCCAGAGCCAGGAACTGACCAAGCTGACCGGTGCGATGTACGAGGCCCGGGAACTGGCCATGACCCGCATGGAGGAGGAGGCGGCCGAGCTCGGGGCCGATGGCGTGGTCGGGGTGCGGCTCGACGTCAACTACTACGAGTGGGGGAAGGACGCCGCCGAGTTCATCGCCGTGGGCACGGCGGTGAAGGCGGAGAACGGGGTCTCCCATCGAAACAAGCTCGGCAAGCCGTTCACCTCGGACCTCTCGGGGCAGGACTTCTGGACGCTGATGCAGACGGGCTACATCCCCCAGGGCCTGGTCATGGGAACCTGCGTGTACCACATCGCCCACCGCGGACTGGGCCAGACGCTGGGGTCGGCGGGCCAGAACGTGGAGCTCCCCAACTTCACCCAGGCCCTGTACGAAGCACGGGAGCTGGCCATGACCCGCATGCAGGACGAGGCCAACCAGTTGGAGGCCTCCGGCATCGTCGGGGTCCGGCTCGAGGAGAAGTCCCACCAGTGGGGCAGCCACACGATCGAGTTCCTGTCCCTGGGGACGGCGGTGGTGAAGACCTCCGAGAAGGTGACCCTGCCCACACCCCTGACCATCATCTCCCTCGACAACTGATGGCCGTCGTGAACGCATGAGCGACGTGCCCGCCGACCTTCCCGAGGCGGCCGAGCGTCGGTTCACGGAGGGAGCATTCACCTCGGGCCTCACCGTCCCCGACTTCGCCGCCTGCCTGCAGATGGGCCTCGAGCCGGTCGGGTACGTCCAGGGGTTCTGCGTGATGCAGTGGCAGTGGTATGGGATGGGCTCCCCCTTCGGTGCCTTCGGCTCGCCCTACGCCGGTCGGAGCAGGGGTTATGCCGAAAGCTGGCAGTGCCCTCACGGCTTCGTGTCGGCCGAGCACCGCGGCTGGGGCCAGAACTACGAGCAGTCGTGGATCGAGGACGCCTGGCGCCAGGGGTTCGACGGTGCCTACGGACGGATGCTCGAGGAGGCGTCGACGGCCGGGGCTCACGGCGTGGTGGGGGTGGTGGACGCCTCCCAGCCACTCGGTGACCTCGGCGTGCTCGAATTCCGGGTGCAGGGAACCGCCGTGAAGGTGCGGGGCGGGTCGCTGCCGGCGGACGGCCGCCCATGGACGAGCTACCTGGCCGGACAACGGTTGGCCAAGTCGATCGAGGCCGGGTTCGCACCGGTGTCGATCGCCGCATCGGTGGCGTCGGTACGGGTCTGGGCGTACTGCGTGACCGAGTACCTGACCGAAGGGTCCTCGGGGAGTTGGGGCTACCAGGTGCCGGCAGCAGAGATCGAGCAGACCTCCAAGGCCCACATGGCCGTGCGGCGGATAGCCCGCGAGCAGGTGAGGGCCCAGCTGGGGAGCGACTCGCTGCACGGTGCCTCGATGATGACCACCGAACGGGAGCTCGGACAGGGCGACGCCGAGCTCCAGTGCATCCTGCGGGGCAATCGGGTACGCCGGTACAAGGCCTTCGACCCGCTCCCCGCCCCGCGCCCCACGGTGCGGCTGCTGTGAGCACGGTCGGTGGCGGGCCTCCGCCGGTCGACCTCAGCGCGGAGATGGCGGAGGCCGCCGCCTTCCTGAGCAAGCCGACCCCGTCTGCGCCGTCATCTCCGGCGTCCCGGTCCGCCCGCACCTCCGACCTCTCGATCGACGAGGAGATAGCCCTGCACTCCATCGGGTGGGAGCCACTGCAGCTCGTGTGCGGTGCCACGATCTTCTCCATCCCGATGGGGGTGTGGAACTGGGGACAAGGTGAGATCGGCTACGCGTCGAACGCCTACGCACAGGCCTTCGCCGGGGCCAGCGACCAGCTGCACCGCGAGTGCACCAAGGTCGGTGGCCGCGGCGTGGTCGGCGTCCACGTCGAGGCCGAGGTCCAGCGCCACCACGTCGACGTCGTCCTCGTCGGCACGGCGGTCCGCCCGGTCGACTCGTCCGGACTGTCGGCCGATCCGATCTTCGTGTCGGACCTGTCGGGGCGCGACTTCTCCCTCCTCCTGGCCTCGGGGTGGGCACCCCTCGGGCTGGCGGTCGGGGCGAGCTTCGTCTACGCACCACGTCGCTCCGCGGGGATGGCCATGAAACAGAAGTCCCAGAACGTCGAACTGACCAACTTCACCGAGGCGATGTACTCGGCACGGGAATCGGCGATGGAGCGCATGCAGCAGTCGGCCCTCTCCATGAGCGGCACCGGTGTCGTGGAGGTCAAAGTGACCGAGGGCCCGATGGAGTTCGCCCGGCACGCCGTGAGCTTCACCGCCTACGGGACGGTGGTCCGCCTCGCGGCCGACCGGCACCGGTCACTGTCGCCCCAGATGGTCCTTCCCCTCGACGACCCGGTGCAGGAGTTCGACATCACCTCCCTGCGGGGCTGAGCACCCGATGGCCACACTCGCCGGCCTGCGCCCATATACATGCCTGCTGGCAAGCATCTAGTTGCTAGAATGGCGGCATGGCCGCCCCAGAACACGACCCGACCCAACTCCCCGCCGGGATGCGCACGGTGATCGCCCGGCTCGGCCGGTACCTGCGCCAGACCCGGGCCGGTGCCGACCTGTCCCCCACCCAGTACCAGGTGCTGGCCACGACGGTGCGCCTGGGACCGGTCCGCCTGTCGGACCTGGCCGCCGAGGACGGGTTGAACCCCACCATGCTGTCGCGGATAGCCGGCAAGCTCGAGGCAGCCGGACTGGTCGTGCGCACCCCCGACACCGCCGACGGGAGGGCGGCGTTCCTCTCGGTGTCCCGCGAGGGCCGCCGGCTGGTGGACCGGGTCCGCAGCGAGCGGACCGACGCACTCAGCCGGGCCCTCGACCGGCTCCACCACGACGAGCGCCAGAAGTTGGTCGACGCGCTTCCCGTCCTCGAGTCGGTGGCCGAATCCCTGAGGGACCGGTCCCCGTGAGCCTGCGCACCGCGAGCCACCGGACCTTCTCCTCGTTGGCCGTCCCCAACTACCGCCGGTACTTCACCGGCCAGGCCATCTCGCTCATCGGCACCTGGATGCAGACCACGGCTCAGGCATGGCTGGTGCTGACCCTCACCAACTCGGCCACCGACCTCGGTCTGGTCGTGGCGCTCCAGACGCTCCCGGTGCTGCTCCTCGGCCCCTACGGCGGCGTGATCGCCGACCGGGTCGACAAACGACGGCTGATGATCGTCCTCCAGTCGCTGATGGGCGTGCAGGCATTGGTCCTCGGCCTGCTCACGCTCACCCATCGGGTGACGTTCACCGATGTGTGCGTCCTGGCCGTAGTGCTCGGCCTCAACAACTGCTTCGAGAACCCGTCACGCCAGGCCTTCGTCCTCGAGATGGTCGGTCCCTCCGACCTGCGGAACGCGGTCAGCCTCAACTCCACCCTGGTCAACGCCGCCCGGGCGGTGGGGCCGGCGGTGGCCGGACTGCTCATCGCCTCGGTGGGGACGGGGTGGTGCTTCATGATCAATGCGGTCAGCTTCGTCGCCGTCGTGACGTCGCTCACGACCATGGACCGCACGACGCTGCAGCCGGCCCCTCCGACAGCGCGGGGCCGGGGCCAGCTGCGGGAGGGCTTCCGCTACGTGGCGCGGACGCCGGAGCTGGCCGTGCCCCTGCTCATGATGGGGCTGGTCGGCATGCTCGCCTACGAGTTCCAGGTGACCCTGCCCGTCGCGGCCAAGCAGGTCTTCCACGGTGGGGCCGAGGTCTACGGCGTGATGACTGCGGCCATGGGGATCGGTGCCGTCGTCGGTGGCCTGATGACCGCCGCGCGCGGGAAGACCGGCCTGAGGGCGATGGTGATGGCATCGACGGTCTTCGGCGTGGTGATCACGTTCGCCGCGTTGGCCCCGGTGCTCGCGGCGGAGTTCGTCGCCCTCGCCATGGTCGGCTACGCCAGCGTCTCGTTCCTCTCGATGGGGAACTCGACCCTGCAATTGGCCACCGACCCGCAGATGCGCGGCCGGGTGATGGCGCTGTGGTCGGTCGCCTTCCTCGGTTCCACGCCGATCGGTGGTCCGGCCATCGGCTGGGTCACCGAGCAGGACGGCGCCCGGGTGGGGCTCGGGGTCGGCGCCGCCTCCTGCTTCGTGGCGGCCGGACTGGGGGCCATCGCCATGCGGCGGCTGAGGAACCGGGCAGCAGCCCGGGAGCGGGAGGCCGGCTCTCCAGCGATCGCCGACGAGGGCGAGCCCGCCCGGCCCGCCCGGCCTGCCGGGCCCCGTACGACCCGCCCCGGCTGACGCCACCGCCAGGGCCGGGCCTACCCGCCGGTCGCCGGCCCTCCGGCACTGCCAGCGCCGCGCCTACGCCTCCAGGCCCACACCGCCGCGCCGATCACGGCCAGGGCGCCGACCACGATTCCGACCACGCCGGCGGGAGGGATGCCCCCCGCTCCCGTTGTGGCGGGCGCAGCCGGGTGCACGACCGGGGCGGTCGTGGTTGGGGCCGGCGCCGTCGTGGTCGGCGCAGGCTGGGCGGAGGTGCTGAAGGCCACGACCTGGTCGGCCGAGGTGGCCAGCAGCAGGCCGTCACCCACGCCCGGCGTGGGGAAGTGGTTGGCCGGGGATCCGACCGAGGCCCGCTGGCGCACCGAGCCCGTCGCCGGGTCCAGTCCGTAGAGGGTGCCGTCCTGACCCATCGTCCACACCAGCCCGGCGGCGACGATGGGGGGCCCGCCACCGGTGCCCGAGCTCCAGAGCAGACGGAGCGAGGGAGGGGTGGACCCGACCTGCACGGCGACGGCGCCGCTGACGCAGGGGAGGTACACCGTGGTGCCCACGGTGGCGGAACCGCCGTCGACGTCATCGCTGCAGATCTTCCCCAGCGTGGCCTCCTCGCCACCGATGCCCCCGAGGTGGGTGCCGTCGAGCAGGTAGGCGATGCGCGACTTGCCTGCCACCAGCACCTGGCCGTCCGACAGGAGCACCGGTTGGATGGACATGTCCAGGTCCGCCGCGTTGTTGGCGGGCCAGTCGGCCGGCGCGAAGTACTGCTCGAGATGGAGGGACGGAGACAGCTCGAGCACCGAGTCGCTGTCGTCATAGGGATCACTCCCCGAGTACACCGAGCCGTTGCCCGCCTCGACCCAGATGTTGCCGGCGCCGTCGACCGCCGGTGCCGCCCCGCCCATCCAGATGGCTCCCTGCGAGTCACCCCCGGCGGCGTCGACGGTGAACAGCTCCGGGGCCCCACCGGTCTCGGCCACCGAGACCACCCTGCCCCGGTAGGAGGCGCAGTCCCCGTAGTTGCCGCCGAAGCCGAACACCACCCGACCCTGGTCGAGGGTCAGCCCGGTGCGCTGGAGGAGGGCGGCCGTGGCTGCGCCCGGAGGATCGACGTCCTGGACCAGCTCCGTCTTGCCCGTGCTCAGGTCGAGGCCGACCAGCATGTGGGCGGACCTTCCGGCCACCAGCTCATCAGCCACGACGAACAGCTCGTTGCGGGACTGGTCGATCACCGGTGTGCCGGTGATGCCGACCGTGGGCTGGATGTCCCCGCACGGCAGGTCCGAGGCCGGGACCGGAGGGGCGAGACGGGTCGACCAGACGACCGCCCCGCTCGATGCCGACAAAGAGTAGACGTCGTTGCCCTCGGTGGCCACGTACACCCGTGCCCCGGCTACCAGGGGCTCTCCGTAGAGATCGCCGGCGAGGGAGGGGGACACCCAGGCTCTGGCCGACGTGTCCACGCTCGCCACCGAGCCGGCGACGCCCGTGCCCGCCGCGTCGCCGTGGTACACGGTCCACCCGCCGGTCCCGGTGGGCGGGGTGGTTGTGGCCGGGGTGTTTGTGGTCGCGGTGGCGGAGGTCGCGGTGGTGGCCTCGGCGCCGGACGGCCCGAGGCCGAAGGTCGACGCCAACGACGCCAACGACGTCAACGCCAGGACCAATCCCACCCGGCGACCCGCACCTCTGCTCATTCCGGCGAGGCTAGTGAGTTGGCGACGCCGGGCGCCCGCGGTCCCGGGCCGGCGTTCCGCACTCCCGACAGGCTTCTCGCGGCCTACGAGACCTCGGGGCCCTGCTGACGCACCGACTCCACGGCCTGCATGGCGTCGCGCAGGTCGCGCAGCCACTCGTCGGTGTGGCCGGCCACGAGCTTGACGCACCAGGCCAGGGCATCCGAGCGACTCCGGGCCACCCCGCTGTCCACGAGGGTGTCGAGCACCAGGCGCTCGGGCTGCCGCAGCCGTGTCATGACCGGCACCGACAGGTTGGTGAACAGGGCTGTCGTCTCGCCGATCTCGGCACCCCAGGCGATGCTCCGTCCGTAGTGGTGCTGGGCTTCGCGGTCGATGGCCATGCGCTCCTCACGCGTCTCCTCGCGGAACCGGGTGATGCGGCCCGCCACCGCCGCCGACCTGGTGACCTCGTCCGAGCCGGTGGGCACGTCCGGGGCGGGAAGCACCCCGATGATCACGATCTCGTCCCGGTCCACGCTCACGTTGGGGGTGCCGTCGAACCAGTCGTCCGGCAACCGCCCGGCCAGCCAGCCGTCGAGGCCTCCGGTCGGAGGACGCTCCTCTCCCGCTCCACCGGGTTGTCTTCCTGGTCTTCCTCGAGGTCCCATGCCTTCACTCCCTGGTCGTGTCCGATTACGTGCCTGTCGGCCGTTTTGATTACAACATTACATTATCAGAACCATTACAGGATTCGTTCGCGGACAGCATCCAACGGGCAGGCGTGCAGGGTCACGGTCCCGATGCGGACTCATGATCACGGTCGGTGGAGCGTGGGGGGTTGAACAGGTGGGGGCTCCGCCGACGCCCGGTGGGGGCAGGACGGCGATCAGGCGCTGAGGCAGGCGGCCACCACTTGGCCCACCTGGTCCATCTCCAGCAGGAAGCCGTCATGGCCGGACACCGACTCGATGGCCGTCACCGGATGGTCGCCGGGAAGCAGCTGGGCGATCTCCTCCTGCAGCGAGAACGGGTACAGCCGGTCGGAGGTGATGCCGGCCACGCTCACGTCCGCCCGGACCCCGGCGAGTGCCTGTGCCGACCCACCGCGGCCCCGTCCCACATCGTGCTGGTTCATGGCCTCGCTGAGCACGATGTACGAGTTCGGGTCGAAACGGCGGACCAGCTTCTCCCCCTGGTGCTGCAGGTACGACTCGACGGCGAACCGGCCACCCTTCAGCGGGTCCTCCTGGGCCTGGGCGGCGCGGCCGAAACGGTCGGCCAGCTCGCGCTCGGTCCGGTAGCTCACCTGGCCGAGCCCCCGGGCCAGTGCCAGCCCATCGACGGGCCGGGTACCGCTGAGGTAGTAGTCACCGCCGGCGAAGGCGGGATCGGAGCGGATGGCCCGGATCTGCAGTGAGCACAGCGCGATCTGCTCGGCACTCGCCGCCGCGCCGACGGCCAGCACGACCGCCCGCCGGACCCGGTCCGGGTGGCCCACGCACCACTCGAGCGCCCGCATGCCACCCATCGATCCCCCCACCACGGCCGCCCAGGTTCGGATACCCAGGTGGTCGGCCAAAGCGGCCTCGACCGCCACCTGGTCGCGAACGGTCACCAGGGGGAAGCGAGACCCGTAGGGCGCTCCATCCGGTGCCGGCGACGCGGGGCCGGTCGTCCCCGAGCAACCGCCCAGCACGTTCGGGCACACCACGAAGTAGCGGTCGGTGTCGATCGGCGCTCCCGGGCCGATCAACCCGTCCCACCATCCCGCCTCGACGTGGCCGGGCCCAGCCGGACCGGTGGCGTGCGAGTCCAAGCTGAGCGCGTGGAGCACGAGCACCGCGTTGGTCGCGCCCGCGTCGAGCCCACCCCACGTCTCGTAGGCCACTGTCACCTCACCGAGCAGGCCTCCGGCCTCGAGCGGTAACGGCCCGGACGCGCCGGTGACCACCTCGGCGAACTGTCGCCGGCCGGGAGGGTCACCGGGCTGCCACACCCCGGCGATCGCCGGCTGCGTCACGCCTCCTTGATGGAGCGGAATCCAGCCTCGAGGTCGGCGATGATGTCCTCGATGGACTCGAGGCCGATGCAGAGGCGGACGAGGTCGGGGGTGACACCCGTCGTCGTCTGCTCGGCCTCGGTCAGCTGCGAGTGGGTGGTGGACGCCGGATGGATGGCCAGGCTGCGCACGTCACCGACATTGGCGAGGTGACTGAACAGCTCGAGCCCCTCGATGAAGGTGCGGCCGGCCTCGGCCCCTCCGTTGATGCCGAAGGCCAGGATGGCGCCTCCCCCTTTGGGCAGGTAGCGCTCCTGTCGCTGGTGCCACGGGCTCGACTCGAGGCCGGGGTAGGTGACCCAGCGGACGTCTTCGCGGGCCTCCAGCCAGTTGGCCACGGTCGTGGCGTTCTGGACGTGGCGCTCCATCCGCAGGCTCAACGTCTCGAGGCCCTGCAGGAACAAGAAGGAGTTGAGGGGGGCGATGGCCGGACCGAGGTCCCGCAGGTACTGGAGACGGGCCTTCAGGACGAACCGGGCCGGGAACAACGTCTCGGGCAGCTGGCCGAAGACGAGCCCGTGGTAGCTCGGGTCGGGCTCGGTGAAGCCGGGGAATCGGCCGCTGCCCTCGTAGTCGAAGACGCCGCCGTCGACGATGATCCCCCCGATCGACGTGCCGTGCCCACCGATGAACTTCGTGGCCGAGTGGACCACGATGTCTGCGCCGTGGAGGAGCGGCTGGGCGAGGTACGGCGTCGCCAGGGTGTTGTCCACGACCAACGGGATCCGGTGCTCATGGGCGATGGCCGACACGTTCTCGAAGTCGAGCACGTCGCCCTTCGGGTTCCCGAGCGTCTCGGCGTAGAAGGCCTTGGTGTTGGGACGGATGGCGGCCCGCCATGCGTCGAGGTCGTCGGGGTCGTCGACGAACGTCACCTCGATCCCGAACTTGGGCAGGGTGTAGTGCAACAGGTTGTAGGTGCCTCCGTAGAGGGAGGCCGACGACACGATGTGCCCGCCGTTCTCCGCCAGGTTGAGGAGGGTGATGGTCTCTGCCGCCTGACCGCTGGCGACGGCCAGTGCGGCCACTCCACCCTCCAGCGCCGCAACCCGCTCCTCGAACACGGCCTGCGTGGGATTCATGATGCGGGTGTAGATGTTCCCGAGCTCCTCCAGGCCGAAGAGCGCCGCGGCATGAGCGGTGTCGCGGAAGGTGTAGCTGGTGGTCTGGTAGATGGGAACGGCGCGGGCGCCCGTCGTGGGGTCGGGCGATGCTCCGGCGTGGATCTGGCGGGTTTCGAATCCCCAGTCGGACATGGTGGCTGCCTCCTTCGGACGGCCCCTGGCGTCGCTCGTCGAGCGGGCACGTCGACCGTCCACCCCGATCCTTTCAAATCCGACTGATTTGGTCAACTACTAGCCGCTCAGCGTGGTTGTGATCGCGACCGGACCGCGACAGGGCCGATCGGTATCGTGGGCCCCCGACGTGATCTCCCCGACCGACAGCCAACGATCCCCGAGAGGTCGCGGGAGGGGACGGTTCCGGGGCAGGTCACGGCGGGCGGCGACCATCGCCATGGCGGTCGCCATCGCCATCGCGGCGGCAACCCTCGTCGTGCTGGTGGCTCGCAGCCCCGTCCCGCCCGGGGCCGGGGAGGGCTCCTCCACCGCGACGCCGGCCCCAGCCCCGGCCCCGGCCTCGCCCGGCGCGGCGGTGCCCGGGGCGGCCGAGACCGCCGCCGTCGCCGCCCGTTGTCCCTGGCTGGCCTCCGCGATTGGTCGTCACGAATCGGATGCGGCGCTGGCCCGCCTGGTGGTGGGCCGGATGACCCTCGACGAGAAGCTCGGCGAGATCGTCCTCGACGAGACCAACGAGTTCGAGAACATCGACTCGGGCGTGCCGCGCCTGTGCCTCCCCGCGCTCACCCTGCAGGACGGCACCCAGGGCGTGGCCTTCGGTGCCGTCGACGTCACCCAGCTGCCGTCCCCCCTCGGGATCGCCGCCTCCTTCGATCCGCCGCTGGCGAAGGCCTACGGTGAGGTGCAGGGCAACGAGGCCGGCGGACAGGGCATCGACGTGGTGCAGGGCCCGGATCTCAACGTCGATCGGGTGCCCGAGAGCGGGCGCACCTTCGAGGGATTCGGCGAGGACCCGCTCCTGGTATCCGACATGGGGGTGGCCGACATCGAGGGCATCCAGTCGACGGGGGCCATGGCCATGGCCAAGCACTTCGCCGTCTACAGCCAGGAGACCGACCGCGGGGCCCTCGACGATGTCGTCTCGGAACGCGCCCTCCAGGAGATCTACCTGCCACCGTTCAAGGCGGCGGTGACCCGGGCGCACGTCTCGACGGTGATGTGCGCCTATCCCCGGCTGAACGGCACCTATCAGTGTCAGGACCCCCAGCTACAGGCGATCCTCGACCAGTGGGGCTTCACCGGGCTGGTCCGTTCCGACCTCGGCGCGGTGCACGACCCGGTGGCGGCGCTCACCGCCGGCACGGACCTGATCAAACCGGCACGGGTGCACGAGCTCTCGGCCCTGGTCGGCGAGCACCAGCTGTCGATGGCTGCCGTCGACACGGCAGCGACGCACGTCGTCACCTTGCTGTTCGCCACCGGGCTGGTCGGCCAACAACAGACCGGCTCACCCGATGCCGACGTCGCCACGGAGGCCGACTCGGACTTCGCCCAGCAGGCGGCAGAGCGATCGGCCGTGTTGCTGAAGGACAGCGGCTCCGTGCTCCCGCTCGATCCGTCACCGAGCCGGTCCGTGGCCGTGATCGGTGCCGACGCCGACGTCGCTCCGGTCACCACGGGCTACGGGAGCTCGCGGGTCGTCGCTCCGTTCACCTCGATGCCACTCGCCGCCATCCGCCACCGGGTGGGAACCGGCGAGGAGGTGTCCTACGTCAACGGCGGGAGCACCACGAAGAACCTGCCCCCGGTGCCCAGCGATCTGCTGGCCCCGGTTTCGGGCGGTGGCCACGGACTCACGTTGACCCTCTACCGGACCGAGTCCGGCACGGCGACCACGGCCGACACGACCACCGGGCAGTCGATCGAAACCGTCGAGCCGACCGCGGACCTGTCGCTCCGCCCCCATCCGGTGACCAGCCGGCGGCTGTCCGGGTCGCTCGCGCCGACGGGAGCGGTGGACCTCACCCACCGCCCGACCGGGGTGGGGGCCGGGGGACTCTCCCTCGGGTCCCTCGGGTCCCCCGGGTCGCTCGGGTCGCTCGGGTCCCGGGCATCGGCGAGCCGGACCAGGATCGTGCTCCCGGCCGGCTGGTCGGACGCCAAGGCCACCCTGACCGGGACCCTCACGCCCCACCGCACCGGCCTCTACACCGTGTCGATCCAGGGCGATGGCTCCGCCGAGCTCACCCTGGACGGCGCACCGGCCGTCTCCGACCTGTTGGTCCACGGCCCGGGGCGGTGGTTCCAGACGGTCTCGCTCAGGGCCGGCCACGCCTACCGGATGAACCTGTCGTGGGACCCGATCGACACGACCACGCCGACCGGAGAGGCGGCGTTGGTGCCGAGCAACCTGAGTCTCGGCTGGGAGTACGTGAGCGACCAGATCGCCGAGGCGGCCAGGGCGGCGGCCAGGGCCGACACCGCGGTCGTGTTCGCCGGTGACTTCAACTCCGAGGCCTTCGACCGACCCTCCCTGTCGCTGCCCGGTGACGAGAACGCGCTGATCAGCGCGGTGGCCGCCGCCAACCGGCGCACCGTGGTGGTGCTCAACACCGGTGGCCCGGTGCTCATGCCGTGGCTCGGCCGCGTCGCCGCGGTGATCGAGGACTGGTACCCGGGCGAGGAGGACGGCACGGCCGTCGCCGCCCTCCTCTACGGCGACGTCGACCCGTCGGGCCGGTTGCCGGTCACCTTCCCGAAGAGCGAGGCGGCCAGCGCGATCTCCACGTCCGCCCAGTGGCCGGGCATCGGCCTGGTCTCGACCTACTCCGAGGATCTGGAGGTCGGCTACCGCTACAACCAGGCGACCGGCGTCCAGCCTCTGTTCCCGTTCGGGTTCGGCCTCTCCTACACCCGGTTCCGACTGGGCGGGCTGAGCGTCGCCCGCACCGCGGGCGGCGTCTCCCTCGGAGTCGTGGTGACCAACACCGGTCGGCGGTCGGGAACGGCCGTGCCCGAGGCCTACCTCACCTACCCCGCCGCCGCCGGGGAGCCACCGGACCAACTGGTGGGCTTCAGGGCGGTCACGCTCGGCCCGGGGCAGAGCCGCACGGTGACGTTGCCGATCCCGGCATCGTCGTTCACCACCTACCTGAACGGGTCCTGGATCACGGTCCCCGGCCTGTACACGGTGTCGGCGGGGCAATCGTCCGCCAGCCACCCGCTGTCGGTGACCCTCCCCGCCCCCTGACCTCAGACCGGCTTGCCGCCCCGGCACCAGGCGTTGGCGGGGACGCCTGAGCAGGGATCAGGCATGGTGGGCAGCCCGGCAGGCAAGGGGTGCATCACCACCCCGGTGCGGGCCGGGTAGCTGGCACCGGCGGGACACGTGCCGAAGCCGGTATCGCACAAGACCTGGTCGAGCAACGGCCCACCGGTGTTCGACGCGGTCGTGATCTTGCCGCACGTCGGTTGGGTCTGCTCGAGGTCGGACGGCGTGCTCCCGTTGGGGGCGGTGTTCCCGGAGAAGCAGTTCTGCGGCTGGCCGGCGTCGAGGACGATCTGCCCGTAGTCGGAGTTGCCCGGGTTTCCGAAGTAGCCGTTGTGGTTGAAGGTGTTGCCCACCAGCGCGTCACCCATCGGGTCGTAGACGCAGCCGAAGCCGGCCGTCTCGACACCGCCGGTGCGCGAGCAGGACTGGTGGAGCGACGGTGTCCCCGAATCGGGGTAGGGGACCATCAAGAACCCCCAGGCCCCGTTGTTCGAGAAGGTGTCGTCCATCACCGTGTCGTTCCGGCCCCCCGACAGGGTCATCCCGGTGCCGGTCGGCCCGGCGGCGGCGTTGCCGGCCTCGGGGACGTTCGGATTGTTGTTGTCGTGGAAGTTGTCGTGGATCGCCACCCAACAGGAGTGGGTGTGGGTGATCGGGCTCACGGCGCCGTTCGGGCACGCTCCGTTCTGGGGGGCCGGCGGGTCACCGTTGATCTGGGTGTTCGTGTCGAGCCCGTCCTGGTTGTTGTCGAACTGGGAATTCTCGACCACCACCGCGCCCCCCGAGTTGGTGCCCGAGTAACCGAGGGCGTTGAACTCCATCCACGCGTGGTCGACGGTGACGTCGCACAGCTGGTGGCAGGCGCCGACGTACATGCCCGAATCGTTGAAGTTGCTGGCGTAGAGCTGGTTCCACGAGCCCGGACCTTGCGCGTTGG
>CAZNLF010000059.1:12386-13495 GCA_964573595.1 uncultured Acidimicrobiaceae bacterium | reverse complement strand
GCATGCCTCCGGAGGGCACGCAGGTGTCACCGAGCCTCCCGGTCGATGCAGCGGGCGGTGTCGCTTACTGCGAGAGAATCATCGGGTGATCGAGGGAGTGCTCTTCGACCTGGATGGAACCTTGTTCGACCATCGAGGTGCCGCCGAGGAGGCGGTCCGGCAAGTGGCGGACCGGTTCCGCCCGGTCATCGGACGCGACGAACTGCTCGAGGCTTGGTTCATCAGCGAAGAGCAGCACATGGCCGAGTACCTTGGCGGTGAGTGCTCGTTTGTCGAGCAGAGACGCCGCCGCGTCCGGGACGTCACCCCGTTGCTCGGATTGGACATGTCGTCCAGCGGGACCGAGGTCGACGAGTGGTTCGCAACCAACTATCTCCGTAGCTACGAAGGGGCGTGGCGGTGCTTCCCTGAGGCCCTCGAGACGCTCGGACTGCTGAGGAGTGGCCAACAGGCACTCGTCACCGGTGTCGTCACGAACGGGGACCCGACGCAGCAGCGTCTGAAAGTGAGTCGGACCGGGCTGCTCCATCTGGTGGGCCCGGTCATGACACCCGGCGACCTCGGCTTTGCCAAGCCGGATCCCTCGTCGTTCCGCATGGCCTGTCGTCGTTTGGGCGTGAAGCCGGGGTGGACGATCTTCGTGGGCGACTCCCTCACGACCGACGCACACGGTGCCAGCCGGGCCGGGCTCATCGGCGTGTGGCTGGATCGGGGGCCTCGGGGAGCGGTCAGTGGAGCAATGAACGACGAGGGTCAAGGTCCACCGGTGACCAGGATCACCGACCTCACCCAGCTTCCGCACCTCGTCCGTTCTCTCTCTGTGTGAACGGGCGGCCCATATCGGTTGTCCGGTGGCCGAGCGGCCGCCACCGAAGCCGTGTGGGCCCTCGCCCCCGATCCCGGGAGCGGGGACCCCGTCGCGTCGGCGCCCTGACGTCTAGGCGAGCGCGTCGGCAAAGCCGGCTCGGCTCGCCTCCCACCACCGACGCCTCCGCACGTAGCGCTCCATCCCACCCATCTCCTCGAGCATCCGGATGAAGTTGGGGTCGCCCGCGTCCACCCGACGCTGCACGAATGCTCCACCCCCGTGCATGGATCGGTCCAGGTGA
>CAZNLF010000059.1:10981-12286 GCA_964573595.1 uncultured Acidimicrobiaceae bacterium | reverse complement strand
CCCCCTTCGGGGTCCGCCATCTCGTCGCTCCAGGGCCCGCCGGCGGACCCGGCCTTCCTCGATGCTTCGTGGAACGTGGCGATGAGCCTCGTGACCGATACGAGGGCCTCATCCGACTGGGCCCAGGACGGGAAGGGTGGGATCGGCACCTCGCCCTCGATGAACACCAGCCGTTCCCGGCCATCGCCTTGGATCTCGACCGGGAACGATGCCCCTTGGAACCCTGTCGATCGGAGTGACCTCAGGAACCGGTGGACCGACGACGAGTGGGAATTCGATGGGCGGAGGACGAATGCACCGCTCCGGACGACCTGGCGGGCATTGGCGACGCCGCCGTCCAGGTACTCGTCCACACGCCCAGTATCCCAAGGAATGCCCTGGGCGGATCGGTCCCGAGCGCGGTGCGGCTCCGGCGCTCCTCGGGATTGGGGAGTGCCCAAGGGCCGCCGGGCAGGAAATGCGACGGATGGCGGCCTCCTGTCGACGAGGCCCCGGCACCACCCCGCCTACGCGGCCGTCACCGTCACCGGCGTCACGACGACGACTCATCGTCGGCGTCGTGGGTGGCCTGACGCAGCGACGATGCCCAGGTTCCGGCCCAGGCGTCGAGTGGCTGGAGGGCCGAGCCGAGAGCCGCACCGACTTCGCTCAAGACATACTCGTCCCCCGCCGTCCGGGCGATGAGGCCCGATGCCCCGAGCTCACGGAGCCGGTCGTAGAGGACACTCGATGACATGCCGTCGCACCGGGCACGGAGGGCCCGTGCCCCGGTAGGCCCGTCACGGAGTTCCCACAGGATGCGGAGTGCCCAGCGTCGGCCCAGCAGATCCATCGCGGCCATGAGGGGACGACCCGTCGTCGATCCCCGCACGACGTTCCCGGGCCTGGGTGGCGGCCGACCGACCATGGAGACTCCTCGGACTTGCGTTTCGATATCCGAAACACTACCATCACGAGTCCGTTTCGGAATCAAAAACACCGGGAGGTAGCCATGCCGAGGATCGGCCCCGTCCAGCCCCCTTTCGAAGGTGCGGTGGCAGAGCGTCTCGCCGCGATGATGCCACCGGGCGTCCCTCCGATCCTGCTCTTCCGCACCATCGTGGGGAACCTGCCGATGAGCGAGGCCATGGGGACATGGGGCAGCTACGAACTGAGCAAGCGTCTGTCTCTTTCGATGCGCGACCGGGAGATCGTCATCGATCGAACGTGCGCCCGATGCGACTGCGAATACGAATGGGGTGTGCACGTCGCGTTCTTCGCCGCCCGGGTCGGGTTCACCGATGAACAGGTCACCTCGCTCACCCA
>CAZNLF010000059.1:2204-10881 GCA_964573595.1 uncultured Acidimicrobiaceae bacterium | reverse complement strand
GCCCGCGGTTCAGAGACAGACAGGCGGCGTCCCCCAGTCCAAGGCGATCGCCCGCCAGGGCCGCAGCGCGGTTCTGCCCAGCTGGTGCCGGGCATCCGGCCCCCTTGGCTGACATGGGTCCGGTACATTTGCCTGCAAGTACCCTGCAGAAGAGGGCCCGGCGACCAACGAGATCGACCGCCCGAGCGACCAGTCGATCTATGGGGCCGTGAGCAGAAGGAGGACGCATGACGCGCCGCACCGAGACAAACCGGAGTGAAGAAGGTGGCATGACGTCGCACGACGAGCCGAATCTGGATGACGTGATGGACACCGAGGAGCCAGCCACCCCACATCGGCGGGATCACGCGAAGGCGGCGCCCCGTCCCGACGAGGACGAACTCGACCGCAAGACGAGGATCGAGAGGGACGAGGTGGACCGCGAGCAGTCCGACTGAGGCCGGGCTGGGGATGGACGGGGTCGGCCCCGCCCGTCAGGGCCAGATGGAGTGAGGTGTGAGATCGTGAGCACGACGCACAAGAGACTGCTGGTGGCGGTCGTGGTGCCCGAGGTGGTCCTCGCCGTGCTGGCCTGGCGTGACCTGGCCAGGAGGACCGACGACCAGGTTCGTGGCCACAAGAACTTCTGGCGGGCCTTCGTGACCGTCAATCCCGGCAACTCGTTGGTCTACTGGCTCGTCGGGCGGCGCCGGCCGGACGCCCCCACGATGGATCGTCCGGACATTGGATTGCCATTGGAGGCTCATTAGAGTTCTGTTATGGATCCGCCCAGTTGGTTGCCTTCTGACCGGTTGAGGAATACCCTGCCCCTGCGGGGGAGCGTCGTCCCTGATCGATCTGCCCATCGGCGCACATACCTGTAGGGGGACCCGAAGCATGCTCAGAACCACACTGAAGGCCGCGCTCGTGGCGTCGTTGGCAGCGGGCGGCATGATTGCGCTCACCGCGGTGCCGGCCGCCGCGGCGAAGACCGTCATCACCGCCGGTGCCGGCAGCAGCGCCAACTGCTCACTCACTGCCTCCGCCAAGCTGTCCCCCACGTTGAAGAACGACTGGACCGCTTCACCGTCGGACTCAGTCCCAGCCGTCGCCGCCCTGCCCACCACGACCTACGGGTCGCCGGGGCCGGTCACCACCTCGGCAAAGGGGACGGGTTCCTGCACGGGCACCGCCACGGACGGAATCAACACCGCGCCTATCACCGGCATCAAGAAGGTCACCGTCGTGACCGATCCGGCCAATCCGGGCACCACGGCGGAGGCCACCTGCAGCTCGTTGGTCGCCGGCGGTGAGAGCACAGCCGAGTTCGACACCCTCATCGAGTGGACGAGTGGCAACTCCGACTCCATCGCCAACACCACCGTCTCGGATTCGACGTTCAGTGTGAGTGTGAGCCCTGTCGGGTTCACGTTCTCGGGTGGGACGGTTTCCGGATCGTTCGGCGGAGGCAGTGTGACGGCCACGGCCGCGGTGAGCCCCGCCTTGATCGCCGAGGTCACCCAGGGCCAAGAGACAGGCGCCGAGGCCGAGGCCGACAGCTACACCTCCCTCGGTTGTGAGCCGACCCTCAAGGTCAAGACCAACGCCCACGGCACGACGGCCAGCCTCAAGGGACCGAAGGGACTGAAGTCGATCGTCGTGGCCAGCGGGTCGACCCTGGTGGCCAACCCCTGAGCCCGTCTGACCGATTGACCTGAACGACGGAAGAGGGTGGGGCCCCGGCTCCACCCTCTTGCCGCGCTCGGGCCCTGTTCTCGGCCACCGGGGCCGACGATCAGCGCACCCGCTCCCGGACCGCCGGGGTGGAGCGCCGAGATGGTCCACCGGGCGGCACGTCGTCGATGCTCCGGTCCAGTGGCGTCGGTATCGCGGCCGAGCGGGACCTCCATCGACGCCCCGAGTGGCTACGCTGCTCCGGGCGAACCCGGACCATGGAGGTCGGTTGTGGTGAAGCGGATGTTGACGATGTCGCTGGCACTGGTCGTGGTGGGCCTCGCGGCGGCGGGCTGCTCGTCGGCTCCCACGGCCCAGAAACCCCCGACCAGCCCGACGACGACCTCGACGACGGCTTCGACGACCACCTCGTCGTCCACCGCCGGCGGGATCACCACCACGACGACGGCCGGCGAGGCCCCCTGTTTCGCGGTGTTCGCCAATGTCAACGCCATCAGCACCGGGGACCTCAAGCCCTACCGGAAGCAGATTGCCGACAACTGCTCGCCGTCCGACCTCCTCGCGGTGGTCACCCAACGCGTGGAGTACACGGCGGACGGCCGCCCCCTCAACGGCATCGGCCAGGCGGTGGTCTCGGGCGCCGTGGCACTGACGGACAAGGCGGTCTGTCCCTCCAATCCGCACACCAAGCTATGCCCCTAGTCATCGGGCGCGGCAGCCTCCGGCCCTGAAGACCGGCGGCCGCGATCGGCGGTCGGTCCACCGCAGAGCGTCGACCTGCCGCCGTGGTCGGGCAGGGATGGTGGACGGTGCGACCGACGCTGTGCTTGGCTTGTCCTGGGCAGGTGGCGACCCCTCGATGCGGGAATCGACGGTCGCCTGGGCAGCAGGCTGGGCACGAGGAGGCGGCAATGTCGACCCGACCCCTACGAGGATGAGGTGGTCGTCGGCGTCCCCGCCACGGGCGATGGGGGGGCAACGGTGACCGAGCACCGTCCGCCGGCCTCCGTGCCGGAGATCGTCGAGCCGCATGGACCGGTCGTCGAGCCGCATGGACCGATCGTCGAGCCGGACGTCACGGTCCTGCAGGCCGCCGAGATCACCGACGTCGGTCCGAGCACGATCCGCCGACGGCTGGCCGAAGCGGGCCATCCCGATCTGCCGCACGCCTACAAGGACGACTCCGGGCGGTGGCTGATCCCGTTGCACGATCTGAGAGCCGTCTTCACCGTGGCGGGGTCGGCGCCCGGCACACCCGCGGCGCCCGGGGTCGGGTCCGGACCGGCCGTCGGCCGGTCGGGAGCGGCGGGCGGTGCGCTGGCAGATGCCCTGAGGCGCGTGGAGGTCGCCGAGGCCACCGCCACGCTGGCTCGTCGTGAGCTGGCCGACCGGCTGGCGGACAAGGACGCCCAGATCGCCCAGATCAGGACCGACAGGGAGGCGCTGCTCCGCCGCACCGACCAGGCCCTGTCGGCGAAGGACGAGGCGATCATCGCCAAGGACGACACCGTCACCGCCCTGGTCGGTGCCCTGGCCGATCGCGACGATCGGATCCTGACCCTTGAGCGGGAGATCCAGGCGCTCAGCCGCGGCCCGTCGGGCGGCTATGTGCGAGGGAAGGTCGTCAACGGGGGAACTCCGAGGCGGGGCCGTTCCAAGGTCGGCAAGCCGAAGGCACCACGTCGCAGCCTCTGGGAGTGGCTGATCGGCATCGAGGGGCCGAAGTGACGGGCTCGCGCCCTCGCTGCGGGCTGTTCGACGCCCGCCACCGGTGCTGCTCGCTGCGGCCCTGACATCCGGTTGCACTACCGTGGCACGATGCCCGAGGACCGCACAGCCGATGTCGGGCATGGCGGACCCGCCAGCACGGGCTCCGGGTCTCCGCCCAGCGTGCTGACCCTGTGCACAGGCAATGCCGCCCGGTCGGTCATGGCCGGCGCCATGTTGGCACCGGCGCCGGTGCGGATCGTGACCGCGGGCACCCACGTCGTCGAGGGTCAGCCGATGGGCCGGAGGACGAAGGAGGCCCTCGCCACGACCGGCTTCGCCGCCGACGGGCACCGCAGCCACCAGGTGACCGATCAGGACATCGAGGAGGCCGAGCTGATCCTGGCCATGGCCGGCGAGCACGTGGCATACATCCGGCGCCGGCACCCCGACGCCGCCGCCAAGACCGCCTCGATCAAACGGCTCTGCCGCGACCTGGCGCCCGGGCCCCTTCCGCTCGCCGAGCGGGTCCGTGCCCTCGGCCTCGCCGACCTCCCGGTCGAGCCCTGGGAGGACGTCGAGGATCCAGCCGGTGGTGATGACGAGACGTACGTATCGTGCGCCAAAGAGCTGGCCGAGCTCTGCGCCGACCTCCTACCTCGACTCGCCTGAACGGCTGCACGGCCGGAGGGGCTCCGCCGAAGCTCCGCTCGGTACCCGAGGTGGCGGCGTCCCCGTGCGTCAGGTCGGGCGGGACCTGGACAGCTCGGGGTGTCGGAGTGAGATGTCGGCGCAGGCGACGCAGACGTCTTGGGGGATCACGCCCGCCCTCATCAGGTAGCCGAAGGCGATGCAGCCGAGGCAGATGCCGAAGACCGACTCAAGGGTGGCGGCGACGGCCAACAGGGCCACCACCACCCAGGTGGCCGCGGCCAGATGGAACCCGAACCACAGGATCAGCGCCGTGGTGGAGAATGTCACACCGATGGCCTGGGCGAACCGCTTGGGCGGCCCGGCCACCATCTTCGGCCCCCACGGCAGCCTCGGGGCGACGACCCGGGTGGCCAGCTGCCCGAGCGGGCTGAGTTTCGGCCCGGTCAGGACCCGGGCCCAGAAGCCGTAGGCGAGGGGCACGAGGATCCACGGCTCTTGGAAGGCGATGGCGGCCACTGCCATGACCACGACACCGGCAGCGACCGTTCTGGCCGCGTACTCGTTGACGGGGTTCGGGAAGCTGAACACCCACTTAGTTTACCTGTTCGCTCATATTTGGATCCAGTCCGGCGGTGCCGCGCCTGTCGGGGCTCGTGGGACTGCCCCTTCCCCAGGCGGTCGTCGCCACCGCCCCGGCGACCAGGTCGAGCCCGCCCGGCCCCGGGGAGCCGGCCGTCGTCTGGTTCCGCTGCGGGACGGAGGGTCTGCTGATAGCCCGGTCCACCGGGGCCGCCAATGGTGCCGCTCGGCTCAGCTCGTGTAGTCGGAGACGGGTCGTGCAGACGTTGTCGTGCTGAAGGCCAAGGGGACCGGATACTTGCCGAGCACGAAGTTGAGGATGGCCGCATGCTGCATCTCGACCGGCTGGATGCTCGCCGCGACCTTGATGGACGACGTCGCCGACACGGCGCTGACCGCGGACTGGTAGGTGGCCGCGGCGATGTCCTCCAGGGTCAGGGCGAGCATGGCCGCACCGGTCACGTCGGTGACCTTGGCGAAGTCCTTCTTCACCACCGGCACGAGCACCGGGTCCGGGGCGGTCACCGCCTGGTGCCCGGCGGCGACGATCGCCGAGTTCCACGCCTGGGCGTGCTGGGTGTGCTGTGCCCTGACGGTGGTGACGAAGTTGCCCACGGCCGGCGGCACCGTGCCCAGTTTTCCGGCGGCGGCCGCCGTCAGCACGTCACCGTAGGCGGCGACGGCGAGGTTCTCGAGGCTGGCGGCAAGGGCGGCGACCGCGAGGTCACCCGTCAACTTGGTGGTGGTGGACGATCCCGACCCGCCGGACGTCGTGGTGGTCGAGCCCGACGAGCCCGACGAGCAGGCGGCGAGAAACGCACCACCGGCGACCGCGCCGGCGCCGATGAGGAACCCCCGTCGGCTGGTCCGTGACCGTTCCGTCCACTCGTCGACGGCCCTGTCCATCGCCGGCATGCCGACGTCGTTGTGGATCTGTTGGAGGTCCTGGGTCATCACCGTCAGCTCGTGCTCCGAGATGGCCATGACCTCTGCCGTGCGGGTGCGACGCCTCATGAGAGTGCTCCTTCGGTGGCCGGGCGGGCCTGGCTGGTCGGGTAGAACGCGTCGGGGAACCCGACGGATCCGGCGGCCGCCGGCAGATTGGCGACGTTGCCGGGCGACAGGGTGATCAACTGCGGGGCATTGGCGTTCAACAGGGCCTGCACGGCGAGGAGTACCGATGCATGTTGGGCCTCCACGCCCATGATCGAAGCGGTGAGCTTCTTGGCGTTGGCGTTCGAGAGGGCGGCGACGTCGGCCACGTAGGTTTCGGCTGCGCCCTGTTCGAGTTCGAGGGCGAGCGCCACGACCGGGCCCGGGGCGGTGAGACCGGGCACGGCTGCGGCCACCACCTTCTGCAGCGCCGGATCGGGATTCGTCTGGGTCTTCCCACCGAGTCCGGTGATTGCGGCGTTGAACGCATCGAGGTGCTGTTGGTGTTGCTGCATGGTGGTCGTGGCGAACGCCTTCACCACCGGGTTGGCCGAGGAGCCGCCGATGAAGGGCAGTGTCAGCGCCGTCTTGTACGTCCCGACGGCCAACACCTCGATCGACGCCGCCGTCTGGAGGATCTGGATATCGGTGGGCGATGCGGCGAAGGCCGGCGAGGCGAACACCGACTCGAGCGCGGCAGCGATGCCGGCCGCCGCGAGGATCCCGCCGCCGAACGCCGCCCCGGTCACCAGCTTGGAGCGCCGGTCGGCCACCACGCGGGACTCGTCCGGGTCGATGGCGCCGTGCGCCCTCGACTCGTGGCCGGTCTCGACGAGCTCGTCCAGCGCCGTGCCGGTTGCCGCCATGGCATCGTGATGGAGGTCGTTCGACTCTTCGAGGAGCATCCCCATTGCGCTCGGATCGACGTCGACGGTCTCCTCCTCCCGACGGTGCTGGCCCTTTTTCGGGATGCCTCTCATCTTCTTCCTCCTGTGTGTTCGGAACTGGTGGTGGCCTGCTTCTGCCCGTGGCCGGTCACGGTCACGAGACCGTGAGCGTCCCGGTCATGTACTGATGGATCGAACAGATGTAGGGGTAGCTGCCGGCGGTGTTCGGCGCCGTGAAGGTCTCGGATCGACCCGGCGCGATGTCACCGGTGTTGAACCGCCCGTCCATGGCGGTCACCGTGTGGGCCACCTGGTCGCGGTTGGTCACCGTCACGGTCGCCCCGGGCGCCACGGCGACCGCGCTGGGCGAGAAGGCGAAGTTCTTGATGGTGATGGAATCGGCGGTCGCCCCACTCGTCGGGGAGCCCACCGTGGTCGTGGACCCCCCGGCCATGCCGGTGGTCGTGGTCACGGCCCCGCCCGACGAGGACGAGCTCGTACTCCCCCCTGACGAGCAGGCCGCCAGGGTCAGGGCGGTTGCCACCAGGGCCACCGCGGTGAGCGCCCGGGTTCGTTGGCGCCGCCGGCCCCGGCCGAAGCCGGTCGTCGGGTGTGTCCGTTCGGGGGTGGGGTTCACGTTCATCGTCGTCTCTTCGGAGTCACCCGCCATCCGGATGACCCACACGTCCCGATCCGGATGATCCACTCGCTCCCGCCCTGGCCGCGCCGTCGACTCATCCACCGGCCCACCGGCAACGAATACAGTCCGTGCTAATGGAACTCGAGCAAGCCAGCGACGCGAGTCTGGTGGTGGCCGTCGGACGATGGCACCAGCAGGCCCTCGCCGAGGTCTACCGGCGCCACGGGGGTGCGGTGCACTCGCTGGCGCGCCGGATCCTTCGCAGCGACCCGCCGGCCGAGGAGATCACCCAGGAGGTCTTCCTCGACCTGTGGAACCACCCCGAGAAGTTCGACGCGCAGCGGGGGACCCTCCGTTCGTTCCTCCTGGCTCGGACGCACGGGAAGTCGGTCGACTACGTCCGCTCCGAGATGTCGCGTCGCAAGAGGGAGGAGCGGACCTCGCGCGAGACGGCGACCGCCGGCTACGACATCGACCGCGAGGTGTGGGACATGGCCGTCGCCGAACAGGTGCAGGAGGCTCTCGGCGCGCTGCCGGCCGAACTTCGTCAGCCGATCGAGTTGGCGTACTTCGGGGGCCACACCTACCGGGAGGTGGCGGTGATGCTGAAAGAACCCGAGGGAACGGTGAAGAGCCGCATCAGGTCCGGTCTCGGCCGGCTGCGGATCAATCTGGCGGAACGGGGCGTAGAACCGGCAGGAGCGGAACAATGAACAGCCCACTGACCGAGGCACAGCACCAGGAGATCCAGGATCTCCTCGGCGCCTACGCCCTCGACGCCGTCGACAAAGAGACGGCGACCATGATCGACGCCCACCTCGAGGAGTGCGTGAAGTGCTCCATCGAGGTGGCCCAGCACCACGAGGTGGCCGGGTTGCTGGCCAACTCCGGCGGCCCCTCGCCGGCCGGGCTGTGGGAGGGGATCGCCGAACGGCTGGATCGCTCCACGCCTCCCTCGTGGGAGCAACTTGCCTCTCGGCTCGGTCCCGACGGGACACCGGAGGATGTCGATGGCACCCCGGCGCACGGACCTGTCCACACGGACGACGTCGGGGCGGCGGCCGACCGGGAGCGGTCGAAGGTGGTCTCCATCGACGAGCGCCGTTCCCGGAGTCGGCTCCTCACCCGTGCCGCCACCGTCGTGGCCGCCGCCGCCGCCGTGGTGGCGGTCGTGCTCGGCGTGCAGGTCCACCATCTCCACAACCAGGTCAGCGCATTGCAGGGGCAACCGCAACTGTCGGGGGTCGAACGTTCCGCCCTGCAGGACCCGACGACCAAGAAGGTCGAGCTGACCGCCACCACCGCCCACCCCAACGGCTCGACGGTGACCGTGGTCCTCACGAGGTCGGGGACCGGTTTCGTCGAGGCGGGAGGGCTGACCTCACTGCCGGGCGGTGAGACCTACCAGCTGTGGGGCGTCATCGGGGACAAGACCATCTCGCTCGGCCTGCTCGGATCCGCTCCCAGGGTCGTCCCCTTCAGCGTGGCCGGCAACGCCGACGTGAGTGCCTTCGCCATCACCGCCGAGCAGTCGGGGGGAGTGGTGCACAGCTCCCACCAGCCCGTGGTGGCGGGCGAGGTCACGGTCTGAGCGCCCTCCCGG
>CAZNLF010000059.1:0-2104 GCA_964573595.1 uncultured Acidimicrobiaceae bacterium | reverse complement strand
GCGATCTCGACGGGGAGACGCGACCGGACCGGGGCGGTCAGATCCGATGGACCTGTCGTAATCCGGCCCAGGCCAGGTCGGCCAGCCGGGCGGCCAGTGCCGCGGCCTCGTCATGATCGCCCGACCGCCGGGCTGCGTTCGCCCCGTCCGATCCGTCGGACGGCAATCGACCCTGGGTGGTGAGCCAGTGGCGGCTGGCCCCTTCGGCCATCCCCACCACGGCGTGGGCCAGGAGCAGGCGGTGCTCCGGATCGAGCCCGGCGTCGATCAGCGGATCGATGGCCTGGGCGATCGTGTCCTCCACCCGGCGGAGTGCGGCTCCGAGCTCCGGGTCGTCGGGTGCGTCCCGTCCGTAGAGCAGCCGGAAGGCCTGTTCGTTGTCGACCATCAGCTCGAAGTAGGCGGCGAAGCCGAGCTCGACCTGCTGGCGCGGCCCCTGGGCCGTGGCCGTGGCCTTGACGATCCTCGTCACCAACTCGGTCGAGAACACGTCCATCAGCTCGAGGTAGAGGGCGCGCTTGGACTCGAAGTGCTGGTACACCAGCGGTTTCGTCACCCCCGCCGCCTCGGCGATGTCGTCCATGGTCGTCGCCGGGTAGCCGTGCTCGGCGAAGAGGGAGAGCGCCACCTCGAACAGCTGGCGTCGGCGGGCATCGGCCGTCAGGCGTCGACCCGGGCCCTGGGCCCCTGGGCCCCCCGGCTGCTCCCCGCCGTCCCTCCGGAGCTCTGGCTCCGCGCTCGCTGCACCCTCCATGGGCGCCCATGGTACTCGGGGTCGGAAAACCGCCGCCGGTACTCCCGGGAACGATCGGGTCACCAGTCGGGCAGGACGGCGGCGATCTTCGCGGGGAGGTCCTCGAGGGAGAAGTGGGCGGAGGCCACCGCCAGGTTGTGCTCCAGCAGGGAGGGATCCGGCGACCGCAGCCAGCTCCGGAGCCGAGCGCTCTCGGACAGGTCGAACCAGTCGAAGCCGAAGGCGGCCAGCTCCCTCGCCACCGGGTAGGGCCCGACGGCCAGGGGGCGACGGTGGACCACCGACTCGATGGTCGGATTGCCGAAGCCCTCCCAGGTCGACGGCAGGGCGACCACGTCGCAGGCCAGGTAGGCATCGTCGACGTCGCCCCACGGGCCACCGTTCGGATCCTCGAGGAGGACGGGGCAGTCGGCCGCCTCCACCAACGACTCGAGCTCGGGCCCGTATCCGTCCTCGGCCGGGCCGAGGAGCCAGAAGGTGGCCCCGAGCTCGGCGGCGAGCCGGAGGCCGCCGGCGACGTTCTTGCGGGGGATGGCCCTGGTCGGTTGGAGGACGAGGAGGTGGTCGGCACCCAGACCGAGCGAGGCGCGCACCTTCGCACGCGTGGCCGCTTCGTCCGCAGCCGTCCTGCCACCGTGGGAGCCACCGACGGCGAACGCGTTGTAGACGGTGGTGGCGGCGATCCCGCGTTCGGCCAGCTGCCGGCGGCTCAGTTCGTTGATGGTGACGTGGCTCCACCGAGGGTCCGTGGGCGGAGGGGGGTGGCCGGCGAACCGGGACCGCTGCCAGGCAAGGTCGTGATGATGGAGCAGCGCGGGTCTGCCGGCCAGCACATCGGCGACCAGTGCCGCCGCACCCGGGTTGAGCGGCAGCGAGCACAGGTTCTCGACGATGACGACGTCGGCACCGTCGAGGGCCGACGCCAGCTCCGACCGGGACGGAGGCTCCGGGGCGCCGATCGACAGACCGGCCAGCAGGTGGTCGACCGGCCCGCCGCCGGCGACGGTGGTCGTGGCGAATCCGAGCTCGGCCAAGGCGTGTCGCCACTTGGCCGCTTCGACGGACACCCCGTCGGAGCCCCCGAGGCGGAAAGAGAGCAGCGCGGCGGTCGGAATGGCGTCACCGTACAGCGCCGGGACGGGTGGCCGACCGCCGGGGGCGGACCGGACAGCGGTGGGGCGATCGGGCTAGCGTCGGCCGGTGCCCGAAGACGCCGTCGAGTCGAACGAGCGACACCGCCCGACCTCCGCGCCCGAGCTGCTGGTCGAGCGGCAGGGCGCCGTCCTGACCGTCAGCATCAACCGGCCCGACCGGCGCAACGCCATGACCTGGGAGGTCATCGCCGGGCTG
>CAZNLF010000058.1:0-13519 GCA_964573595.1 uncultured Acidimicrobiaceae bacterium | reverse complement strand
TTCTACTTCCCCGACGACGCCTTCTTCTTCGATCACGGAACCGGGATCATCTCCAATCAAGAGGACAACCACACCATCGTCGAGATCGGGTATCCATCGGGGAAGATCCTTTGGCAGTACGGACATCCCGGCGTCCCCGGCGCTGCGGCCGGCTACCTCGACCAGCCCGATGACGCCTACTACCTGAAGTCACGGACCATCACCGTCGCCGACGCATCGAACAACCGGATCCTGTTCATCTCGCCACAAGGGCAGGTGACGGGACAGATCGGCAATGGTGCCGACACCCACGACCCCCCCACATCCATCGCCTACCCGAACGGCGACACTCCTTTGGACGACGGGGACGTCCTGGTCTCCGAGATCAACGGGTCATGGGTCGACGAGTACACGCCGAAGGGCACCCTCGTGTGGACCGTGCACATCCCGTCGGTCGAGTACCCCTCCGATCCGCAGCAGCTGGGATCCAACCTGTACCTCATGACCGACTACGACCCTCCCGCCGAAGGCCGGGTACTCGAGTTCACCCGACAGGGCCAGGTCACCTGGCGGTACGACGCCCAGTCCGGTGACGCGATGCTGAAGAAGCCTTCGCTGGCCGAGCGACTCCCCAACGGCCTGATCATGGTCAACGACGACTACCGCAACCGGGTGGTCGTCATCGATCCGACCGATTACTCGATCGTCTGGCAGTACGGCCTGACCGATGTGGCCGGCACGGCGCCCGGTCTGCTCTCGATTCCTGACGGTTTCGACAACCTCCTCGCCAACGGGACGACGCCGACCCACCCGCAGACTGGCTGACCACCCCGGACGCGGCTCATCCCGGTCCGGTCAGTGCTCGGGGTCGACCAACGACCGGTCTCGCGCCGGCGGCCCGGCACCGTCAACCGTCGGGGTCCCCGGGTCCGCCCCCGCTCCACCGCCCGGGCCGCCCGGGCCGCCCCGACCGCCCGGGACGGCATCTGCGCCGTCTGCGGCGTTGCCGCCGTCTGCGGAGCCCGAGCCGTCGCCTTCTCCGAACTCCAACGCCAGACGACCCCGCTCGCGCCGCTTCATGACCGTGCGGACCACGAGGGCGACGGCGATGAGGGCGGCGACGACGGCCAACGACCACAGGCCGACCTCGCTCACGATGTGCTCGAAGGACACACCCACGATGTAACCCAACAGCGTGTAACCCACACCCCAGATCACCCCCCCGATGGCGTTGTAGAACAGGAACACCCGGTAACGGAGACCGCTCATGCCGGCCAGCCCGGGGATGAGGGCGCGGGCGAATGCGATGAAACGCCCGAGGAAGACAGCCGGTCCCCCGTAGTGCTCGAGCATCCCCATGGTCCGCCGCACCCCGGCGTTGCCCTTCAGTGGGCGGCGCTCCAGCAACCACGGTCCGGACCGCTTCCCGACCTCGAAGCCGACGGAGTCCCCGACGATGGCACAGACCACCACCACGGCCATCATGGTCTCGAGGTTCACCGCACCCAACCCGGCCAGCACCCCTCCGATGACCACGGCGGTCTCGCCGGGGATGAAGAAGCCCACCAGGAGCGCCGCCTCGGCGAAGGCCAGGAACCCCACCACGACGTAGGCGGTCGGCCCGTGGAAATGGAGGAGCCAGCCGGTGATGCCGCCCGGGGCGTTCGAGCTGGAGGCGGCGACCAGGGCATGGAATCTCACCCCACCAGGGGCGAGCCCTGTCATCAGGCGGTCATCTCGCCAAGGTCACGCTGGTCCATGTCCGGTGGCGGCAGGCGGGGCAGTTCATCCAGCGGTCGAACGTCCGTCCCGGAACCCACACGCCAAAGGGCAGTTGCAGCAGGAGGAAGCTGAACAGGCCGACGCGGCTCACCGAGCCGCATGACGAGCAGGTGACCGCCAGCACTCCCCGGGGTGGCAACGGGTCGGTGACCACGGCGGCGGGACGCTCCTTGTCGCCGGCCGGGGTGGCCGCCGAGAACAGCGCATGTTTGCCCGCCGGCCTGGCGTGCCGGCCCCGGGGGTTGAACTGGACCGGGCGGGTGCCGTGGACCGGGCCCTTGTCGGAGCCGGCGCCGTCCCCCGCGACGGCGTCCTCGTCGACCGGGAGCCAGTACAGTGCCCGCTTCCCCAGGGGGTCGGGGCCGTCCGCCATTAGCCGGGGCTGCCGGCGACCACGCCCGTGTCGAGCAGGGTGCGGGCCAGTGAGCGATAGGCCATCGCCCCTGGCGAGCTCGGGGCGTGTTGGAGAATCGACTTGCCGCGGGCGGGGGCCTCGGCGAAGCGGATCGACTTTCGGACCGGCGGCTGCAGTACCGGGATCCCGTAGCGGGACTCGACCTCTTCGATGATGTGGCGCGAGTGCTTGGTCCGGTCGTCGTACATGGTGGCGATGATGCCCCGCACCGTGAGCTCGCTGTTGGCGAAGGCGCGAACGTCCTCGATGGTCTCGAGCAGTTGGCCGACCCCGCGGTGGGAGAGGGCTTCGCACTGCAGCGGGATGAGGACGGCGTTGGCGGCGGTGAGGCCGTTGATGGTGAGCACGCCGAGCGACGGGGGGCAGTCGATGAGGATGAGGTCGTACCGCTCCGCCACCGGTTCGAGTGCCCGCTCGAGGACGTGCTCGCGGCCCGTGCGGGTCAACAGGTGGACCTCCGAGCCGGCGAGGTCGATGGTGGCCGGCAGCAGGTCGAGGAACGGCACTCCGGGAACCGGGAGGCACACATCGGCGACGCTGTCGCGGCGCACGAACACATCGTGCAGCGAGTGGTCCAGCGCGTCGGGGTCGAAGCCCAGGGAGAAGGTCAGGCAGGCCTGCGGGTCGAGGTCGACGACCAGGGTGCGGCGGCCGAACTCGGCCGACGCCACACCGAGGGAGTGGACCGTCGTCGTCTTGGCCACGCCACCCTTCTGATTGGCCACGGCCAGGATGTCGGTCACCCGCGGAGTCTACGCCTCCCGGGCGTTTGCACAATTGGGCTCAGAACCGCCTCCCGGGCGGTCGCACAATTGGGCTCAGAACCCGGCCATCCCGACGATGGGGGCGTTCAGCCGCCGGCCCCCCTCCGATCCGAGGAAGGGTGCAGAGAAGCTGAACACCCCGCCGTCGGAGGCGACGAAGCGGTAGCCGCTGCCGTTTGACGCCTCGGACAGTCCGACGATGGGGGCGTTGAGCCGGATCGCCCCCGTCGAGCCGTAGAACGGCACCCCGCCGAAGGTGAAGACGCCCCCGTCGGAGGCCACCAGCCAGTAGCCCCCGGTGTTGGTGTCGGTGGTGGTGCCGACCACCGGTTTGTTCAGCTTCTCCGCTCCGGTCGAGCCCGAGTAGGGGGCGTCCCCGAAGGTGAAGATGCCCCCGTCGGACGCCACCAGTCGGTAGCCCTTGCCGTCCGCGGTGGCGGCCATCCCCACGATCGCCTGGTTGAGGTGCGCCCCCCCCTCGGACCCGTAGAACTGGGCGTCGCCGAAGGCGAAGATCCCGCCGTCGGAGGCCACCAGCCAGTAGCCCTTTCCGTCCGGGGTCGGCGCCATGCCGACGATTGGGGCATTGAGCCGGCGACCGCCCTCGGAGCCGTAGAACCGCGATCCACCGAAGGCGAAGACGCCCCCGTCGGACGCCACCTCCCAGTACCCGCCGGTGGACGGCGCCATGGCCACGCCCACGATCGGGGCATTGAGCCGGAGGTCCCCGGTCGAACCGCAGAACGGCCGGTTACCGAACGTGAAGATGCCCCCGTCGGAGCCGGCGAGCAGGTAGCCCGAGTAGGCAGCCGCCGGCACCGAGCATGGCGGCGTCCCCGGCGGGTCGGTCCCGCTGGCGTCACCGGTCAGCTGCGGGTCGTGGTGGAACATGGGCCAGGAGCCGGCGCCCACGCCCTGGGCCCCGTTCGAGCCGGTGATCTCGTAGTGGTCGATCTCGCCGATGCCCTTGGGCCATTGGTCGGAGGCGACGTAGCCGGCCAGGGTGATGCCGACGGTGCCGTTGGGGTCCTCGGTCACCAGGGGTGAGTTCTGTAGGCCGAGGGTGGGGCTCAGGTCGGCGACCTGGGTTCCCGTCTGCCCGTCGAAGATCTTCGTGCCGTCGATGGTGGGCACGATGACGTCGTCGTACCCACCACCGGTGAGGTCGGCTGTCACCACCGAGCCGATCACCCGGCCGATGCCGTTCTGCTGCCAGATGGTCCGGCCGGTGGCGGCGTCGAGGACGTACACCGAGCCGGAGCTGCCCTGGCCCTCGTCGGTCCCCTCCACCACCTGGAGCGAGCCGTTGCCCAGGACGTCCGACAGCGCCGGCGAGGAGAACGTGCTGCCGTCGAGGGTGGTCGACCACACCTGGTTGCACTGGTCGTCGTACTCGATCAGGGTGTCGGTGTCCGACGCTCCGGCGAAGTACGTGCCCGTTCCGACGACGATGCCCGGGGCGCCGCCGGGCAGGATGTCACCCACCGCCGGCGACGAGTCCACCACCTGGTCGGTGTCGGCCCGACAGATCTGGTTCCCCTGGGCGCTCAGGATGCGCAGGTGTCCGCCGTTCGTGTACTTCTGCCCCCGGGCCAGGCCCGCCGACTGGTCCCCGCCGACGATGATCTCGTTCTGTCCGGTGCCGTAGAGGTCGGCGAGCGCGGCGGTGGAGTGGGTGCTGTCGGAGTCGAAGAACGGCCACGCCGGGAGCGGTGCCCCGCTCCCGGCGTCGAGTGCGTAGGCCACCTGGCCGAGCGAGCCGGCGAACAGGTCGGGGTTCCCCTGCAGGGCGCCCACCGTCAGTCCGGCCTGGACGCCGGTGTCGGGCTGGTTGTCGGTGGCGGGGTTGACCACCGGGGTGAACCAGCGCTCGACACCGGAAGTGGCGAAGGCCTGGTACCCACCGGTGGTGGGGTCGCTGTCGTTCCCCGTGCCGACCAGGATCTCGGTCGAGCCCCCGACGCTGGCGACCGACGGGGTCGAGTCGATGGGCCCGCTCTCGTCGGTGGTCGGCCAGTCGGTCACCGAGGTCCCATTAGCCAGGTGGTAGGCGTACAGGTTTCCGTTGCGGTCGCCCACCACCGCCGACGGCTGGCCGTCGAGATTGGCCTCGATGGGTGATGACAGGGCGATGGGTCCATTACCGCTCAGGGCGAGCTGACCGCTGGACCAGGACTCCATGACGGTCAGGGGCGCGGCGGCCTTCGGCCGAGCCGGGCTGGCCTTCGCCCTCGTCGCCGCCCGGGCCGGCGGGGAGGCAACGGCGATCGCCGATGGCACGATCACCACCAGGGCCGTGAGCGCCAGCACGCGGAGACCCGTCCGGGAGCCGGTGGGGGCCGGTGGGCACGGCCGGTCAGGAGGAGTGCCGATGGTGCCGGGGGTGACGACAGCCGGAGCCATCGGGGTCGCCGCAATTCGGCGGGCCCAGGAGAGAACTGATCCGAGCGAAACGATCGGACCACCCTACGCGTTCGATGGGCGGGGCGCGCGCGAGCCCGTCAGGCTCCGGTCACGCTGTGTAACCTGGCGCTGTGCGCCCGGAGGACTCGATCCGTTTCGGCCGCTTCGCCCGGGTCCTGAACGAGTACGTTCGTCCGCGTCGCCACGGCGAGGCGATCGCCGTGGAGGTGGCTGCGCACCACGTGCACGGGGAGCCGATCCCCGCAGAGAAGGCGTTGGCGGCGACCTACGAGCCGTTCGCCGTGGGCGGCGCCTGGGGCCCCGCCTGGGACACGACCTGGTTCCGAGTCCGCGGGACCGTCCCGGCGGAATGGGCCGGCAGGCAGGTGACGTTCGGCTTCGCCATCGGGAACGCCGGGGACACCGGGTTCGGCGCGGAGGCCCTGGTCTGGCGGGACGGCCAGCCGGTGCAGGGCCTGTCCCCCAACCACCGGGACTATGTCGTCGCCGACCGGGCGGCCGGCGGGGAGGCTGTCGAACTGTTCGTCGAGGCGGCGGCCAACCCGCGCTCACCGTTCGGCACCAATCCGTGGCCGCTGCTGCTCGCCGAGCCGGACGGCAACCCGCTCTTCACCTTGCAGCGGGCCGACCTCCACGTGCGCGACGAGGCGTTCGAGGAGTTCTGGCACGACTTCCGAGTCCTCATCGAGCTGCTCGTCGAGCTGCCACAGGAAGAGCAGCACGCGCTGCGGCTCTACGCTGGCTTGGACCGCGCCTGCAACCTGCTCCAACTGCCCGACATCGGCGACACGTGGCAGCTCGCCCACCCCGTGCTGCAGGAGCTGCTGAGCGAGCGGGCTGCGCCGTCGGGCCACACCACGAGCATCGTCGGCCACGCCCACCTCGACACGGCGTGGCTGTGGCCGCTCCGGGAGACCGTGCGCAAGTGCGCGCGCACCTTCTCCACGGTGCTCGAGCTCATGGACCGCTACCCCGAGTACCGGTTCGTCGTCTCCCAGGCCCAGCACCTCGCCTGGATGAAGGAGCACTACCCCGACCTGTGGGAGCGCATGAAGGTGCGGATCGCCGAGGGCCGCCTCGAGCCGACCGGCAGCATGTGGGTCGAGGCGGACTGCAACATCCCCTCGGGCGAGTCGCTGGTCCGCCAGATCTTCTACGGGAAGCGGTTCTACCAGCAGGAGTTCGGGATCGACACCAATGACGTGTGGCTGCCCGACGTGTTCGGCTACTCGGCCTCCCTCCCCCAGATCATGCGGCGCAGCGGCATCCGCTGGTTCCTCACCCAAAAGCTCTCGTGGAACCAGTTCAACTCCCTCCCCCACCACAGCTTCCTCTGGGAGGGGATCGACGGGTCGAGGGTCTTCACCCACTTCCCGCCCGCCGACACCTACAACGGCAGCGTCAGTGCTCGTGAGCTCCGGTTCGGCGTCCAGAACTTCAAGGACCATGACCGGGCCACCCGCTCGCTCTACCTCTTCGGGTGGGGGGACGGTGGAGGCGGACCGACCCGCGAGATGCTGGAGTCGGCCCGGCGGCTGGCTGACATCGACGGCGTCCCGAAGCTGACGATGGAGGGAGCCCGCTCGTTCTTCACCCAGGCCGAGGCCGAAATCGACGACCCGGCGGTCTGGGCCGGCGAGCTCTACCTCGAGATGCACCGCGGCACCTACACCACGCAGGCGGCGACCAAGCTGGGGAACCGGCGGTCCGAGTTCGCCCTCCGCGACGCCGAGCTGTGGAGCACGGTCGTCCCCGGGGTCGAGGACCCGGGGCCCGAGCTCGAGGAGCTCTGGAAGCTCCTCCTCCTCCACCAGTTCCACGACATCATCCCGGGCTCGGGGATCCACTGGGTCTACGAGGACACCGCAGAAGCCCACGCCCGGATTCTGGAGGGGGCAGGGCGGGTCACCGAAGGGGCGCTCCAACGCCTCGCCGAGAGCACCGACACCAGCGGCACCACGTTCCCGGTGGTCGTGGTCAACTCGCTCTCGCACCCGCGGACCGAGCTGATCGCCCTCGAGCTGCCCGCCGAGCTCAGCGCGGTGAGGGCGGCCGACGCAGGCGGCGGCGCGTCCGAGCCGGTGCAGCGGGACGAACACGGGCGGGCCCTCTTCCAGGTGAGCGTGCCCGCGTGCGGCCACCGCGTCTACGACCTGACCACCGGCCCCTCCGAGCAGCGGGCCGGCGTGGCCGTCGGCCGCCGGTACCTGGAGAACGAGCACCTCCGGCTCGAACTGGACGACAACGCACTCCTCACGTCGATCAGGGACAAGGCACAAGGACGCGAGGTGCTGGCGCCGGGAGCGGTCGGCAACCGCTTCCAGCTCCACCCCGACTACCCGAACTTCTACGACGCCTGGGACATCGACCGGTTCGCGTTCGACCAGGTCGAGCAGCTGGAGGCGGTCGAGTCGATCGAAGTGGCAGAGGACGGACCGCTCCGGGCCGGTCTCCGCGTCACCCGTCGTTTCGGCGAGTCCCGGATCACCCAGGTGGTGAGTCTGGCGACCGGGTCACGCTTCGTCGACTTCCACACCGAGGTGGACTGGCACGAGACGAACCGGCTGCTCAAGGTGGCGTTCCCGGTCAACGTGCGGAGCCTCCGGGCCACCTACGAGATCCAGTACGGCCATGTCGAGCGGCCGACCCACGCCAACACCAGCTGGGACGTGGCGCGTTTCGAGGTGTGCGCCCACAAGTGGGCCGACCTGTCGGAGCCGGGCTACGGCGTCGCCCTGCTCAACGACTGCAAGTACGGCCACGACATCTCGGGGAACGTGATCCGGCTCTCGTTGCTACGTGCCTCCACGTGGCCCGATCCGGTGGCCGACCGGGGCCACCACGTCTTCACCTACCGGCTGCTCCCCCATGCCGGCGACCTCCGCGATGCGGGGGTGATCGATGCCGGTTACGACCTCAACGTCCCCTTGCGGGCGGTCCTCTCGTCCCCCCACCCCGGGGCACTGGCCCCGGTCGGCTCCATGCTCTCGCTCGATGCCCCCAACGTCGTCATCGAAGCGGTCAAGCGGGCCGAGGAGGGCGACGCCCTGGTGGTCCGGGTGTACGAGTCATGGGGGCGGCGGGGTCCGGCCACCATCCGCGCCCCCTGGGACATCCGCCGGGCCGCGCTCACCGACCTGCTCGAGCGAGAGCTCGGCGAGGTGCCGCCGGACGGTGCCCAGGTCGAGCTGCTGCTCGAGCCGTTTGAGATCAAGACGGTCAAGCTCGAGCGTCATCGACGCTGACGCTGACACCGACTGACGAGGCCATGGAGATCCGCATCCCCAAGCTGGGCATGGAGATGACCGAGGGCACCGTGGCCCAGTGGCTGGTGGACGACGGCGGCCTGGTCGCCCGCGACGATCCCATCTACCTGCTCGAGACGGACAAGGTCGAGAGCGAGATCGCCGCCCCCGTGACCGGGGTCCTCCACCGCATCGGCGAGGAGGGGCACACCTACCCGGTGGGCGAGCTCATCGCCCAGCTCGAGCCGGAGACCCCCGGCGACTGAGCGCGGGCGGACCGCAGATCGCCCGCCTAACATGCTTCCGCTGTCGTGGATAGCCTCCGTCCCGCCACCGGTCGGGAGGGGATCGACGACGACCGTGGGGGAAGCACCGTGGGCGACGACGAGACAGAGATCGGGCGGACGTTGGCCGAGTACAGCCAACTGTGCGACGACGGCCGGTTCGACGAATGGGCCTCGTTGTTCACCGAGGATGCCAGCTTCGTGGTGGCCGACAGGGTCACCGAGGGTCGCTCCGCCATCCGCTCGTACATGGCCGAGCTGCAACCGGCGGAGGCCCGGGGGAAGCACGTCATCTCCAACTCGCTGGTGAAGTTGGACGGCGCAACGGCCATGGTCACCACCGACTACCTGTTCGTGAGGCGAGGCACCGAGGGGCTGGGCATCCTCGCCGCCGGCCGCTACTACGACCGCCTCGTCCGCGACGGCCGGCGCTGGCTCTTCCACCGACGGACCATCACCATGCTCGGCGATCCCCCGCCGGAGGACGACGGGCCGGGACGCCGTGGCTGAGGTCGGGGTGCGAGCGCCGGCCGGCGGCCGGAATGCCGGGGACGCGGCCTCCGCCGGGCGGACGGTGCCCCACGCCATGACCCGGGACGACTTCGTGCCCGCCCCCCGCTACTACGACCCCGGGTTCGCCGAGCTCGAACGGCGCCACCTCTGGCCCCGGGTGTGGCAGATGGCCTGCCGACTCGAGGAGCTCCCCTCCCCGGGGGACTACGTCGAGTACACGATCGCCGACCAGTCGGTCCTGCTGGTTCGGGTGGACGACCGGACCGTCCGGGGCTACCTCAACGCCTGCCGCCATCGGGCCACCCAGCTGGCCACCGGCAGCGGGTCGTTCCGGCGGGACCGGATCACCTGTCCCTTCCACGGATGGGAGTGGAACCTGGAGGGCGAGAACACCTTCGTCTTCGGTCCCCATGCCTTCACCCCCGAACAGCTGGCACCCGACGAGCTCTGCCTCGTGCCGGTCCGGGTCGAGGTCTGGGGCGCCTGCGCCTGGATCAACCTCGACGCCACGGCACCCCCGCTGGTGGAGGCACTGGACCCGATCCCCGGCCTGCTCGACCCGCTCGGCATCGGCGACATGCGGGTCGTCTGGTGGAAGGAGACGGTCCTCCCGGCCAATTGGAAGATGGCGCAGGAGGCGTTCATGGAGGGGTACCACGTGCCCCGCACCCACCCACAGCTCACCCTCGGCCACCCCGAGCAGTACGACCCGGACAGTCTGGAGTACGCCGTCCACGACCGAGGCCACTCCAGCTTCCAGCTCCGCCCGAGGGCCCAGGCCGACAAGGGGGCGCGGGTCGGTGTCGGCGAGGTCGCCGCCATCATCGAGTCGGCCCGGCTGTTGAGCAGCGGGCTCGAGTCGATGACCCTCCCCCGTGACCTGCACGTGATCGAGGGGATGGCCCATCGGACGATCCCCGACGGCAGCACCTTCGGTGCCGAACTGGTCCGGGAGATCTACGCCTACGCCGAGGGCGCCGGCATTCCCATGCCGCCACCCGACCCGGCGGCCCTGGCCCGATGGGGAGGCGTCTTCTTCGCCTTCCCCAACTACTTCGTGCTCCCCCAGTTCGCCAACGCGCTCGTGTACCGGGTACGGCCCAACGGTTCCGACCCGGAGTCGTGCATCTTCGAGCTCTGGTCGATCTCCATACCGGCGGCCGGCGACGACGTCCCCCGGGCCGCGCTCCAGGGGCGCTTCGCCCCCGACGACCAGGAGCACTGGCCGCGCATCCCGCTCCAGGACTTCTCCAACATCGGGCGCCAACAGCGGGGGGTCCACAGCGCCAGCATCGACGGCCTCCGGCTCTCGCACGTCTACGAAGGGGGTATCACCAACATGCACCGCGAGCTCGACGGGTACCTGGGCTCGTGACGGACAGCGGTGGGTTCGAGTGGAACGACCAGGTGCGGGAGGCCCCGTCGGACAGCGACGTGATCGTGGTCGGGTCGGGAGCTGCTGCGCTGGCCGCCGCGATCACCGCCCACGATCGTGGGGCCCGGGTGACCGTCGTCGAGCGCACGCCGTCCGTGGGCGGCACCACCGCCGTCTCCGGTGGCGGGGTCTGGATGCCGCAGAACCACCACATGGCCGAGCTCGGTGTGGACGACTCCCGGGAGGAGGCCCTCGCCTACATGGGCCGGCTGACCGCCGGACGCACCCCGGTCGAGCTGCTCGAGCGCTACGTCGATGCCGGTCCCGGCATCGTGGCCGGTCTCGAGGAGGCCACCGCCCTGCGGCTCCGACCGATGACCTGGCCCGACTACCACCCCGAGATGGAGGGTGCGAGGTCATCGGGGCGGATGCTCGAACCGGAGCTCTTCGACACACGGCAGCTCGGCGCGTGGGCCGACCGTCTCCGGCACCCTCCCGTGCTGGGCCTGCCCATCACGCTCCAGGAGGCCACCGTCGAGTGGCGGCCGTCCTACTTCCCCGACCGGTTCGACGCCGCGGAGGTACAACGACGGGTGGCCGACCGCCGGGTGGCGTGCGGCCAGGCACTGGTCGCCGCCCTCCTCCACGCCTGCCTGCGCCGCGGCATCGAGCCGATGGTCGAGACCAGGGCTCAGGAGATCACGCTGGAGGGACGGCGCGTGTCCGGACTGGTGGTGGACCAGGGTGGGCGGCGTTTCGACCTCCCGGCGACGTCCGTCGTCCTGGCCAGCGGTGGCTTCGAATGGAACGACCAGCTGAGGGAGCGGTTCCTCCCGGGTCCGCTGACCCATCCCCACAGCCCGCCGGCCAACGAGGGCGACGGGCTGCTCATGGCCATGGAGGTCGGAGCCGACCTGGCCAACATGACCGAGACCTGGTGGTACCCGGCGTCCTCCGTGCCCGGGGAGCTCTACGAGGGCCGACCGCTGGCCCGGTTCCTCGGCGTCGAGCGCACTGCGCCCCACTCGGTCATCGTGGACCGTTTCGGCCAGCGGTTCGTCAACGAGGCCGCCAACTACAACGACATGCAAAAGGCCTTCTTCCCCTTCGACGCCAACGAGTACACCACCCGGCACCTCCCCTGTTGGGTGGTGTTCGACCAGCAGTACCGTTCGCGCTACCCCGTCGTGAGCGCACGGCCCGGCGACCCCGACCCCGAGTGGCTCGCGGTGGACGACACGGTCGATGGCCTGGCGGCGAAGGTGGGGATGGACCCGGGGGGGCTGACCGAGGGCCTCGAACGGTGGAACCGGTTCGTCGCCGCCGGTCGTGACCGTGACTTCGGCCGCGGCTCGAGCGCCTACGACCGGTTCCACGGCGACCCGAGCGCACCCCACCCGAACCTGGGCACCATCGAGGAGGGCCCGTTCTACGCGTTGGCGGTGCACGTCGGCTCCGTGGGCACGAAGGGCGGTCCGAGGGTGGACGGCCACGGACGGGTGATGCACGTGCGGGACCGCCCGATCCCCGGCCTGTACGGCGCCGGCAACGTGATCGCCAGCCCCGCCGGTCCCGCCTACTACGGCGGCGGCACCTCGATCGGCATGGGACTCGTCTGGGGACACTTCGCCGGCGCCCACGCGGCCGCCTTCGCGACGGTCGGGGATCCGGCGGCGTCGGTGTCCGGATGACGCAGGCAGGAGCGGCCGCGTCTGCGGCCCGAGGGCTATGAGCAACGTCCCGAGCGGTGGCCCGACTCCCGAGGAGCGGCGCGCCATGTTCGAGAGGATGATGCTGATCCGGGCCTGTGACGATCGGATCCGCCGGGGCCTGAGCAGCGGGGAGTTCGCCTGCACCTACTGGCCGGCCACCGGCCAGGAGGCCATCGCCGCCGCCATGGGCGCCGTGCTGCGGACCGACGACCAACTGGTCACCACCTACCGCGGGCTCCACGACCAGCTGGCCAAGGGGGTACCGGCCGGGCCGCTGGTGGCAGAGGTGCTGACCCGGGGAACCGGTGTCAACGCGGGCAAAGGCGGGTCCATGCACATCGCCCACCCGCCGTCGGGCCTGGCCCTGTCGACGGGCATCGTCGGCTCCGGACTCCCGATCGCCGCCGGAGTGGCGTTGGCCGCCCAGCTACGGGGCGGCGATCAGGTGACCGTGGCCAGCTTCGGTGACGGTGCGACCGGGACCGGATCCTTCCACGAGGCCGTGAACCTGGCCGGCCTGTGGAAGCTGCCACTCGTTCTGCTGTGCCAGAACAACCGCTATGCGGAGATGACACCGACGTTCGCCGCCCAGCCGGTCGCCCATGTCGCCGAACGCGCCAGCGCCTACGGGATCCCCGGGACGACGGTCGACGGGAACGACCCCGACGCCGTCCACCGCGCCGTAGCGGCGGCCGTCGACCGGGCCAGGGAGGGAGGCGGCCCGACCCTGGTCGAGTGCACCACCTTCCGCCTGTGGGGCCACTACTTCGGCGACCCCATGCGCTACATGGCCAAGGGGGAGCTGGAGTCGGCCAGGAGTGCCGATCCGGTGGGCCGTTACCGGGCCACGCTGTTGGCCGAGCACGTGTTCGACGAGGCGGCCGCCGCGGCCGTCGAGGAGCAGGCACACGAGGAGGTGGAGGTCGCGTTTGTCGCCGCCCTCGAGGCCGCGTTCCCCGACGGTGGCGAAGCCTTCACCGATGTCTACCTGGACCCGACAGGTGTCCCCCTGTGAGTGCGGCCGAT
>CAZNLF010000057.1:11678-13626 GCA_964573595.1 uncultured Acidimicrobiaceae bacterium | reverse complement strand
GCAACCCCGGCGACGTGCACGGGGAGTGAGGGGCCCCGGTCCCGTCGGCTCACGCCATGACGTCGGTCGGGCCCTGGGCGCCCCCGGCATGGGACGAGAGGGGCACCGGTCGGGCGAGGCTCCAACTGAACGTCTCGGGTATGTCGTCCAGGGAGACGGTCGTCGACAGGTCCTCCACCGTCGGGCCGACCCGGTCGGCCACCTCCTGGAGCTGGGAGGCGTCGAAGCCGAAGAGCTCGACGGCCGTCGAGCCGAGCATCCGCCGGATGTCCTCCTCGGGCAGCCCGCCGAACACGTGCCGCAGGACCAGTCGGTGGACCGGTGCCGCTCCTTCGAGGTGGGGGTAGTCCGCACCCCACATCAGGCGGTCCACACCGATCTCGTCGCGCATCTCGGCTTCGTACCGCTTCATCAGGGAGCCCCCGAGGTGCAGGTGCCGTTCGACGTACTCCGACGGGCGGAGCTCGAGGTAGGAGCGCACCGGTGCCCCGCCATGGGTGTCGAAGAAGGACTCCATGTCCCGGACCAGCGAGGGGAGCCACTGGACGCCGTTCTCCGTCACGGTCACCTGCAGCCGCGGGTGGCGGTCGAACACGCCGCCGAAGATCATGAACCACAGTGGTCGCCGCGTGAACACGAACACCTCGTAGAGCCCGAGGAACCCGGCGTGGGCGGCGTCGTAGAGTTGCTTCGCGTCGGTGGCGGTCCCCGAGGCGCCCGTGTGCAGGTTGACCACCATGCCGTGGTCCTCGCACGCGCTCCACAGCGGTTCGTAGTACTCGTCGGCGTATCCCGGGAGGCCACCCCTCAGCGACATGGCCGGGAGCATGATCCCTCCCGTGAGACCGGCGGCGCGGGCCCAGGCGATCTCCTCCACGGCTCGGTCCATGTCGTGCAGGTCGATGGGGATGCACCCGGCCCGGCGGCCGGGGGCGGCGGCACAGAACTCTGCGAGCCAGCGGTTGTAGGCGTGCAAGGCCGGCCACACCACGTCGAGTCCCTTGGTCGTGTGCCCGCCGAGGTACATGGCGGGCGACAGGCCTCCGGCCAGCACCGGGCCCGGAAACGTCACCTCGGCGTGGATCCCCTGGTCCTCGAGCACCGCCAGCCGGCGACCACCGGCGTCGGACGCGAAGACCCATTCGCTGCTGTACCGGGAAAGCCATCCGGCCGCGGCCTCGGTGTCCACGCCCATACCGGCCAGCCGGCGAGCGGCCACCGCCCGGACGGCGTCCGGATCGTCGACGAACCCGGGGTCGACGCCACCGAACATCGGAATGGCCACCGACGAGAGGTCGCCGAACGCCGCCACGTCCTCGCGTCGGGACGGTTCGACATAGCCGAGGAACTGGTCGAGGTCGTCAGGGGCCGCGTGGGCGTCCGCCGACACCACCACGTAGGGCCTCCCGGTGCGCAGCGCCGCTCTGTCCGAACCTTCCAACCGACTCGCCTCCCGACGCCGAGGGAGCACACCTCGTCGACGGTCGCAGGCTACTGCGGGCCACCCCGGCCCGCCCGTCGCCGGCCCGGCGCGGTACCGTGAGGGCATGGACTGGTCCTCGTGGGCGAAGTCGCTCGAGGTTGCGCTCGGGCCCGAAGGGGATTTCCCGTCGTTCTTCGCCCCCGACGCCCTCTTCAGTGACCCGGTCAACTCCCCGACGACGGACCTCGCGGCCATCGAGGAGATGACCAAGGCCTCGTTCCCCGACTGGCGCCAGGAGATCACCTCGGTGCACGGGGACGGCTCCGGTGGGGCGTTCGAGTGGATCGGGAGGGGGACCCTCGGAGGGACCATCCCCATCGAGATCCACGGCAGCACGGTGGTGGACGTGGACGGCGACGGACTGGTCACCCGGTGGCGTGACTACTTCGACCTGAAGGAGATCGACGCGCAGCTCCCGGCGGCCGACGCACGGCCACCGACCGACCGCTGACCGACCGCTGACCG
>CAZNLF010000057.1:1358-11578 GCA_964573595.1 uncultured Acidimicrobiaceae bacterium | reverse complement strand
GACCGACCGCTGACCGACCGCTGACCGGGCGGACTGTCGTGGGCGCAGGATCGCTCTCCTAGGATCGTCGCCGTGAGCCATCGACCGACGACGGTGGCCGAGCTCGTCGTGGACTGCCTCGAGAACGAGGGCGTCACCCATGTGTTCGGCATCCCTGGGGAGGAGAACATCCATCTGGTCGAGGCCCTGTCCCGGTCCTCGATCCGCTACGTGCTCGTCCGCCACGAACAGGGCGCGTCGTTCATGGCCGAGACCTACGGCCGCCTCACCGGCAGGCCCGGGGTGTGCTCCGCCACGCTCGGCCCCGGCGCCATCAACCTGCTGCTGGGCACGGCCGACGCCACCACCAACTCCACACCCTTGGTGGCGCTGTCGGCCCAGGTCGGGATGTCGAGGAGCTTCAAGGAGTCGCACCAGGGCGTCGACCTCGTCTCGATGTTCGCTCCCGTCACCAAGTGGTCCGCACTCGTGGCGACACCTGCCGCCGCACCCGAAATGGTCCGCAAGGCCTTCAAGCTGGCACGGACCGAGCGACCGGGAGCCGTCTACCTGGCGCTGCCCGAGGACGTCGAGAAGGCACCGGCACCGGCCGACGCCAGGCCTCTCCCGGTCAGCGTGCCCCGACCGGACGAGCCGTCCCCCGAGCAGGTGGCCCGGGCTGTCGCCGTCCTCGGCGAGGCCCGGAACCCCATCGTGCTGGCCGGGCACGGGGCGACCCGGGCGGAGGCCGGCCCGGCGCTCCTCCGCTTTGCCGAGCGCCTCAACATCCCGGTGGTGACCACCTTCCACGGCAAGGGGATCATCCCCGACGACCATCCCCAGGCACTGGGCACGGTCGGCTTCATGCGGCACGACTACGTCAACTTCGGGTTCGACCAGGCGGACGTGCTGGTGGCCGTGGGCTACGAGCTGCAGGAGTTCGATCCGGTGCGCATCAACCCGCGGGGCGACAAGAAGATCATCCACATCCACCGGTTCCCCGCCGAAGTCGACCGCCACTACACCGTGGCCGTCGGCCTCCAGGCCGACATCAGCCGGATCCTCACCGCGCTGGCCGACGAGGTGGGGCGCCTCTTCCCGCCGCACGCCGAGGAGCGACGGATCCGCCATCTGCTGGCCGACGAGTTCGACCGGGGGTCGAAGGACGACCGCTTCCCCCTCGCCCCGGCCCGGATCGTCGCCGACACCCGCAAGGCCCTCGGTCGCGAGGACATCGTCCTCGTGGACACCGGCGCGCTGAAGATGTGGATGGCCCGGCTGTATCCCACCTACGCACCCAACACGTGCCTCATGTCCAACGGGCTGTCGACGATGGCGTGGACGCTCCCCGGCGCGATCGGGGCCAAGATCGCCAGACCCGGTGCGAAGGTGCTGGTCGCCACCGGCGATGGCGCGTTCCTCATGAACTCCCAGGAGATCGAGACCGCCCTGCGGGAGGGGATCGCCATGGTGGTCCTCATCTGGGTGGACGACGCCTACGGGCTCATCAGCTGGAAGATGGACCTCGAGCTGGGCCACGACGTCGACACCGGCTTCGCCAATCCCGACTTCGTCGCCTACGCGGAGAGCTTCGGAGCCGTCGGCCACCGGATCGAGTCCGCCGACCAGCTCCTCCCGACCCTTCGATCGGCGCTCGCCGCCGACACCGTGTCGGTCATCGCATGCCCGGTCGACTACACCGCCAACCTCGAGCTCATACGCTCGCTCGGCGAGCTCGACGAATCGATGTCCTGACGCTGCGCCCGCCCCCGGCCACCACTCGAACCTACGCGGTCCCCGCATGAGCCTGGCCATCACCTTCGCCGCCTACGGAGCGGGGGCGATCATCGGCCTCCTCGTCCACCGGTCGGGCCCACGGCTGCGCCAGGCGTGGCCGATCTACCTGCGCGTCCAGCTGGTGGCCACGGCCGCCCTGCTCGGACTCTTCTCGGCCTGGCGGCTGACGGCCGTCCGCCAGATCCTCGACCCGGTCGTGCTCGCCGGGGTCGGCCTGGTCCTGCTCGGAGCCGCCACCGCTATCCGGGGACGACGCAGCCACGGACTGGCCGCACTGGAGGGCTGGGCCGCCTTCCCCAACGTCACCTTCTGGGTTCAGCCGCTGGCCGGGGCACTGATCGGGCCGACTGGCAGCATGATCTCCGCACTGACCAATGCCGCCTACGCCCTCACCAACGCCGCCAGCATCCACCTGATGCGCCGGGACGCACCGATCAGGCAACGCCGATCGACCACCTGGATCGACCAGTCGATGCTGGTCGCCGTGGCCGTGGGGCTGCTGCTCCACCTGACCGGGCCGGCACCGGCCGCCTCACGATGGGTCCTGACGGTGGCCGGGCCCCTGCTGGCATTCGTGGGTGCGGGCCTCTACACGGGTTCGGTGTTCCACCCCCACAACGTGGCCGTCGTCCACTCCCGCACCGACACGTCCAGATGGATCCTCCTCACCGCGGTGCGGATCGTCTACCTGGTCGCCGTCGCCGTCGTCATCCGTTCCCCCGCCGTGGACGTCATCGCCGTCCTGTCGGCATTCGGGCCGCCCGCCTTCAACCCTCCCCAACAGGCGGTGCTCTACGGCTACCGGTCCGGGGTGGTGATGGTGGCCGTCCGCTGGGGTTGGCTCTTCCTGCCCGTCGGCCTTGCCGTGGCGCTGGCGATCCACTGAGTAGGCGGGTGCCGGTTACCTCTTCCGGCCCGACTCCGGGAGGCGTGCCGGTTCCCCCGGGGACGTGGGTTCGATGGTCACCGGGCCGCGGCGAGCCGGTCTCAGGGCTGGGCGACGTCGGTGGGGGACAATGACGGCACCTGGTCGAACCCGTCCGCCGGCACCGGCCCGTCTACCTTCCGCGGCCCGTCCGCCGGCACCGGCCCGTCCACCGGCATCACGTGAAGGCCGGATCCCTCGAGGAGGCGGTCGATCTCATCGGACAGGACCGGCTTGGAGAACAGGTACCCCTGGCCGATGTCACACCGCTCCCGCCGCAGCCCGTCGAGCTGAGAACTGAGCTCGATCCCCTCCGCCAGGGTCACCAGCCCGAGCGTGCGCCCGAGCTCCACCAGCGTGCGGATCAGGGCATGGGCGTCCGTCGAGGCGTGCATGTCGGCCACGAACGACCGGTCGATCTTCAGCACGTCGACCGGGAACTGCCGCAGGTAGGCCATCGACGAGTACCCCGTGCCGAAGTCGTCGATGGCGATCCGCACACCGATCTCCTTCAGCTCCCTCAGGCGGTCGACCGTAGCCCGGGCGTCCCGCATCAGGGTCGACTCGGTGATCTCGAGCGTCAGCCGGCGCGGATCGAGGGTGCTGGTGGCCAGTGCCTCCCGGACGTCGTCGACCAGTCGGTCGGACTCGAGCTGCCGCATGGACACGTTGACCGACACGCCGATCGGGTGGCCCCGCCGGTGCCACCGCGCCGCCTCCGCGCAAGCCTGGCCGAGGACCCACCGCCCCACCTCGAGGATCGCCCCACTGTCCTCGAGGAGTGGGATGAAGTCGTCGGGGGGGATGATCCCGCGCGCCGGGTGCCGCCAGCGGATCAGGGCTTCGACGCCGCGCACCTGCAGCGTCTCGAGCTCGACGATCGGTTGGTAGAGCAGGAAGAACTGGTCGGCGGCCAGGGCGGAGTCGAGGTCCGACCTCAGCTCGAGGCGGTCGATGGCCGCCGACTGCATGGCCGGTTCGAAGACCACGAAGCTGTTCCTTCCCGCCGCCTTCGCCCGGTAGAGCGCGATGTCGGCGTCACGCAGGAGTTCCTGGGCCGTGGTCCGATCGCCGGTGGCGATACCGATGCTGGCCGTGACCGTGATGGGGAGCGCCTCGTAGCCCTCGATGCGGAACGGCTCACGGAGGACCTCCCGGATCCGCTCCGCCACCCGCACGTGACCCGAGACCAGCGACATGCCCTCGACGAGTACGACGAACTCGTCGCCACCCAGCCTCCCCACCGTGTCGCTGGCCCGCAGCATGCCGGTGAACCGGGCGGCCACCGCCTGCAGCAGCTTGTCGCCGGCCTCGTGCCCGAGGGAGTCGTTGGCGTCCTTGAAGTTGTCGAGGTCGATGAAGAAGGCGGCCACCGGCTCGAAGGACCGGCGCACCCTCGCCAGCATCTGTTCGGTCCGGTCCAGGATGAGCTGGCGGTTGGCCAGTCCGGTCAACGGATCGTGGAGGGCCCGGTGAGCCAACAGTGCTTCGAACTCCTTGCGCTCGGTGATGTCCCGGACGTTGGCGACGTAGCCGGCCACCGAGGGCCTCTCCATCTGGTTGGTCACCACCGCCTCGACCTCCCGCCACCGGCCGTCGTTCCCGGCCATGCGGAACTGGACGAGCATCCTCCCCGGACCCGACTGGAACCTGAGGCCCAAGAGTTCGGTCACGTGCGGACGATCGTCGGGGTGGACGAAGTCCGTGGCGAGCCGGCCGATCACATCGCCCGGATCCAGGCCCAGCAGCTCGGTGATGGCCGGGCTCACGTAGGTGCAGACACCCTGGCCGTCCATGACCATGGTCGTGTCTGACGAGTGTTGGATCAGTGACCGGAACCGGTCCTCGCTGAGCCGCATCGACGCCTCGGCGTCCTCTTTCTGCTCCATGGTGGCGCCGGCCATCCGGATGATGAAGACGAGGATGAACGCGCCCATGAGGGCCAGCGCGTTGGCACGGGACACCGAGAGCTCCGAGGGCGCCCATCCCTCCGAGATGGCGAGCTGGCCGGCGGCGATCCCCATCAGGCTCCACAGCGTCGTGACCCGCCAGGCCCGCGAGCCGCTGTGCGACACGTTCTCGAGTGCCAGGAACGCGTAGGCACCCGACAACACGGGACCCCACCCGCTCAGGTAGATCACCATGGTCACCCCGGCGGCCTGGGCGGCGACCCGGACGTGCAGGCTGACCAGCCCGGGGCGCATCTCGCAGTAGCGGTCAGCCGTGACGCTGGCCAACGGGGTGGCGACGAAGACGGCGATCCACAGCCACAACGGCTCGCGCGCCACGTCGCCGAACCGCATCAGGAGGAGGATGGCGACGAGGGCGAACGGCCCCATCAGGTAGGCCAGCACCGAGGGGCTCAGGAGCGACCGCTTCCGGCTCGGGGTCGGCTGGGGACGCGGTGCGTCCCGGTGCTCTGGTCGGACGGTTCCGTCGGTGCCGTCGACGGACGCTGTGGAGGTCGAGGGGGTCATGGGAGTCGCCTGCAGGGTCATCGACACCATCGACCGCCTTCTTGAACCCGGTGGCCGCGAAGGCGGCGACCTGACCTGGTAGTACGCGAGAAACGACCAGTTCAGGGCCTACCGGTCGCGGGCAACGCCGACGGCCCGTCGGACCGCGTCGGCCTGAGCCGCGCTGAGCCGGACGATGTCGGGCCAGGTCCAGTCGCCGGCCCGACCGGAGAAACAGGTGATGGAGAGGACCGTGCTGACCGTTCCGGCCACGTAGCGCGCCTCGACGTCTCCCTGCGGGCCTCTCGTCGACTTGTCGAGGATCCACGGGCCCGGCAGGCCCTGCACCTCCCGGCCGTGCACCACCCGCTCGTCGAGCACCGTCTCGTCGGGATGCAACGCGCCGAGGAAGAACCCCGGGACCTGGACGAGTGACTGCGCCGCATCCTCGGCGGTCGAGTAGGGCACGACCTCGGCCCACGCCGAGCGCGGCGTCCCCGCTTCGGCGAGCTTCCTCCACGCGGTGATACCACCCGCCTCGAGGGCCCTGCGGTTCTTCGCGCTCTCCGGGTCGAGCCGCCCGGTGGGCCACGACCGTTCCTCCTCGATCGCCCAGTGCCCACCGGGGAGATCGGCGGGACCCAGCAGCAGCGCGAACGACCACGAGGTCTGCCCGTCGGCGTCGGGCCCGCCACCGTCACGGCTCTGCTCGGAGGTCATGCGACGATTCTTCCAGAGCGGCGCCGCATCCGTTCCGGGGGCTACCGGGTCTCTCACCGGCGGGTGCGGGACGTGGCCTGCAGGCACTGCTGTGGGGAGTCCGGTTGGGCGTTCCTACCCTTCGAACCCCTTGCTCGAGGGATCGGGCCGGTTCCGCCTGGTCGAGTGGCGTGCGGCCTTCTCGGCGCTCACCACCCGGCACGACTCCAGGGCCGTCAAGGTCACCTTCGACTTCGGTTGACCGGCGTTCAGCCCGACGGTCGCTCGGTGATGTGCTGGAGCTCGATGAGCAGGGGGATGAGGAAGCCGATGTAGGCGTTGGTCAGCATGAAGTCGGAGGTCGTGCCGTGGGTCACCATCTCCCCCCGGTCGATGATGGTCACCCGGTCGTCCCTCCGTTGATAGTCCTTGGCCCGGCCGAGGATGGCCTCGAGCTCCGCCACCGAGCCGACCTCGAGACCGAAGTGGTCGAGCCTCGGGGCCCGGAGGAAATCGTCGGCCGCCGGCAGGAGGTAGAGGTACTGGCGCATCTCCCCCGTGTACAGGATGAGGGGATTCCCCTGCTCGGTGCTGTTGTCCCCCTCCACCCAGCCGAACACGTCGCCGAAGAAGTCGACGAGTGCCGCCCGGCCGGCGTCGTCGAGCACCGCGGCGTCCACACTGATGGCCACGTGGTTGATGACCGGCCTGGCGGTCGGGCGGTCGGTCATCTCACCCCCGGGTTCACCAGCACCTTGGCGGTGATCTCGCCCCGGGACAGCCGTCGCATGGTCTCCATGACGTCGCCCAGGGGCACGTCGTCCTCCTCGACGAGCAGGTCGATCGGGAGCTCGCCGCCGGCGAGCAGGGCCAGCGCCGGGGCGAAGCCGTCGGCGCTGTAGTTGAAGGTGCCGATCGCCTCCAGCTCGAGGACGATCATCCGGTTGTGGTTCACCGGCACCGGGGTGGCGCCCGTCCCCACGAACACCAGCGTCCCGGCCCGGTCCAGCTGGCCGAGGGCCTGCGCGGCGGCGTCGGCGCGGCCGGAGCACTCGAAGGCCACCGCGTAGGCACCGGGCACGGTGACCCCTACCGCCGGTTGGTCGAGGTTTTCGGGCTCGACGGCCACGGCGGCGCCCACGGCCAGGGCTCGGCGTCGGCGCGACTCGACCGGCTCGCTCACCGTGACGTCGGCCACCCCCCGGGCGGCCAGGACCGCGGCGATGAGCAGGCCGACCGGCCCGGCCCCGGTGATCAGGACCCGGTCGTCGGTCCTCACATCGGCCAGCTCGACGGCATGGAGGGCGATGGCCGTGGGCTCGGCGAGGGCCGCCCCACGATCGTCGAGCGTCCCGGGTATGCGCAGCGCGTTGGCCGACGAGACCGTCAGGTACTCGGCGAAGGCGCCCCGCATCTCACGCATGTCGGACTGCTGGTGTCCGAGGCAGACCGACGGCCGGCCGCGGCGGCACGGACGGCACGAGCCGCAGCCCGGCGTCGGCGAGAACACCACCCGCTCGCCGACGGTCCAATCGTCGGCCGCCGAGTCGGCCGAGGCGACAACCCCCGACCACTCGTGGCCGAGGATCGCCCCCGGTCGGGCGTAGCGGTCGAGGACCAGGTGGAGGTCGGAGCCGCAGATGCCGCACGCCGACACCTCGATCAGCAGCTCGCCGTGCTTCGGCTCGGGCACCGGGACCTGCCCGACCTCGATGAGACCGTCCCCGACGTAGACGGCGGCGGTCATCTGGTCGGACGGCACGGCGATCATGCTACGGCACGGGAACACCGTTGCACCGGGTCGGGCCGCCCGGCGCTACTCGGTGGTGCGCCTCCGGAAGAGGTGGGCGGCCAAGGGGGCGAAGACCACGAGCAGGAGCACCGACCATCCGAGGGCGGCCTCCACCGGGTGCTGCATGGGCCAGGCGTGGATGGTCCCCGAGGGATTCGGGTTCCCGAACAGGACGCGGCAGGCGGCGGTCACCGCACTGACCGGGTTCCAGTCGGCGACCACCCGGAGCCAGGCCGGCATCCCTTGGGTCGGCACCATCGCGTTGGACACGAAGGCCAACGGGAAGAGGATGATCAGGCCGATGCCCTGCGCCGACTCGGGGCTCTTCGAGACGAGGCCCAGGCAGGCGCACCCCCACGAGAGCGCGTAGCTGAAGAGCAGTGCCACCGCCATCCCCGCCACCACGGAGGCGGGCGACGCATCGGCACGCCAGCCGATGACGAGACCGGTGAGCATGACGATGACGACGCACAGTGCCGCCGACAGCAGATCGGCCATCGACCGGCCGACGAGCACGGCCGCCCGCCACATGGGCAGGGTCCGGAACCGTTCGATCACGCCGGTGGCCAGGTCGGTGCTGAGCCCGACCGCCGTGCCCATGGACGAGGTGGTGAGGTTGAGGGTCAGCAGCCCGGCCAGTGCGAAGTCCTTGTAGCTCCCACCGGGGATGGCGATGCCGGCACCGAAGATGTAGATGAACAAGACGGTGAACAGCACCGGTTGGACGGTGACGTCCGAGAGCTGCTCCGGCTCGCGGCGGATGTGCACCAGGTTCCGTCGGGTGAGCACGGCGACGTTGTGCCACCGGGTCGCCAGCCCGACCGGGCGCGGGGCCACTGTCGCGCGTGCCGGGCGCTCGGCGACGACGGTCATACCGGCACCACCTCCCCCTCGATGGCGGGGTCCGGCACTTCGGTCGAGGAGGGACGGCCGGTGAGCTCGAAGAACACGTCGTCGAGGGAGGGCTGGACCACGGCCACGTCGTCCACGCTGATACCGGCCCGGTCGAGGGCCCGGACCACCTCAGTGCCGAGCCCGGAGCCCTCGCGGACCGCACCCTGGAGCCTGCGGCCGTCCTCGCTCACATGGACGTGCCCTTCGACCAGGCCGGCCAGTGCCGTCACCGCGGCCGGGTCGGGGGTCGACAGGGTCACCGTGAGCCGCGCCCCACCGGTCGACCGCTTCAGGTCGTCCGACGTCCCCTCGGCGATGACCCGGCCGTGATCGACGACGACGATGCGGTCGGCCAGGATGTCGGCCTCGTCGAGGTACTGGGTGGTGAGCAGCAGGGTGGTGCCGTCGGCGACCAGTTGGCGGATGACGTCCCACATGCGCAGGCGGCTGGTCGGATCGAGCCCGGTCGTGGGCTCGTCCAGGAACAGCACCGGCGGGCGGGTCACCACGCTGGCGGCCAGGTCCAACCGGCGGCGCATCCCCCCCGAGTACCCCTTCAGGATCCGGTCGGCGGCGTCGGACAGCTCGAAGTGCTCGAGCAGCTCGACGGCCCGCCCGCGGGCCGCCGACCGCCGCAGTCCGCTCAACTCACCGATCATCACCAGGTTCTGCCGCCCGGTGAGGGACTCGTCCAGTGTGGCGTCCTGGGCGGCGACGCCGATGTTCCGCCGCACCTCGGCCGCCTCGGTGACCACATCGTGGCCGGCCACCCACGCCCGTCCGTCGTCGGGTACGGCCAGGGTGGTGAGGATCCGGACGGCGGTGGTCTTGCCGGCGCCGTTCGGCCCCAGCACGCCGAGGATGGAACCCCGGGGGACGCCGAGGTCGATCCCGGCGAGCGCGACGGTGGTGCCGTAGTGCTTGGTGAGGCCCTCGGCCCGGATCATCATGTCGTCGGCCATCGGGCCACCACCGCTCCGGCATCGGGAGTTTGTTTACTTGCCGGATGGTAAGGGTCAACTTACCGGCTGTCAAGTAGAATGCCGGTAGAATGATGGCATGAGCCAGACGGCAGCTCCCCCGACCGATGGCGGGCCCATCAGCGATGACGGGCCCGAGACCACGCCGGCGGTGGAGGGCGGCACCCGCGAGCGCATCCTCGACATCGCCCTCGAGCTGTTCACGACCCAGGGCTACGACAAGACGTCGCTGCGCCAGATCGCCGAGCGTCTCGGCTTCTCGAAGGCGGCCATCTACTACCACTTCGCCAGCAAGGAGGACATCCTCCTCGCACTCCACCTCCGCCTCCACGAGTTCGGCCGGGGCGCTCTGGCCTCCATCGAGTCCGAGCCGTCGCCGGAGGCGTGGGCGGCACTCCTCGACGGGCTCATCGACCAGATGCTGGAGCACCGGGCCCTGTTCGTCTTCCACGAGCGCAACCGGGCCGCCCTCGAGGAGCTGCACCGCGACCGCCACGACGCCGAGCACGACGACCTCGAGATGCGCTTCCGCGAGGTCCTGGGCGACCCCGACATCCCGCTCCGCGAGCGCGTGCGCATGGCCTGCGCCTTCGGGGCCGTCATGGGAGGTCTGGTGCTCGCCGGTGACGTATTCGCCGACGTGCCGTCCGACCAGCTGGGGGACCTCCTTCGCGAGGCGGTCGACGGGCTGCTCGTCT
>CAZNLF010000057.1:0-1258 GCA_964573595.1 uncultured Acidimicrobiaceae bacterium | reverse complement strand
GCCTGCAGGACCATGAGCTCGTCGAAGATCTTCCGACAGGAGGCCTCGTCGGGGGGTGACAGGGGATCCCGGCGGAGCGCCTCGAACGCCGGGGCCGGGTCGCCGGTCAGGGCCGCCTTCACCACCAGGTCCTGCAGCTCGATCTGCGTCTTCATGAACTCGGCCAGGGGCTCGACGACCGGCGCCATGACCAACGGGCCGACGCCCCCGGCGTCCACCGTGGCCGGGACCTCGACGATGGCCCCGTCGGGGAGGTTGGGGATGTATCCCCGGTTGGGCACGTTGACCGCATTGAGGTCCCGGGGTCGGTCGGTCCACATGGCCCCGATGATCGGGAAGACCTCCTCGGCCGACCGGCCGGCCCGGTGCATGGGGACGTGGGACTCACCGTTCCCGTACCGGGTCACCAGCCGCTCCATGCGGGTGCCGACCCCTTCGTGGAAGTACACCGGCACCGGATGCCATCCGGCGACCTCGCGGGCGAATGGCACGTACTCGCCGATGTGGCTGTCGACCGAGCAGGGGAGTAGGCCGTACTCCCGGAACATGTGGGAGACGAGCGGCGAGTACATCTGCTCCACGGCCAGCTGGACCCAGGGCACCTTCATCAGCTGGCGTGCGGCGGCGGTGACCGGCGGCGGATAGTCGAAGTACCGCCGTTGCCACAGCCTCCGCAACCGCGGGTACAGGTCCTCGCCGGTGTCGGACCGGCGGATGTCGGTGAAGAAGGTGAAGTGGTTGATGCCCGTCGCCTCGGCGGTGATCTTGGCCTTGGGGATGCGGAGGAGGCCGGCGATCCGGGCCATCCCCCCGGCGAACTCGTGGCAGAGGCTGACGTTCCGGATCGGGGTGGCCGTGTTGATGGCCAGGGTCACCCTGCTGAGCGGGTTGGTCAGGTTGATCAGGAAGGTGTCCGGGCAGTAGCGCCGGATGTCGTCGCAGATGCCCAGCATGGTCCTGATCGAGCGGAGGGAGTGGAAGACCGCGCCCGGCCCTCCGTTCTCGCCGGTGATCTGCGTGGACCCGTGCCGGCAGGGGATCTCGTAGTCCTCGATCCAGTGGGGCCAGCGCCCGACCTCGGCGCTGGTCAGGCAGAAGTCGGCACCGGAGATGGCCTCGGCGGGGTCGGTGGTCGCCTCGATGGTGATGGGGTTGCCGTTGCGCTCGTTGGCCCGGTCGGCGAAGCGACGGGCCACCCCGAGGCGCTCGGCACTGATGTCGTGGAGCACCATGGTCGCACCGCGTGTCCGTCGGGTGT
>CAZNLF010000056.1:8648-13805 GCA_964573595.1 uncultured Acidimicrobiaceae bacterium | reverse complement strand
CGGTAGGGCTTCTGGTCGAAGGAGGCGCCCACCTGCCAGATCTCGCACTCGAGTCCGTAGATCGCGCAGGCGTAGGCAAGGGCGGTGCCCCACTGTCCCGCCCCGGTCTCAGTGGTGAGGCGCCTCACGCCCGCCTTGGCGTTGTAATAGGCCTGGGGGACTGCGGTGTTGGGCTTGTGCGACCCGGCCGGCGAGACGCCCTCGTACTTGTAGTAGATCCGAGCCGGGGTATCGAGGAGGCGCTCGAGGCGGTGGGCACGGAACAGAGGGGACGGCCTCCACTGGCGGTAGACGTCGAGCACGGCGCCGGGGATGTCGATGAACCGCTCAGTGCTCACCTCCTGGAGGATCAGGTCCATCGGGAACAGCGGGGCGAAGTCATCCGGGCCGGCGGGCTGCAGCGTGCCGGGGTGGAGCGCCGGTGGCGGTGGCGACGGCAGGTCGGGCACGATGTTGTACCAGGCCGTGGGCATCTCGCTCTCGTCGAGGATGAACTTGTGCTGGTGGACGGTCTCGTCGATGGTCGTCATGCGCCCTCCTTGGTTCGACCTCCGAAGTTACTCAACCCGGGGACCATCGGTGGGAGCCGGGTCCCTTCCCCACCCCACGACGCCCCCGGCACGACGCCCACGGCACGGCGCCCACGGCACGGCGCCCCACGCACTGACCGCACTCAGGCGAAGGTGGGATACCGCCCGGCCCACGGGTCGGCCTCCTCGAGCTGGGCGGCGATCCGGACCAACCGGTCCTCACGCCAGGGCCCGGCGATGAACTGCACCCCGACGGGCAGTCCCGACGGGGCCACGTACAGCGGGAGGCTGAGTGCCGGCTGACCGGTGATGTTGTAGAGGGCGGTGAAGGCGGCCATGGCCACGATCTCGATGGGAGGCATACCTTCGCCCGCCGAGGCGTGCACCTCCCCGAGCAGGCCCACCCTGGGCGGTTCCACGCTCATGGTCGGCGTGACCAGCACGTCGAACTCGTCGTCGAAGTGGGACAGGACCGTGCGGGTGAAGCGGTGCAGGTCGCCGATCGAGCGGCTGAGGGTGAGGCTGTCCACCGACTCGGCCGCGGCATACGCAGCCCGATTGTGCGGCTCTACCTTGTCCCAGTCGATGCCGTCGACGTCGCCCAGACCGGCACTCATGACATGGAGGAACGGGCCGAGGGCCGCCGGGTCCATGACGTCGGCCCCCAACACCGTCACCTTGTGGCCGAGTGCCTCGAGCAGGCGGCCGGCGTGCTCGACGGCGGCGATCGGACCCTCCCCGACCGGCAGGCCCAGCGCCGACACCGTGCACAGGGCGAACCGGAGCTGGCCAGGATCGGCCCCGACCTCCTCGCTGAACGCCCTGACCGGCACGGGCGCGTTCCACCAGGCATGGGGGTCGGGGGCGCTGATCACGTCGAGCACGGTGGCGGCGTCCGCCACGGTGCGGGTGAGCGCTCCGTTGGTCGACAGGCCCTGCCATCCCGGCACGGTGGCGGCCACCCGGCCCCGACTCGGCTTGAGCCCGACCAGTCCGCAGCACGACGCCGGTATGCGGATGGAGCCTCCCCCGTCGCTGGCGTGGGCCACGGGGAACATCCCCGAGGCGACGACGGCGGCGGCACCACCGCTCGACCCACCCGGGGTGTGGTCGACGTCCCACGGGTTGCGGGTCGCCCCGTACCGGCTGTTCTCCGTCACCGTGACCGAGCCGAACTCCGGCGTGTTGGTCCTGCCGGTCAGGATGAAGCCGGCCCGGACGAGGGCGTCGGCAACGGGCGCGCTGGTGGCCTCGGGCAGATCCGATGCACCGGGTGACCCGTAGGTCACCGGTTGGCCGGCTACCGACAGCAGGTCCTTGATCGGGAGGGGAACGCCGGCGAACGGCGCCAGGTCGTCGGCACCGTAGGCGATCCTCTCACCCAGCGCCCTGGCCTCGGCCCTGGCCTCGTCGTCATTGCGCCAGATGACCGCGTTCAGCGACGGGTTGCGGGCATCAACGCGTTCCAGGGTTGCGTCGAGCACTTCCAGAGGGCTGACGTCCCGGGCGCGGATCGCCGCGGCGACTTCGAGGGCAGATGAGTGTTCGTCCATTGGCCAAGGTTAGTGACAAGGGGCCGGACGGGGACGGGCGGGCTCAGCGGGGGCCGGACGGGGACGGGCGGGCTCAGCGGGGCCCTGGCCGGCCCGGCCCGCGGCCCGGACCCGGCCGGACCCGTCGGTCAGACCCGGCTCGACCGGACCCGTCGGTCAGGCCGGACCGGTCCGGTTCATCCCGGCCAGAGTCGGTCCCGGAGCCCCGAGGCCCGGGCCACGGGGTGGGAGACGGCTCGCTCCAGCGACTCCGCGCTGCCGACGATCGTCAGCCTGTCGCGCGCCCTGGTCACCGCGGTGTAGAGGAGCTCGCGGCTGAGGACCTGGGATCGCGAGTCGGGCAGCGACACCACAGCGTGAGGGAACTCCGAACCCTGGCTCTTGTGGATCGTCATGGCCCACCAGGTCTCGACCCGGTCGAGCCGTGAAGGGGCGAGCAGGCGGTCGCCCTCCAGCGAAGCGAGAGCGACCGCCATGCCGTCGTCGCGGTGCACCACGACACCCGTGTCCCCGTTGAACACCCGGTTCGCCCGGTCGTTCTGGGTGACCATGACCGGTCGACCGACGTGCCAACGGCGATCAGGATGGAACCCGCCCACCCGGTCGGCCACGTCACGTTCCAGACGGGCCGTCCAGTCGTACACTCCGAGGGGCCCCCGCCTGGTACCGGCGAGCACCTTGATGCGCCCGGCGCTCTCCATGGCCTGCGACGCGTCACCCCGCTGCGCCGCCCGGACCTGTTCGACCCCGACGGCGACGATCTCACCGGCCAGCGCCTCCAACCCGGTGGGGTCGTCCGGTGCGATCCATTTGAGGTCCTCGCGCCCCTCCCCCAACAGAGACAGGGCACGGTCGCCGTCGCCGACCCGGACCGCCTCGGCCAGGGCGGCGATGCCGGAGTCGCCCTCGAACCTCCGCATCGCCCGCAGGACGGTCACCCGACCGGCCAGCGCCGGACCGACGGGTCCGTCGGCACTGCCCGTGGTTCCGGGCTCCCCGGGGTCGTCGTGCCCCCCTGGCCCGGCGGGGTCGCCAGGCCCTTCGGAGTCGTCGTGCCCTTCGGGATCCCCGGCGTCGTCGAGCCCCCCGGGATCCCCGGCCGGCCCGACCAGGTCGCTCATCACCGTGCCCGCCTCGATGCTCGCCAGTTGGAACGGGTCTCCGACCAGCACCACACTGGACTGGGGCCGCACGGCGTCGAGCAGCTTGGCCATCAGTGGGAGCGAGACCATGGAGGTCTCGTCGATGATCACCAGGTCGTGGGGCAGCGGGTCCTTCCGGCAGTGCCGGAAGTGCGTCCTGTCGTCCCACCCCAAGAGCGCGTGCATGGTCGTCGGGTCGGTGGCGACCAGCTTGTCCACCACCGCACTCCCGTCCACCACGGCACTCCCGGTCAGGCGGTCGAGGCCGAGGCCGAGTGCGGCTTCCCTCACCGCATCACCCATGCGTGCCGCGGCCTTCCCGGTGGGGGCGGCGAGGGCCACCTTCAGGTCGCGACCGTCTGCGTCGGCGACCATGTGGGCGGCCGCCAGGAGCCGGGCGACCGTGTAGGTCTTGCCGGTCCCCGGGCCTCCGGCGATGATCGAGACCCCGGGCGCCAGACCCCGTCGAGCCGCCAGCCGCTGGAGGTCGGGCGGCCCGCCGTCCCGGCCGAACAGGGCGTCGAGAGCGGCATCCGTCGTGGCGCGATCGAGACCGGGGATCGAGGCGGTTCCTTCCGGCGAAGAGGGAGCGCAGCGTCGACGGAGATCGTCGGCGATGGCCACTTCGTAGTGCCAGTAGCGCTGGAGGTAGAGGCGGTTACCATCCCACACCAGCGGCCGGGCGGGGCCCTGTGCCACCGTGTCCGCGCCGGCCACGAGCGAAGAGGCGGAGACGGCTGCGGCCCACGCGTCCCCCGACGGCCACGGGAGGGCCGCCGACACGTCACCGTCCAGCTCCTCCGGGCGCACCTTCACGTCGTCGAGCCGGGCGTACACATGGCCGAACCGGGGGGCGCGCGCCGCCAGCGCCAGGGCCAGGACCTCCTCGCCACCGAGACCGGGCTGCAGACGGAGCACGGAGGCGGCGAACTGCACCTCGTACGAGCCGAACACCCCCGCCTCGACGAAGGGGGCGAGCATCTCCACCCCGCGGGGGATGGCCACCAGCTGATCGGTGGCGCCGGAGACGCTGACCGTCGTCATGACGGGGCATTCCCCTGCGGGCGCCCGTCCAGCATGTCGCTGAGCGCGACCACCAGACCCGGTGGGAGCGCCCACTCGAAGACACCGACCGTCCCATCGCCCGTACCCGACAACGGGCCGGAATCGGCTCCGGCCATCCCCCGGAGGAAGAGATAGGCGATCCCGCCGAGATGGTCGTCCGGGCGATAGTCGACTTGGCGCCAGCGCAGGTAGCGGTGGAGCGCGACCGAGTAGAGCAGCGCCTGCAGCGGGTACTGGTGCTCGACCATGGCGTCGGCCAGCCGGGCGTCGTCGTAGTCGCGGCGACGCGCCGGGACACCGCGTGGGTGCAGCGCGTTTGTCTTGTAGTCGGCCACCACGAACCGATGCCCCCGGGCTCCGTCCCTGATCCTCATGACCAGGTCGATCGATCCGGTCAGATGGCCGGCCAAGGTCACGTCGAGGGCACCGTCGGCCAGAGCAATCGCCCACCCGGCCAACGGGTCGGAGGCATGGAGACGGGACGCGACGAGCACGCCGATCCCACGCACGGTGGGGGGCGATCCGTTGCCGGCCAGTCGGAGGTCGAATGACACCTCGGTGAGCCGGTCCTCGAGTCCGATGTCCGCCAGGCGGGCGCCTCCGCACAACGACCCGAGGGGTGAGGCGATCGCCGCCCGGAGTCCCTCGACCAGCCTGCCCCGGCCGAGCTCGGCCGATGCGCCGACCGGGATCGTCGGGGTGAGATCCAGTGATCGCCACCGGAGCTGGTCGTCGATGGCGTGCTCGAGCTGTTCGGGCAGGCGTGGATCGCTGAAGTCCACCTCCTCGAGCACCGAGTGGACCAAGGTACCGAAGGCCGTCCCGGCCGGGAGATCGGCAAGCGGGCTGTGCCACTCGTCGTCGGGA
>CAZNLF010000056.1:0-8548 GCA_964573595.1 uncultured Acidimicrobiaceae bacterium | reverse complement strand
TCGGCGGCAGGAGTCTGCGTGCCGACCGTGTCGGACACGGGAGCCAGGGGACCGAGCGGCGAACCCTCCGTCCCGACGCCAGGGCCGTCAGCGGTCTCCTGCTCGTCGCCGGCTCCGCTGTCGGACATCGACGGGTCCAGAGGGTCGAAGGTTCCGGTCGCCGACCCGTCGGTGATGGCCGAGAAGGACCACCTCCGCCGCGACCGGTCAGGAGTCCTGGAGAGCGTGGCGACGCTGAGGTCGGGCCGTGGGCCCACGGCCGAAGGACCCCGCCACAGGTCGGTCACGGCCTCCGGCTCATCGACCACCCGGACATCCCAGGTGTGGTCGGACGCCGCGACGAACGGATCGAAGTGGGCCGCGGCATCCTTGTCCGCCGGAATCGACACTGTCGCCGATGCGGACGGGCCCGGATCGACCACCGACTGGTCACGACCGAACAGGACACGAGCCAGTGCCGTCTGCGCGCTCCTGTCCGCCTGCGCCCACCACACGATCGATTGATGCTGGGCGCGGGTCAGCGCGACGTAGAGGAGGCGGAGCCGCTCGCCCGATGCCTGCGACTCCGCGATCGCCGCTCGCCTCGCTGCGCCCTCCTCGTCAGGCCAGTCCTTCCCGGAGGCCACGTCGAAGGTCCGCCGTCCTGTCCGAGGATCCACGTAGACCACGGCGGGCTCCTTGGGGGGCGGGTGCCACAGCGTGGGGAGGCACACCACCGGGAACTCGAGGCCCTTGGCCGCCCAGACCGTCATGATCTGTACCGAATCGGCCTCCGACGCGATCCGGCGAGCGGCGACATCGCCGTCGATCTCGGTGTCGTCCTCCTGTTCGGGCTGGGTGTCGAGGACCGAGAGGAGGGCCGCCACCCCGCTCCGGCCGCTGGGGTTGGTCGCCTGGAAGAGCTCGACGAGGTGATCGAGGTCCGTCATGTTGCGATCCCCGTCGGGGCCGCCGAGCACCCGTTGTGCGACACCTCCCTCCGACCAGATCCGGGCGAAGGAGTCCGCCACCGAGTGGGCGGCCAGCATCTCCGACCACTGGCTGAGCTGCTCCTGCATGGCGACCAAGTCCGCCTCCGGCAGGGACGCGACCTCGGCCGCGCTCCGCCCGGCGAACCACGAGAGCGCGTATGTCCGCACCCGGCGGGGATCGGCGGGACGGGCCAGGGCATGGAGCAGCCACCGCATCTGTTCGGCGGCCGGCGACTCCAACACGCTGCCGCCCCTGGCCACGACGGCCGGGACACCCTGGGCTACCAGTGCCGACTGGATGTCTGCCGCTTCGGCGTGCCTGCCGACCAGGACCGCGATGTCCGGTGGGCGGACCGGTCGGTGGCCCACGCCGCCGGGCCCCTCGGGTAGCTGTCCCCGGTCGAGCAGAGTTCGGACGGTGTCCACCAGGTCCGCGTAGATGGCCTGCTCGGCGGGGCCGGTGAGCACGAGTTGGTTCTGCTTCTTGTGCCGGGCGATGCCCTCACCGGTGGCCAGCCGCAGCGAGAGCGCGGGGAGCGCCTTTCCGTCGCTGTCCTGCAGGTGCCGCCCGCAGTTGCCCCCGGCCGGGTGGACCGGCACGAAGGGGATGTCCACGCTTCCGAAGGTGGCGCCGTCCAACAGGACCCCGAGGGACTTCAGCACCGAGTCGTCCGACCTCCAGTTGGTGAGCAGCGACCTCCGCTCGGTCGACGAGCCCTCCCCCACCGCCTCCAAGTACGTGTGCACGTCCGCACCGCGGAACCCGTAGATCGCCTGCTTGGGGTCCCCGACCAGCACGAGCGACGTATCGGCGTCCGCCGCGTCGAAGAGGGTCGAGAAGATCTCCCACTGGATCGGATCGGTGTCCTGGAACTCGTCGATGAGCACCACGGAGAACCGGCCCCGGAGGGCTTCGATCGCGCCCTGCGCGCCGGGGCCGCGCAGCGCGTCCCGCAGCTGGGTGAGCACATCGTCGAAACTGAGGACCCCGCTCCGGAGGCGGCGCCGGGCGACCAGATCCACGGCCCGTCCGACCAGCTCGCACAAGAGCTGCTCGGCCTCGGTGGCGCCGGGTTGGCCCCTGGCCGGCACGAGGTCGAGATCGGGCTGCCCGTCGGCCAGCGTGGCGGCCCGGTCGAGGACCTCCAGTGACGGGAGCAGCTCGACGGGGCATCCGTCCACGGCGGCACCGACGAGGACATCGGCGCATGACGCCCTGATGAGTTTGGACGAGTCCACGTCGAGCGACGCGTCGGGGTCGGTCCCGGCCGACACGCCGAGCGCGCCGAGCACCTGCTTTGCGAATCCGTGGATGGTGGTGACCGTGGCGGTGTCGAATTCGGTGACGGCCCGCTTCAGTCGCTCGAGCTGTTCGGCGGACCGGCGGCGGTCCAGGTAGGCGAGGAGCTCGTCGTCGGTCGCACCGGGCTCGGCGGAGAGGTGGTCGAGCGCGGCGACGAGCCGATCCCTGACCTTGGTCCGCAGCTCGTCGGTTGCCGCCCGGGTGAACGTGACGATCAACAGTTCGGCGGCGGTGGCCCGTTCCTCGGCGATGAACCGGGTGGCCAGCGCGGCCAGCGCGAACGTCTTTCCGGTTCCTGCACTCGCCTGGATGGCGAGCTTCCCGGGAGGGACGGGCTCGGCGACGTCGAACGGGACGTCTGACGCCGAGCTCATTCGGGGTCGGTGCTTCCGGCTGGGACCCGGACGGCACCCGCGCCCGGTCCACGGGCGGTCGAGCGGTCGATGGTCCGGAAGAGGTGCATGGCGAACCGCAACGCCCGGCCTTTCGGTCCGGGAGGGTCGGTCGGGCGAGGATCGAGGTGGGTGATCGCGTCGTAGTCGCTATCGCCGAAGGCCAGCCTCACCGCCGGATGGTCGCCGTCCTCGGGGAAGCTGTATCCACGCCAACGGCCGGGACCGGCCTGCCCGCGGTAGAGGCGGTAGGAGAAGTTGGGGAAGAGGGGGATCGGCTCGGTCATGCCCCGCCGGTAACAGTCGACGGCGACGGCCAACACCTCGGCTGCACGCTGGCGATCGCCGGCGATGCCAGGCGCAGGGACGAGATCGGCGACCTCTACGTCCCCACCGTTCTTGTCCGGCCGGCTCACCGCGAGCGACCTCCACGCCACCGTGGCGTCGGTGGCTGCGAGGGCCATGAGGTCGAGCCAGGCCGCGACCCGGTGGGACGACTTGGCCCTCGAGTAGTAGAGCTGGGCTGGGCCGGGTGTCGGTCGGGCCAGTCGGAGGGAGACCGAACCCACCACCCGGGTGCCGTCCGGGAGCAGCGCGTCGACGGGGAACGGCTTGGGGGATCCCAGGACCAGGCCTGAGCGCCGGGCCGCGTCGAGCAGCGCCTCGACCGACCGTTCGAGGGCTCGGATCCGGTCCCCGCCCAGTGGGGGAGGCGGCAGCGTCCCGAGCTGGCGCTCGTAGTTCAGCCACTGCCCGAAGGTGAACCCGTCGAGCCGGGCGTCGAGGAGCCTCGTGCCGATGCCCCACCCCTCCAACCCCCCGATGTCCACCGGCAACACGGTGGGGGCCTCGTCCTCCGGCCTGGGCAGCCGCACGCCGAGCCGCTCGCTGAAGAACGCCGCCGTCGGGTTCCTGAGGAACCGGTGGAGGTCGGACAGCTCGATGACCCCGGACTCCACCGGATCGAGGGGGCCGTCGAGGAGCGGAGGCCTCCGTGGACTCTGCCGCCTCCGGGCCAGCGCCCCGTCCAGATCGTCGCGGTCGAATCCCCAGACGGTCCCCTCGACCAGGCCGCCCGGTTCGAAGCATCGCTCGTCGAAGGGATGCCGGGGATGGTCGACCTCGAGTCGGGCCGCCACGCGGGGTCGGTCACCGGCAATCACCGACGAGAGCACCGACTCGTACAGCTCGGCGGTGACCACGGCCTGGGGTACGACCTGATTGGTCCGGACGTCCCGACCCTCACGCACCACGACCAGATGGTCCTGAGCGGCGAGGACCGCCTCGAGCAGGGTCTCGCGAGCCTCGCCCCTGGGGTCCCGATCGCCGATCTGGGGGAACAACGTCGAGAGGTCGTCACCCGCCGACCCCTCGACGCCGAATGCGGCCTGGTCCATGCCGAGCAGGCAGACCACCCGGAACGGCACCCAGCGGAGCGGGGTCATCGACGTGACGGTGATCCCACCCCGGAAGAAGTCGGCCCGGCCGACCTTGTCGTCGAGGCGCTCGTCGAGCAGCTTCCTGACGTCGTCGAACTCGAGATCCACGCTCGACGGCGCCCCACCGATCGTGGCTGACTCGTCCACCTCGGCAAGGACCCGCCCCAGCGCCTCGACCTGCCAGGCCATGTCCCGCCGGGCGGAGAACAGCTCCGTGCAGGTCCGTCGGAGCAGGCGGACCCATTCCGCCACCGGCCGGGCCACCGACGCCTCCTCGGCCAGCTCCGTCAGGCAGCCGATGGCCTCGGCCAGGCGTCCGGCCGTCTCCACGTCGCCCCCCTCCACCCCGTAGGGGGCCACTTCACCGACAGCCAGCCGAAGCTCCTCATCGAACACCGCCGAGCCGACGAGGAGACGGCTCATTGCCGCATCCCATGTGTTGGAGACCACCGAGTCCGGGAGGCCCTCCCGCTGACGTTGAGAGGGGTCGAGACCCCACCGCACGTTGGTGGCATCCATCCACTCGGCGATGACCCCGAGCGCGTCGTCGTCGAACCCGAAGCGCTGCCGGACGGGGCCCAGTGCCAGGAACTCGAGGACCGAGCTCACGTCGAACCTCCCGGCGACCAGTTGGAGCAGGGAGGACGCGGCGCTCAGCACCGGATTGACGCTCCTGATCGAGCGGTCGGCGACGCGGTACCGGAGGGCGGGCGCCCCGTGGCGGTCTGACGACTCACCCTCGGTCGCGGCGGGCGGTGCCGTCGAATCCGCCGTCCGACCGAACACCGCCTCGATCAGTGGAGCGAACCTGTCGAGAGCCGGGCACAGCACGACGATGTCGTCCTCGGTCAGGTCCGAATCCGGGTCGGCGAGCAGGTGGAGCAGGGCGTCACGCAGGACCTCGACCTGGCGGGTCGTCCCGAAGCACGAATGGAACTGCACCGAATCGTCGACGGGGTCACCGACCACCATGGCCTCGGGCGCAGCGTTTCGCCGGATGTCCTGCTGGAGCCGGCCGAGGAGCGAGGGCGCCCGCCCGGTGGGGCCCGGCTCTTCCACCCGTTGGACGGGGACCCCCTCCGACCGTAAGTCGGCGAGTTGCAACGCCGTCTCGCGGTGGAGCCGCCCCCAGCTGCGGAGCAGCGGCTGTTCGACGAGGCCGGCGGTGTTGTCGTTGGAGCGCAGCCGGGTGGCGCCCTCGGCGGGGGTCGGGCTGGAGCGGAGCAGTGCGTCCGGGTCCAGGTGGGTCGGTTCGAGGAGGAATAGGTGCACGTGGCGGGAGGCGGCGGCGGCACGCGCCACCGCCAGGAACTCTCCGGCCGGCAGGAGGGTGAACCCGAAGAAGACGAGGCGCGGCGGGAGGTCGAGCAGGTCCTCCCCGTCGTGCAGCCGCCGGAGCAGCGCCGGCAGTCGCTCGGGCGGGCTCGGCTCGCCAATCCGGGCCCGGACCCCGCTCCACAGTTGCGCCTGCCAGAGCGCGTGGCCGGCGATCGGCCGGCCACCGCCGTCGACGAACCTACCCCGGCTCCACTGCCTCACCATGTGCGGCCGGTGGAGGTGATAGCGGTCGAAGAGGTCGGCGATCCGTCGAGCCCTGGCATACAGCGACGGGCCGGCTTGCGGCACCACCCCGCCCGGGAGCCCGGTCCGAGATCCTGGGTTCACCAGGTCGTCGAGAACGGACCAGACCATGCGGTCGATGCTCCACGGATCCGGCTGGTCCTCGTCGCGGTCGATGGCCAGGACCGCGTTCCGCAGCGTGCCCGGGTAGGCCCGGACGAAGTTGGCGGTTATCCCGTCACCGGCACCGGGGGCCGAGGCTCCGAGGTGGCGGGCCAGCTCGAGCGTCACCCACCGACGCATCCCGTCCGAGGGCACCGCCAGCCACTCGGGCGTGAAGGGGTCGGCGGGCGACTCCGAGAGCACCTCTGCGAGCTTCTGGCTGAGGGGCCCGGCCGAGTCCGCCGAGTAGAGGTGCATCATCGCGACCGACCCTACTCACGGGGTGTGACCAGGTTCGCACGGTGGGGGCGTCGCCTCCCGCCACCAGGTCGGGGCGCCGCGGTCGCTGCTCCCCCCGCCGACCGGTCGAAGCAGATCGTCGCATCACCGCATCGGCGACGACGAAGTGCTATCAAATGGGCAGTAGCGCACACGTCCGGCCGCTCAATCCCTAGGGGGAGACCATGGGACACCTGTTGTTGGCATCGAGTTCCGGCGCAGGGGCAGGCATCCTGGTCGTCGTGTACATCGCTCTGTACTTCATCTTCGCCCTGGGCGTCTACGGCTCGTACCAGAAGGCGGCACCCCAGGGTGAGCCGGCATGGGCTGCGTTCGTTCCGATCTACAACTTCATCGTGCTGCTGAGGGTGGCGGGTCGTCCGGCGACGTGGGCCTGGTTCCTCCTGCTGGTCTTCGTTCCCTTCGTGGGCAGCCTGGCCCTGTTGGTCGTGTCGATCATCGTGCTCCACGACGTGTCCAAGAGCTTCGGGCACGGAGCCGGGTTCACCGTGGGCCTGGTGCTCCTCTCGGTCATCTTCTGGTACATCCTGTGGCTCGGGAAGAGCCAGTACCACGGCCCCGCCGGCCCCGCCGGCCCCGCCGCCTTGGCCGGCAACGCCGGAGGCGGCTACGGCAACCAGTACCCGGCGACCGGCGGGTACCCGCCCCCGCAGCCCGGCTATCCCCAGCAGCCCGGCTATCCCCCGCCCGGTCAGGCGCCCCCCCCGGCCGCTCCTCCCCCGTATCCCCCCCAGGGTCAGGCGCCCGGCCAGGTACCCCCTCCACCTGGACAGATGCCGCCTCTGCCGTAGGAACGCCGCGCCCGGGCCACTTGGAAGGGTGGCGGTCGTTCAGTTCCGTGCCGGTTCAGTTCCGTGCCGGAGCCGCAGGTTCCGATCCGGTCAGTCCGGGTGATGCGGACCCGAGCGTCCGGCGCCTGGGCCCGGCCGACGAACGGGCCGCATCCGGATCCATCTCGACGGCTCTACCCGTGCTGCGGCACCCCCGGGACCGGCCGGTCACACCTCGATGCCGTTGCGCACCTCGCGCAATCGGACCGCCTTGGCCGCCCGCTCGTCCCGGAAGGCACCGATGCGGGACAAGGTGACGTCCAACCTCGCCAGCAATTTGTCGTTGGCCTCGATGGCGTCGTCGAGCAACTGCCGGCGCTCGTCGGGCGACGAGTCGCCCCAGCGGAACTCGGAGCGGAGCCGGTCGAGTGTCTCGATGTCCTCGGTGTCGAGCACCACCCTGACCTCGGCCAGTGAGAACCCCAGCAGCTCCTGGAGGTCCTTGATGCGGGTGACCCTGGCCATGTCCGTCGAGGAATAAAGACGCTCCCCCCTGCCCCGGTAGCCACTCGGGCGGATCAGGCCCTGCTCCTCCCAGTAGCGGAGCGTGCGGGTGGTCAGCCCGGTCAGCTTGGCGACCTCACCGATGCGGAACACCAACGGGGCCGACTGCGTTCCGGCGTTGCGGGTGGCGGTCATGACGACCCGCCTCCCGTCGCGCCCGGCGTGGTGACGTCGACCATCGCCACCGACACCGGTGGTGGTGACGGCACCGGGCCGTCGCCGCCCCGAGTCCCAGTGACGGCGACGGACGAGGCCGGTGCCTCGCCACCGTCGCCGGTGGCCGGCCGGGTGCTGTCGCCCGCCTCGGAGTACACGTACCGCCCGCCCCGCAGCCACGAGGCGCCTGCCGCCAACAGGCTGGCCACGATGGCGAAGTCGAGCGCGGCATGGAGGCCGGCCTGGAACGGGGCGCTGATCAGCCCCGGGAAGAAGCTGCGGCCGGTCAGCGCGTGCTGCTGGGCCACGGGCAGTTGGCTCAGGGCATGGGCCCCGATCAGATGCTGGACCGGGTCGTACCCCAAGAAGGCGGCGAACAACGTCGACACCGGCGACAGATGGGCGACACGCTCGGCCACACCCGTCGGCACACCGTGGGAGACCAGACCGTGCAGGAGGTTCTGGGGGAGCGTCGCCATCAGCCCGACGATCATCAGCGTGAAGAAGATCCCGATGGACAGGACCTGGGCCGAGTTCTGGAACGTCGTGTTCATTCCGGAACCGGCCCCGCGGTGCTGGGGTGGGAGGCTGTTCATCACTCCGGCGCGGTTGGGCGAGCCGAAGGCGGCCATGGTCAGGCCGGTGAAGAGCAACAGCACCGCGAATGCCCAGTAGGGGAAGTCGACCGGCAGGAACTCGAGGAGCCCGAAGCAGACGGCGGCGCCCAGCATGCCGCCGGTGGCGAAGGGGCGGGCGCCGTAGCGGTCCGACAGCACGCCGGAGACCGGGCCGGCGATCAGGAACCCCAAGGTCAGGGGCAGCATGGCGATGCCGGCCCACAGCGGCGTAACGCTGAAGTCGTAGCCGTGCAGGGGGAGCCAGATCCCCTGGAGCCAGATGATCAGCATGAACATGAGCCCGCCCCGGCTGA
>CAZNLF010000055.1:0-13807 GCA_964573595.1 uncultured Acidimicrobiaceae bacterium | reverse complement strand
CAAAGATCCGTGCACCGGGTCCATGACCGTCCCATACCCCTGGCTCCGCCTCTCAATCCGGGGGCGACCTTGCCGGAGTATTCGAAGTCCGGCGGGTGATCCTCCCGCCGAGGGACGCGAACCCGGTGATCACCGGCGTTGGGGTGACGGTGGCGTCCGGGTCGGTGACGGGTGAGGCGCCAGGGCAGGACCGGCAGCCCGGCCTTTCCATCGTCGCCTCCCACGACGGTCACCGGCACGCCGGCGACCCGGGTGCGGTGGCGCGGAACCTCGGCGCGGCTTCGATCTGCCGCCCGGTCAACCACTCAGCTGGTCGGAGATGAGAGGCCGGATGCGATCGATGAATGGGACCGACCTCACGACGATCGCACCCTCGGGCACGACGGCGTCGCCGTCCGACCAGGTGATGTCGAGACGATCCCACCTCCTGTCGTCCCCGATGACGGTCCCCTCGACGGCGAAGGCCGCCCCCTCCGACGGTGATGCGGCAGGGGAGTGGCCGGCCGGGTAGGCCACGAACCTCATGATCCCTGTGCCGCCCTCGTCGCCCTTCGGGGGGCCGGTCGGGATGCAGCACATGATGATCGTGAACTCCATGCCGGCATCCTTGTGGACCCGCTTCTCCATGAAGTCGGGGCGGGCCTGCATGTCGATGAACGACCGGCGGGTCGGGTACCGGACGATCCCCATCCGGTGCCAGTCCGGGTCAGGGCCACCGTCTGGTCCGACGACGTCGCCGAAGTAGGCCACGTCCGCCCCGATCGCCGCCAACACCTCGGTCGGCGCATACCGGTCGTCGGCCTCACGGCCGGAGATCTGCTCACCCGCGCCGGCCGCACCGTCCCCGTAGTCGGCGGTCTGCTTGTAGCGCATGAAATTGACCATCCAGATCGGGCCGTCCTCTTCTGGCGGCCTGGAGGCCAGTTCCTCGGCGTACGAGAAGTCGATGGTTCCGAAGTCCATGCGGCGAAGGTAACAGTTGACAGGGATTATGACAATAGATGCCCCTCCGGGCTGTCTGTCCCCCGGGTGCCGGGTGCCCGGGAGCAGGTCAGTGACAACCCTCGCCGCCTTCCGGTGCTGGACCCCCCCGGCCCGGAGTGGCGGTGGTCCCCGGTCGGGGATCCGGATGCTGCCCCGTGCCGCCGGGCGGCTTGACGACGTCGAGTGCGATGTCTCGAAGCTTGACGTTGAGGCGCTGCGATGCCCGGCGGAGTATGTCGAACGCCTCGGGCGAGGTCAGGTGCTCACGAGCCATCAGGATCCCGGTGGCCTCGCCGATCAACTGCCGGGTGTCGAGGCCGGTCTGCAGGTCGATCATCGTCTGCGATGCCGACCAGGCGACCGAGGCGTGGGTGGCGAAGACAGCGGCGATCCCGGTGTCACGGGTATCGAAGGAGTCGGGCCGGGAGGAGTACAGGTTGAGGGCGCCCAAGGTCTCCTCCTTCACGAAGAGGCGGAGGGAGAGGATGCTCTCGATGCCGGTCGCTGCGTTCGCCCGCCGGGAGAAACGAGGCCACCGGTCGTCGGAGGCGAGCCGACCCGTGTAGAAGGTCTCGTGTTCCCTGATCGCGTCGACGCACGGTCCTTCGCCCGTCTCGGCTTGGATGGCGTCGACGATGTAATGGATCTCGTCGCTGGAAGCGGGTGACGTGATGTGCCCTCCGTCGACGACCGTGATGCCCGCGTGCTCGCAGGCGGGAATGGTCGCCACGCAGAGACGGACGATGCGATCGAGGACGGAGCCCGGTTCGGCCTTCTCCCAGAGCGCACTGGCGACCTCGCTGAAGGAACGGGCCAACTCGAGCGCCGGGTCATCCTCCACGCCGCCACCGTAACCCCGGTGAGAACTACCGGCGATATCCCTGGTCCGGCCACTTTGGCGGCGCGGTACGCGGCGCTAACCTCGGGTTATCCGTGGCCGCTCGGAAAGGCAGGCGGCCGCTCGACTTCCGGAGCGGGATCAGCAACCACATGGGCGCGTCGGGATGAATGTCGATCGCTTCTCCGGGCCGGGACCAGGCCTCGGCGCGCCGGGTTGCCGTGCCGTCGGGGATCCCGGTGGCCCCGCGTGACCATCGCCTTCGCGTTCTCGGGGGGAGGGAACCTGGGCCCCATGCAGGCCGGGAGCGCGGTCGCCCTCCTCGAGCGCGGGATCGAGCCGGACCTCCTGGTCGGTACGTCGGTCGGCGCCCTCAACGCGGCCTTCCTTTCGACCCGACCCGGTCCGGCCGGCGCACGTGAACTCGTGGCCGCCTGGACGGCGTTGGCTCGTCGCCAGGCGGTACGGCTCAATCCGCTGCAGGCTCTGGCGGGCCTGGTCGGCCTCAGCGACCACCTCGTCTCCGATCAGCAGCTGCGCCGGCTGATCGACCAGTGGGTCCCCATCGATCGGATCGAGGAGGCCACGACGCCGCTGGCGGTGACCGCCACGGATGCGGTCACCGGAGAGGGAGTCCTCCTGACCCGGGGCCGGATCGAGGATGCCCTCTGGTGGCGAGCTCGGCGATCCCCGGATTGCTGCCCCCCGTCCGCGTCGACAGTCGCTGGCTGGTCGACGGCAGTCTGGCCGCCAACCACCCCATCATCGAAGCCCAGATGCTCGGAGCGGACGACGTCTTCGCCATCACCACCGCCACCGCTCCCCGCAACAGGCCTCCGAGGGGTGCGGTGGCCGCGGCGATGAACTCGGTCTCGTTGGTGACAGCCCGCGCCGGGCAGAGGCAATCGGCCGAGGCGGAGCAGAACGCCCTCGCAACCGGGAGCCGAGTCCACCTGGTCCCCACGTCGATGCCGGCCGCACCGGGACCCTTCGATTTCCGGCGCAGCGCGGAGCTGGCGGGCTCGTCGTACCATCGGACGGCGGCCTGGTTGGCGGACGAGGTCCTCCGTTAGTGGGGTGGAGACAGGTGGCGGGTGCAGGCAGGTGGTCGGGTCCGGGCAGTCACTCGGAATTGGGTAGTCAACGGTAGTCAGGGGTCGGAGTTGGGTAGTCCAGAACGGCAGGTAGGTGGGCAACGGGAACTGCCAGAGGAGTCCACGAGCTTTTCGCCCCGGCTGGTCGACAGCCTCGTCGACGCCCTCCTGATCGTCGAGGACCGCGGCCACATCCTCTACGCCAACCGGGCCGTGGAGCAGCTGCTCGGTTGGAAGGTCGGGGACCTCTTCGGTGTCCCGTTGGTCGATTTGCTCCCCGAGCGCTTCCGCGAGAGCTCGCTGACCCTCTTCCTGCAGTGGATGGCCACCGACCCGCCGCCGCGGAGCCCTGCCCCGAGCCGCATCATGATGCTCTGCCAGGACGGCTCCGAGCTCCCGGTGGACGTGGGGACCTTCCTCGTGGTGCCCGATGAGGGTTCTCGCATGGTCGTCGCCGCCCTGTGGGACGTCAGCCTCAGGATCGACATCGACCGGTATCAGCGGGTGGCCGACGACCTGCTCACCTTCCTCGCCGGGGCGTCGGGCACCGCCGAGGAGATCGTCCCCCAGCTGCTGTCCATCCTGGCGCTGAGTCTCGACTTCGACTTCGCCACCGCGTGGCAGTGGGAGGAGGACTCCGAGCTGCTCCGATGTGAGCACGTGTGGCACCCGGGCGAGCTGGACTGTGAGGCCCTGACGGCGGCCTCGACCGGCATGACCGTGAGGGCCGGGCAGGGACTGGCCGGACTGGTGGTCAGCTCGAACGAGCCGATGTGGCACGCGGATCTGACGGCCGCACCGAACCTCAGACGCCATGACGCAATCGTCTCGGACGGCATGCGCAGCGGCTTCGTCTTCCCGATCCGGACCAAGGAACGGTTGATCGGGGTCATCGAGCTGTTCACCAGGGCGTCGAGGCGTCCGGACGGTCCGCTTCTCGACGCCGTGGCCGAGGTGTGCTCACGACTGGGCGAGCTGATCGAGCGACTCGACCTCGAGGTCCAGCGGAACGAGCTGCTCGCCCGGCTCGAGCGCTCCCAGAAGCACCAGGAGTTCCTCCTCCTCGCCAACCTGGCACTGGCCGGCGCCAACGACTTCCACGAGGCGGTCCGGAAGCTGGCCGAGTTGGCGGTGCCCATGTTCGGCGACATCTGCCTCATCGACGTCGTGGGCCAGGACGGGTCGCTGCGTCGCATGGTGGCGCGGCACGCCGACCCGGCCCAGCAGCCGCTCACCGACGAGCTCAGTCGGTACACACCGGACATCGCCGGCCCGCACCCCGCGGCCATGGCGGTCAGCTCGGGGAGGTCCCAGTGGTCGGGGAACATGGGCGAGGACTTCATGAGGGCGACGACCGAGGGCGACGATCACTTCGAGCTGACCCGCAGACTGGGCTTCGACTCCTATGTCTCGGTACCGCTGCTCGTCGCCGGCGAGACCATCGGGGCACTCACGGTGGTCACCGCCGGCTCCGGTCGACAGCTGGGCCGGGGTGACCTCGTCTTGATCGAGGATCTGGCCGACCACGTGGCGGTGGTGATCCAGCGGGCCCGTGACTTCGACGTGCAGGCGGCGATCGCGCAGCGACTGCAGGCCAGCCTCCTTCCCTCGCTCCCGGACCGGTTGCCCGGAGTCTCCATCGCCGCCCGCTATGTGACGGGTGACCGAGGAGCCCAGGTGGGCGGGGACTTCTACGACGTGGTCGTGCTCGCCGACGACCGCGTCGCGCTGGTCATCGGCGACGTCGAGGGTCATGACATGACCGCGGCGACGCTCATGGGCCAGGTGCGTAGCGCCATTCGTGCGTATCTCCTGCTCGCCGATGATCCCGGGGCGATCCTGTTCATGCTCGACCGCTTCGTGGCCGAGCAGCCGATCGAGCGCCTCGTGACCGCCGCATTGATCATCCTCGACTGCCGGAGCGGTGCCGTCAGGGCCTCGTCGGCCGGCCATCCGCCACCGGTGTGCTCCGGTGACGGGAGACCGACCGCTCCGTTCCAGATCGCACCCGGCCCCCCACTCGGCATCGGCTCGGGCCGCTACCGGGTCGCCCGTTTCGAGCTGGAACGGGGCTCGACGCTCGTGCTGTACACCGACGGTCTCATCGACGAGGGGCGGATGGGTGCCCCCTTGCTCCTGCGAAGCCTGGCGCAGACCTTGGACGAGCACGGTGGAGGGGACGCCGAGGAGTTGGCCTCGGCGGTCCTCCGGGCGCTCGTGCCCCCCGACCCGGTGGCCGACGACATCGCCCTGCTGATCGCCCGCTGGTCGGGTACGGTCGTCACCGGCGAAGGGTCGGCCTGAACCTCACGAGCTGCGCAGGCAGTAATAGATGGAGTACCGGTTCCGGGCGGGAACGTTCACCCCGGTCGGTTGGGGGAGCGGGAGGCAGTGCCGGGCGATCCAGGTGAGGCGGGGATCGCTGGTCGATGGCGACTGCAGCACCAGATGGAACGCACCGTCACGGACCAATGCCTCGAGAGTCGGGAGCGACGGCTCCGGAATCGTCCCGGTGAAACCGCCGATCGGGAGGACCTCCTGCCCGCTCTCGAAGATGAACGGTGCGGCCAGGGCGGACGTCTCGGTCGCCATGAGGAACGGCGCCCCCCGCCGGGCGTTCTCCAATGTGGGGAGCAGCGTCGACGTGGTGGCCGCCACGCCGAAGAACGCCCGGACCGCCGCCGTCACCGCGACCGGTTGGAACGGCGTGTCGAACGGGCCCAGGCCGTTCGCGGCCATCGAGGCGGACGCCACCACCGGCACCAGGATGATCGCCGCCAGGGTCGCCGCCAGGCCCCCGGCGGCGACGCGCCACGACGACGGTCGCATCGCCGTCGCAACAACGAGGACGGCTGCGATGGCGCCGAGTGCGAGCATGGCGGTCTCCAGCCAGCCGGGCCGACCGGTCCCCGTCGCCGGCAGCAGCCACGCCGCGTAGGCGAGCGACACGACGAGCGACGCCCCCGTGAGCACCCGTGCCGTCGTGGAGTGCCGCCCGCGCCACACCAGCAGCGAGCCCACGGCGATCAGGCCGGCGATCGCCGGCGAGAGGGCGGCGACGTAGTACGAGTTGATGCTCGAGCTCACGCTGAAGCTCCCGGCCAGTGCGACCAGCCAGGTACCCCACAGGATCAGCCCGGCCCTCGTCAGGTCCCCCCTCGGTCTCCTGCGGGTGACGACGAGGCCGGCGGCCAGCGAGACGAGGGAGGCCGGCAGCAGCCATCCCGTGTCCAGCCCCAGAGAGCCTTTGAGCAGCCGATCCCACGCCGGCGGGGGTGGGGGAGGGATGCGCAACCCGATGGACCGGCTGAGGAGCTGGTTCGGTGTCGCCTGGTCGACGCGGCCGACACCGTTGTAGACGAATACCTGATGGAACACGGAGTTGTCATTGCTCCCGTCCACATAGGGCCTCGAAGAGGACGGGGTCAGCGTGACCACCGCCATCCAGCTCAGCGAGACCGCGCCGGCCATGAGCGTCATCGCCCCGACGGGCACGAGCCGGTGCCGCCAGTCCCCGGCCGCGGCCACCACGTAGAAGAGCCACAGGGCGGGCAGGACGATCCACGCCTCGATCATCTTGGCTTGGAAGGCGAGCCCCACCCAGAAGCCGGCGAGGAGGGCGCTCGACCAGCGGCCGGCGGTCACGGCGGCGACCGCCGAGTCGGCGGCCAGCAGGAGGAGCAGGACCATGAGGGTGTCGGAGATGTTGCCCCGGTTGAGCGCCACCGTCGACGGAGAGACGGCAAGGACACCGGCGGCGAGGAGCCCGGGGCCGGGTCCGCAGGTCCGACGGACGATCCGGTAGAGGACGAGTACCGACAGAACGCCCTCGACCACCTGGGGTAGGACGATGGCCCACGTGTGGACGCCGAAGGCGCGGACCGACAGCGCCTGCACCCAGAATGCCCCCGGCAGTTTGTCCAGGGTCACGGTGCCCGCCGGATCGAAGGCACCGAAGAAGAAGTTGTGCCAGCTCATCGACATGCTTCGCACCGCGGCGGCGTAGTACACCTCGAGGTAGGGGCCGGCCCGCCACGAGTACAGGAAGGCGGCAACGGCGGCGACGACGAGGAGAGCCGGCCGCGCCCACCGGGGCTGGTCCACCGGCGACGCCCAGAACGCCAAGCGGAATCGTCGGCCCGTCCGGCGCGGAGTGGTTGACTCGAAGGTCGCGTCCTCGCTCAGAACACCTTGTGCCTGCGCCACGACGACCGAGCCTACCGCCGCCCGCATCGACCGGACCGGTGGACTGTCGGCAACCGCCGGCTGCACGGGACCCGTCAGGACCCGGGCGGCCAGTGATCCTTCATGAGGTCGGACTTGAACGCGACGATGAGTCCGAAGGCGACGGTGTAGAAGGCCACGACGAACACCGTCAGGGCCAACTGGGAGTACGTGAAGGCCGCGACGACGAGCAGGAACACGTAGAGGAAGGTCGCCGCCCGGCCCTGCCAGGTGAGCGGCCCGAAGCCCAGTCCGCCCTGCTTCTTGCCGAACCAGCGCGGAGCCTCCTCCGGCACCGACTCAGTGCCTCTGCCGGGTCGGACGTCCGTGGTACCGACGCCCGATGTCGCCCGCCCGGTTGCACCAGCATCGCCGGTACCGGGAGCCGTCGGGGTGTTCGCGCACAGCCGGATCGTCGACAAGTCGAGGTTGGTCCCTATCGGACCAACGGTAGTTCCAACGATTCGTCCCCGGCGCCCGCCTCGAGCCGGGGAGGCTCGGTCACGGGATCGGGCCGACTGCAGCCGGGTGCGATGTCCGGGCGTCGGACGCGAGCCGACTCGCGGTGGTCTCTGCCCTCTCCGGCGGTGCACCATCGGTGGTGGACCGATGTCCCCCGTGCGCGCCGAGGCCGCGTCTAGGCTTTTGTGGGTTCGGATCCTGTCGGGGCCAAGGAACGGGAGTACCGCTGAACCACCTCCAGAACGAAGATCCCGGTCAGGCGTCGGGCGACCAGGGTCTGCCGCCGTCTCCGTTCGGGGGCCCGGGGGGTACGACGACGCTGGTGGTCGACGTGGCACCGGTCGGCGCGGCGCTCCTCCACAGCGGGTCCGACGACAGCGCGTCGCCAGCCGTCGCGTCGCCAGCCGACGGTTCGGCCGAACGGGGGTTCGGGCCGATCGCCGTTCCCTCGCTCGACGCGCCAGCTCCGAGGGCCGACCCCGCGCCGGTCGCGACGGGTGGTGGCGAGCGGCCACAACGGGCCAGGAGGCGACGCAACCGGCGGATCATCAAGTGGTCGTTGGCGTCGGTGCTCGTGGTGGTGCTCCTGGCGGGTGCCGGCGTGGCCGTCCAGCGCGCCACCCGGCCATTGGCCAGGCCGGTCCTCACCCATGCTCTCCAGACTTCGAACGTGGTGCCCGGCGCCCAGCCGGCTCTGCCATGGCCGTCCATCGGTCAAGCGGCGATCGCCATCCCCTCACTGGGCTACGCACAGCAGTCCGGGCCGGAATCGCCGGTGCCGGTCGCATCGCTGACCAAGATGACCACTGCGGTGGTGATCCTGCGCGACCACCCGATGGCGCCGGGGGCCAGCGGACCGTCGATCGCCGTGACGGCGGACGACGTCGGGCAGTACGACTACGACCTCCAGAACGACGAGTCGAACATCCCCATCCAGGCGGGGGAGCAGCTCACCGAACTGCAGATGGTCGAGGCACTCCTGAACCAGTCCGCCAACGACATCGCCTACAGCCTCGCGGTGTGGGACTCGGGCTCGGAGGCCGCGTTCGTGGCCAAGATGAACTCCCTCGCCGCGTCTCTCGGCGCCACCGCTACCCACTACGTGGACCCCAGTGGATTCGCTCCACAGTCGGTCTCGACGGCCGCAGACAGTCTGCGCATAGCCGCGGCGGGCATGGCCATCCCGGCCTTCGCCGCGGTGGCGGCCATGCCGACCGTCACGCTTCCTCTGGTCGGGACGGCCCACAACATCGTGACCGAGATCGGCTCGAACGGGATCGTCGGCGTCAAATCCGGCTACACGTCCCAGGCTTCCGGGTGCATGGTGTTGGCCGGCTACCGGACGATCGAGGGACGGTCGGTGTTGGTGCTGGCATCGGCACTCGGGCAGCACGTCCAAGCCCCGGGTGCCCCTACCGGTCCTCCCGCACCTCAGGCCGCGGAGACGGCAACGGCGGGAGCCGCCTCCTCGACCTCCACGTCCACATCCGGCCCGAGCCTCTGGCTCGAGGCTCAGTACCCACTCCTCTACACCGGTCCGGTGGTCGAAGGGCTGCTGCACGCATCCGAGGCGGCGGTCGTGCCGGTGACCCTGGTGACCCGCGGCAGCGTCGTGGTGACGGCCTCGACGAGCTCAGGAGGAGCGCGCCAGCAGGTGCCGGTGATCGCCGCACACACGGCATGGCTGGTGGGTTGGCCGGGACAACACGTGGTCGGTGCGACCGAGCCGTTGCCCGCGTCCGTCGACCGGACCGCCACCAAGTTGGTCGGCAGCGCCCTGTGGGCGTTGGGCGAGCAGTTAGAGGCTGTGCCGTTGCAGTTGGCCCACCAACCTCCGGCCCCGTCGTTGTGGTGGAGGGTCGTCCACGGCTAGTGCCCGGACACGGACACGGACACGGACACTCGGGTCCGAGGACCACGTGCGGGTCCGCCGGCTGACCGTCCTGCCCAGCGGATGATGCCGAACGGCGGCCCTATGTCCTCGTCGTCACCACCGTGACCGCGTACGGATCCATGCGCACCCGCAGGTGGTTCACGTCGACGTCGAGGGCATCGGGCGAGTGGCTCACGAGCAGTACGTGATGCCGGCCGGCCAGGACGGAGACCGGGCCCGTGACCGTTGCCCCATATTCGGCCGTCCCGGGTGGGAAGGCTTTGTGCAGCTCGTCGAGGGCGGTGAACAGCGCAGTCGGCCTACCCCCTGCCGTCTCGGCGGTATCGGTCCAGACGCCCTCACCGGTGGTGGGACTTCCTCCGCTCGCACTTCCCTCCATCTCCCACAACAACAGGTAGCCCACCCCGGCCGATCCGGCCTGGACGATGTTGCTCACATCGATGGCGACGGATGCCTGTCCCGTGGCATCCCCCGCTGTCGAGTCGATGCCCGGGTAGAACTCCGCCCACAGGATCGGCAAGGTCGTCGCCCCTGGGTACGTCTGGTCGTCGAGCCCCCGCAGCCAATCGGTCACAGCGACGAAATACTGGCCCGAGGCGAAGCCGTTCTCGTCGGTCGCCGCCGGGCCACCGGCGAAGCTCACGAATTGGGCGCCCACCTTGTGCTGCAACCAGTAGCTCACGGCGTTGAGCGCCCGCTGGTCGACCACTCCGTAGCCGCCACGAATCGAGGAGGGGTCTGCGGTGCTCGAGGCGGTGCCGGCACCCACCGGTGCGTAGGGTCCCCCGATGCGGGCATCGGGCCGGACCGCCATGATGGCCCGGTAGACGTCGTTGTACATCTCGGTGTAGTCCTGATAGTCCCAGGTGTTCTCGGCCGTACTCCAAAAGCCCTTCAGCTCGTTCCAGACGTCGAAGTAGTCGACCCGGGGCAGGATCTGACCGTCGACACCCTTGTGGGTGCCGTCGTAGCGCTCCGCCACCTCCGCGGCGAGCGCGGCGAAATCCTGGAAGTGTGCAGGAGCCACCGCGGCGTCCATGTTCCACTCCTGGCTCGCACCGCCCACCTTCATCCAACCGGGCGCGGTGCAGAGGGTGATCATCCTCTGGCTCTCCGAGGTAGTGGCCCCCATGACCTCGATTCGGCTGTCGAGTGAGCTCCAGTCGTAGTGGCCGGGTGATGGTTCCGGATCGTCCGCCCCCCATCCCATCAGCGCCACGTTCTGGAACGCATCCAGCGATGCCAGCAGCTTCTTGGCCGAGGCGACCGCCGGGGCCGATCCTCCGGCGCCGGCAGACAGATGCTCGTTCTGCGTGTAGTCGTAACCCACTTGGAAGTTCGCCATTCCCACGACCTCCCTCGTCGTCGTCACCGTGGCGGTAGCGGATGTCCTGGGGAATGCCTTCACGTGGCCTGATGTCCGACCGATGCGGTGATGGTGATCTGGCGCGCCGTCAGCTCTGGCCGCGGCACCGACCGCCAGTGTCGTGACCGCCAGGCAGCAGATGGCGACCACGGCCAGTTGGCGTGGCGTGTCCCGAGTGCGGACGCGGCGGCACTTGTGGATTCTCAGCGAGGAACTCATCAGCGATGATGGCCGTACGCGGGCGCCGGCTGTCGGCGTGGAAGCCGCCGGGTCGTTCTCGCCGTACGAGCGCTGGATGGATGGAACACCACAGTCCGCACCTCGATCCCCTGGGTGCCAAGCGATCCTTTATACCAGCTCGTCGATCGGTCGTCCCGTGGCCGGACGAAGAGGTGTCCGACAACCCGGCGCGCCTGGCGACAACGAGACCGAGGAGCACGGTGGGCCCGCTCCGGAGTCTCCCTCCGTTCGACGGCCAAAATGCCCTCTGAACTGGTGCGCCCCCCGGATTCGAACCGGAACCTGCGGACTGCGTCAAGAGCGGGTCCAATGGCCGGTCTGGAGGGTTATCGATACGACTGGAGTGCCTCTGAACAGGGCTTATCGTTGGACCAAATTTCGCCTCCTGTGAAGTGGCGTTGGATCTCATTGGCGTAGGTGAGACCCAGGTCCGCAGCGTGTTCGCTCAACCACGCGGTGACACGAGTACCGCCCGTGGCGGGGCCCTCGGTGTCGGCAAGGCCGGCGGACATGGCTGCGTACTCGTCCTTGGTGAGCAGCACATCGTGGAGCGCGAGGCCCAGAAGGGAGGACAGCATTGGGACTGCTGCTCCCGGGATCCGAACGATCCGTGCCCGACTTCCGACGGCCTCGCGGATCTGGCCGACCAGTTCCAGAAAAGTGGGCCGCTCGGGTCCGACCGCGTCGGTGACGCTGTCGTGCCGCTCTGAGCCCTTGACGAGAGCCAGCTCGGCGAGGTCGTCGATATGGATGCCCCTGATGCGATAGTCGCCCCGGCCGCCGACCGCGAAGACGGGGAGGTGGCGGAGCAACCACGCGATGTTGTTGAGCAACACGCCATCACCGCCGAAGAGGATGGCTGGTCGGAGCACAGCGAAGGAGACACCGGATTCGGCCAGGGCCCGCTCCACCAGAGCCTTGCCACGGAAGTAGGGGAGCGGGGACTCGATGCTGGGATGGGTGATGCTCACGTGGACGACCCTCTGGACGCCGGCCCGCCTGGCCGCTTGGAAGAGGGCCCGGGAGTTGGCGACCGCCAGTTCGTGGTCGATCCGGCTCCTGGCAAACCGAACCCAGTACGTGTTGTAGAGGGTGGTCGCTCCCTCCAGCGATTCGACCAGACCCAGTTGATCGTCGAAGTCGAGTGGGCGAACCTCGATGGAGGTGTCGGCGTCCGCCCGATTCGGATGACCGGTCATGGTACGCACGCGGCGGCCGGTCTTGATCAGCGCGCTGGCAATCGCCCCTCCGGAGTAGCTGAACGCGCCGGTCACCACGTCCATTCCGCGGTCCTGCGGTGCGGCAGCATGTTGTGTTGTGGCCAGAGTGTCGGTCATCACGTCTCCTTGTTGGACGAAGATCCGGTCATTGCTTCGAAGAGTCCGGCGAGCTGCTTGGCGTGGGCGAACAGCGCCAGCGCCGGTTCGCGGTCCCCGTCAAGATGGCTGAGCATCTCGAGACCCAGGTACAGCGCGACGATGGCATAGGCCACATCCTTGGACGGGAGCACCTGGCCGAGCGGCGAGTCCCCCAGCGAACTCTCGATAGCGGACTGGGCAAACTCCTTCCACGGTCCGATCCGGGCGGCGACTTCGGCGCCCAGGCCGGGGGTGGACGATGAGCCGGCGATCATCTCGACCAGGACGGTGATGTAGCCGGCGTCGAGGTCCGAACGGAAGATGTCCGTGGCGCTATCGACCAGGTCGGTCGCCGAACCAACGGTGGCAACCGATGATCCGTACTGCTTCATGCGGGCAGCACTGACTGAATCGAGGGCCGCCAGCAACAGATTGGCCACGGAGCCGAAGTGGTAGAAGATCAGGCCCTGGTTGGACCCCGCACGCTCGGCAATGACGCGAGCGCTGGCCCCTGCGTAGCCGTCCGACTTGAGCACGTCGACGGCGGCTTCGATGAGGAGCCGACGGGTTTCGGCCGATCGAGCACCACCTCCCACCATCACATTGCTTGGAGCACCCGACTTGGCCATCGCTCTCCTAATTGATCGACTGCTCAAAGTATATGCTCAAGTTAGCGGGAATTGCCAACGGGAGTTGGAGGAACGGAGGACCAGACGCCTCGCCCCTTTGTTCGGATCGATCATTCGGCCCCACAGGGTCGCTGGCGCCGCCGAGACCGAAGCCGCTCGGGTCCGTGAGCGACTGCGGGGCCTGCTCGTCGCCGCGGGAAGGGGCGAGGACGCCGGATTGATCCCACCGGGTGTGCATGCTGGGACTCGAGTCCAAGCGATGGATGCCATTCCGGCCCTTCGTCCCGCCTCGTGAGCAACTGGAGGGATCGGGCTGACGCTGGGCCGACGTTGACCGTCGCCGCCGAGCAATGAGGGATCCGTGCCGACACCTTGGAGAAGGACTACTGGGCTACCCAGGTCCCGTGCACTGCACTAGTGGCTCGGCGGCGGCGACCCGTGGTTGCTGCGCTGGTTGGTTGCCGCTGTGGAGGACCACGAGTGGGTCAACGGGTCCCTCTGCGGCAACGAGGTGTCGCAGTCCTCTGAACTGGTGCGCCCCCCCGGATTCGAACCGGGAACCTGCGGATTAAGAGTCCGTTGCTCTGCCGTTGAGCTAGAGGCGCCCGTACTGCAAACCTAGCCATCGGTGACGTGGGCACGGTGCACGCGTCCCGGCGGCGTGAGGGTGACCGACGGGGCTCGAACCCGCGACCTCCGGGGCCACATCCCGGCGCTC
>CAZNLF010000054.1:1937-14130 GCA_964573595.1 uncultured Acidimicrobiaceae bacterium | reverse complement strand
TCGGATGGGGACGATCCGGACGGTCGCCGGAGACGGTCGCTTCGGCTCGGTGTCGGACGGCACACGAGCTCTGTCGGCGCCGCTGGGTCCGGTTGGCTCCATAGCGTTCAGCCCCACCGGTGAGCTCTACATCGCCACCTCGCACCTCGGAACGTCACGGCTGTTCCGGCTCACGAGTACCGGACAGCTCGACTCGGTGCCGGCAGTCCTCCCCCCTGGGCAGGTCCAGATGCCCGGTGCGCTCGACAGCTTCGGCTCGATTGCTATCGACAGTGAAGGCAACGTCTATGCATCGTCACTCTTCGACGGATGGTCGGTCTTCAAGATCGCACGGGATGGAGTGGCGACCTATCTGGGTTACGCCCGGCGGAGCGGGGGCACCACGGCCATCGTCCAACGGGGAGCTGACGGTGACATCGAGGTCGACGACGGCCAGGACATCCTGGAGGTGGAGGGGGATCAACTCGTGAGCACCCTTGCCGTCAACGTCGTCTCCGGTATCGACACCTTCGTCTTCACGGACTTCTTCGCCCTGGGCCCGGATGGCACGCTCTACGCAGACAATCTCGGTCCGCCGGCCTTCGAGCCGTTTCAACAGATCGTCTCGGTCGAGGACGGCCACGGCGTGTCGCTCTGGAGAGGTGCCTCCAGGCGATAGGGGCCATCGGGGGAAGGAGTGTGTCCTCACTCTGCTCTGTCCCATCACACAGTGCTCCCGGCAGCAGCAGTGCTCCCGGCAGCAGCAGTGCCCTCGGCATGGCGCCCCCGGCAGTGCCCCCGGCAGGACTCGAACCTGCGCACACGGCTCCGGAGGCCGATGCTCTATCCGCTGAGCTACGAGGGCGTGGGAAGGAGACGGCGGTCGCTCGGACTGCTCGTACCCGTGCCGGAGCTTCAACTGTAGTGCGGCCGGCCGGGACCGCACCCCTGTCCGACCGGGCCACCTCCGCCGACGGCGTATCCTCGCTGCAATATGTCTACCCGCAACCTCCTTGCCGAAGCGGTGTGCCGCGCCCTCTCGGTCGTCACCGCAAGGGACGGCCTGGCCGTCGACGTCGCGCCCGAGGCGGTCCACCTCGAGCGACCGGCCAGGCGGGAGCACGGGGACTGGTCGACCAACGTGGCGCTGGTGGTGGCCAAGCGGGCCGGCGTCGAGCAGCGCGACCTCGCCGCGTCTCTGGTGGCGGAGCTCGAGGCCTCGCTGCCGCCCCACGTCACCTCGGTGGAGATCGCCGGCCCCGGGTTCGTCAACCTCCGCCTCGACGACGGATGGCTCTACGACTCGTTGGCGGACCTGCTCACGGCCGGCGAGGACGGGTACGCGAGGCCGGACGTCGGCCAGGGGGAGCGGGTGCAGGTGGAGTTCATCTCCGCCAACCCCACCGGTCCCATCCATGTGGGCAACGGCTGGTGGGGAAGCTATGGCGATGCGCTGGCGCGGGTCCTGGCCCGTGCCGGGTACGACGTGAGCCGCGAGTACTACGTCAACGACACCGGTGGACAGATACGGACACTGGGGATGAGCCTGCTGGCCCTGCGCCGCGGTGCTGGCGTGCCCGAGGGCGGCTACCAGGGTGAGTACCTGGGGGACCTGGCCTCCCGGTACGACGGGCCCGACGAGGTGACGCCGGCCGGCCGCTGGGCGGCCGACCGGATACTCGACGACATCAAGTCCACGCTCGGCTCCGTCGGGATCGTCTTCGACGAGTGGTACAGCCAGGCCTCCATCGAGGAGAGCGGTGCCGTCGACGAGACGATCGCGCTGCTGGCCGAAAAGGGGTTGGTGTTCGAGCAGGACGCGGCCATCTGGTTCCGGGCCACCGAGCTGGGCGACTCCCGCGACCGGGTGTTGCGCAAGTCCAACGGGGACGCCACCTATCTGGCCGGTGATCTTGCCTATCACCGCGACAAGTTCCTCGTGCGGGGGTTCGACCGCGTGATCGACGTGTTCGGTGCCGACCACCACGGCCAGGTGGCCAGCTTGAAGGCGGGGGTGGAGGCGTTGGGTGTGGCGCCGGGTCGTCTCGAGGTGAAGCTCGGCCAGATGGTGTCCCTGGTCGACAACGGCGAGGCGGTGAAGATGGGCAAGCGTGCCGGCAACGCCATCTCGCTCGAGTCGCTCGTCGCCGACATCGGGCCCGACGCCACCCGCATCCTCAGCCTGATGAGCTCGCTCGACCAGGCCACCACCTTCGACCTCGCCTCGGTGCGGGAGCAGTCCGTCGAGAATCCGGTGTACTACGTCCAGATGGCCAGCGCCCGCATCGGCGGCGTCGGTCGCAAGGCGCGCGAGCGAGGGGTGGTCCGGGCCCCGCTCGACACGGTCGACCTGTCCCTCCTCACCCACGAACGCGAGCTCGAGCTCATCCGTTGCCTCGAGGAGCTGCCCGAGGTGGTCGCCGACGCCGCCGTCGATCGGGCGCCGACCAAGGTCACCACGTGGGTCCGCCGGTTGGCCGGCTGCTTCCACGGCTTCTACCACGACTGCCCGATCCTGGCCGACGACGTCGACCCGGCACTGGCGCAGGCCCGTCTCTGGCTGGTGGAGGCCACGCGCATCGGCCTGGCGATCGGACTCGGGCTGTTGGGCGTGTCGGCGCCGGAGACGATGTGACCGACCCGGCCCGCGTCGAGGGCCCACCGCCGCGCGATCCGACTCCCACGGGCGCGCCGACCGATCCGGTCTCCCCCGGACTCCTCCCGATGACCTCCTCCGTCGGCAAGGACGGCCACCTGTCCGTCGGCGGCGTCGACCTCACCGACCTGGCCCACCGCCTCGGCACACCATTGTTCGTCTACGACGAGGCCCATCTCCGCTCGCGCTGTCGCGAAGCCGTCGAGGCGTGGGGTGACGGGGTGGCCTACGCCACCAAGGCCTTCTTGTGTGTGGCCATGGCCAGGCTGGCCCACGAGGAGGGCATGTGCCTCGACGTCTCGACCGGCGGTGAGCTCCATGTCGCACTCGTCGCCGGAGTCCCGCCCGACCGGTTGGTGCTGCACGGGAGCAACAAGTCGGAGGAGGAGCTGGCCGCTGGGCTGTCGGTGGGCGTCGGCCGGATCGTCGTCGACTCGTTCGACGAGATCGACCGTCTGGAGCGGCTGGTGCCGGGATCCCGGGACGGCCGACCGTCGGGCCCGCCGAAGGTGCTGGCCCGGATCACCCCGGGGGTGGAGGTCCACACCCACGAGTTCGTCCGCACCGGTCAGGACGACTCCAAATTCGGTTTCGGACTGGCGTCGGGAGCCGCCGCCGCCGCGGTGGCACGGCTCTCGGACCTCCACGACCGGGGCACCGTCGATTTCGTCGGCATCCATGCCCACCTCGGAAGCCAGGTCTTCGCCCTCGACCCGTTCGCCCGGGCCGTCGACGTGCTGGCTGAGTTCTTCGCGCCACTCGGGCTCCCCGAACTGGTCGTCGGAGGTGGCCTGGGGGTGGCCTACGTGAACGGTGAGGAGGCGCCGCCGATGGCCCAGTGGGCGGGTTCCGTCCATCAGGCCTGCCGCCGGGCCGGCATCGCCGACTCCGTCCGGGTGACGGCAGAGCCCGGGCGCGCCATCGTGGCGTCGGCCGCGGTGACCCTGTACCGGGTGGGCACGGTCAAGGACGTCGCCGGCCACCGGACCTACGTGTCGGTGGACGGCGGCATGAGCGACAACCCGAGGCCCGTCCTGTACGGGAGCGGCTACGAGGCCTTCCTCCCCCGGGAGGTCACGACGGCCCGGGGAAGGGCCGTCCGGGTGGTGGGCAAGCACTGTGAGAGCGGTGACGTGGTGGTGTCGGACGCCTTCGTTCCCGACGACCTGGCGGTGGGCGACATCCTCGCCACCCCGGTGACCGGCGCCTACGGCCACTCGATGGCGTCCAATTACAACAAGGTGCCCCGCCCCGCGGTGGTGTTCGTCGCCGACGGGGACGCGCGCACCGTCGTGCGGCGCGAGACATTCGACGACCTGGTGCGGCTGGACGTCTGAGAGGCGGGCACCTCACCGGACAGGCGGTAGCGTGACCGGGTGACCTCGGCGCCCCCGTTCGAACGTGTTGTGGGAATTGCCGTCCTCGGGTGCGGGAACGTGGGGTCGGCGCTCGTCGGCATCGTCCAGGATCGTGCCGACGCCCTGGCCGTCCAGAGCGGCGCCCGCCTCGAGGTGCGAGGCATCGCCGTCAACGACCTCTCGCGTCAGCGGGCGGACCACATCCCGTCGAAGCTGCTCACCGAAGACGCCGCCGCCCTGGTTGCCGATCCCTCGGTCGACGTGGTCGTCGAGCTCGTCGGTGGCCTGGAACCCTCCGGGTCACTGGTCCGTGCGGCACTGGAGGCGGGCAAACCGGTCGTCACCGCCAACAAGGCGCTCCTGGCCTCCCCCGAAGGCGTCCGGCTGCGGGGCCTCGCCAAGGCCCAGGGCGTCGACCTGCTGTACGAGGCCGCGGTGGCCGGGGCCATCCCCCTGGTGCGGGCGCTCCGCGAGTCCCTGACCGGCGAGCGGATCCACCGGGTGATGGGGATCGTCAACGGCACGACCAACTTCATGTTGACCAGGATGAGCGAGCAGGGGGCCGACTACGCGACGGTCCTCGCCGAGGCGCAGGAGCTCGGGCTGGCCGAGAGCGACCCGACCGCCGATGTCGAGGGGTACGACGCCGCCGCCAAGGCGGCCATCCTCGCCGGGGTGGCCTTCGGCTACGACGTGGCCGGCGCCGATGTCATGCGCGAGGGCATCTCCTCGATCCGACCGGCCGACGTGGAGTTCGCCGGACGGCTCGGCTACGCCGTCAAGCTCCTGGCCATCGTGGAGCGCACCGGCGACGACGCGGTGTCCGTGCGGGTCCACCCGGCGATGGTGCCGAGGTCGCACCCGTTGGCATCCGTGCGCGACGCCTTCAACGCCGTGTTCATCGAGGGCGAGGCGGCCGGGGAGCTGATGCTCTACGGCCAGGGGGCCGGGGGCCTTCCCACCGCCAGTGCCGTGGTCGGTGACCTCATCGACGCGGTGCGCAACCGGCTCGCCGGCACCACGGCCCCGACCCCGGACCGTGAGCCGGCCCGGCTCCTTCCCGAATCGGAGCTGTGGACGCAGTGCTACGTGAGCCTCGACGTGGCCGACCGCCCGGGCGTGCTCGGCAACGTGGCCACGGTGTTCGGGGACAACGACGTCTCCATCCGGTCGATGGAGCAGGAGGGCCACGGCGACGAGGCCAGGCTGGTGTTCGTGACCCACCCGGCGCGGGAGGGTGACCTTCGCTCGACCTTGGCGGCACTGGGTGGACTCGACGCCGTCGAGCGGATCGGCGGGGTCATCCGCATCGTCGGGGACCCGGGGCGATGACGGCCCGCATCGGGGGCCCGTGGCGCGGGGTGATCGAGGAGTACCGGTCGTTTCTCCCGGTTTCCGCTGCCACCCCGGTGGTGACCCTGCTCGAAGGGGGCACGCCCCTGCTCCCCGCCCCTCGGCTCTCCGCCCGGGTCGGGGCCAGGGTCCTCTTGAAGGTGGAGGGCGCCAATCCCACCGGTTCGTTCAAGGACCGCGGCATGACCGTCGCCATCTCCAAGGCGGCGGAGGAGGGAGCGAAGGCGGTGGTGTGCGCGTCGACAGGCAACACCTCGGCCTCGGCGGCAGCGTTCGCCGCCCGGGCCGGCCTGACCTGCGCGGTGCTGATACCCGAGGGACATATCGCCCTGGGCAAGCTGGCCCAGGCGCTGATCCACGGCGCGCGGGTCCTCCAGGTCCGGGGGAACTTCGACCAGTCCCTCTCCATCGTCCGGGAACTGGGTGAGCGGGCGCCGGTCACGGTCGTCAACTCAGTCAACCCCTACCGCATCGAAGGTCAGAAGTCGGGTGCCTTCGAGATCGTCGACGATCTGGGGGACGCCCCCGACGTCCACTGCATCCCGGTGGGCAACGCCGGCAACATCACGGCCTACTGGAAGGGCTATCTCGAATTCAAAGCGGCCGGCCGCTCGACCCGGCTGCCGCGCATGCTCGGGTTCCAGGCGGCCGGGGCCGCGCCCATCGTCGAGGGCCATCCGGTCGAACACCCCGAGACCGTGGCGACAGCCATACGCATCGGCAATCCGGCGAGTTGGTACGGGGCGACGTCGGCCGCCTCCGAGTCCGGTGGCGGGATCGCCGCGGTCACCGATGACGAGATACTCGAGGCGTACCGGTTCCTCGCCGTCGAGGAGTCCGTGTTCTGCGAGCCGGCCTCGGCCGCATCGGTGGCCGGCCTCCTGCGGTTCGGACTGCCCGACGACCTCGGTACCGACGCGACGGTGGTCTGCGTCCTGACCGGGCACGGTCTGAAGGACCCGGACATCGCCATCAGCCAGATCTCCGTGCCGACCGTGGTGGACGCGGATCTCGAGGCGGTGATCGAGGAGCTGTCGCTCTAACCCGGAGCTCGTCAGGAGCCAGGCCGGGCTCCTGATGAGCCGCCGACCGTGGCCGTGAACCGACGGTTGTTGCCCGAATGCCCGGCTCCCTGTACTATGGGGGCACCTTCGCTTCCACAATTTGCCCGTTCGGGCTTGTGGGCGGGACCTCCTGGTTCGCAGATGACGCAGCCAGCCCGTATCCGGCGTCGGGGGGAGTGGCAGACGAGAGTTCATCTCGAGGCTCGCGACTCCCCACCCCCTGATTCCCTGGCAGTTGGAGTCAACCCACCTGCCAACGAGGACATTCGAAACGAGGAAGCCGATGACTGCCGAACAGCAGCTCGAGCGCTCGGTGTTGGAGGGCAAGGAGCGAGATGAGCTCCAGGCCATCGCACAGGCCCTCTCTGTGAAGACCAACACCAGAACGAAGAAGGCGGACATGATCGATGGCATCCTGAAGGCCACCGGTGTGTCCGTCGAAGACAGCACGTCGGGTGACGGCGGTGCGACCGATGGTGGCCGCAGCCCCGCAGACGGCAACGGCTCCGGCCGTAACGGATCCGGTGGCAACGGCAACCGGCCGTCGGCCGGTACCCGTCCATCTGCTCGTTCCGCCCGGTCGACCGGTGCCGACGCGGTTGACGGGGCGGATGCCTCGACGACCGACGGTGCGTCGGACGCGACCGGATCGTCCTCCACTGGCGAGGAAGCCCCGGCCGGGCGCAAGCCTCCCACGCGGCGCGTGGTGACGAGCTCGTTCGGGCCGGCGGATGATGCCGCCACCTCCAGCGCACCCGTGGAGCTCGAGGACGACCTCATCGAGGCGATCGACAAGGGATCTGACCGCGACACCGCGGACCACGCCGGTCCTTCCGGCCGCCAGGGACCGCAAGGCTCCACCTCCCAGGAGAGTGGTGACGGCAGCCGGCAGGGCGGCCAGTCCGGGGCGGGCAACCAGAACAACCAGAACAGCCAGAACAACCGCAACAACCGCAACAACCGGAACAGCCAGGGCAACAACCAGGGCAACCGCAACAGCCAGAACAATCAGGGCAACCGCAACAGCCAGGGCGGCGGCAACGACGACGTGGGCAACCGTCGGAGCAATCGCCGGCGCCGCGGCCGTGAACGGCCGGGCGGAGGTGCCGAAGGCGATCTCCAGGGCTCGAGCGGTGGCCAGGACCAGCAGTACCAGGGGGAGCTCATCCCGGTGCGTGGGCTGCTCGACCTCCGTGACGAGGGCTACGGGTTCCTGCGCTGCGAGGGCTATCTGCCCTCGCCGAAGGACGTCTACGTCTCGATCAGCCAGGCCCGCCGATTCGCCCTGCGCAAGGGGGACAGCATCGAGGGGTTCTGCCGCCCCGCCGGCAGCACGGAGAAGTTTCCGGCGCTGCTGCAGATCGACACCGTCTCGTCGCTCGATCCCGAGGTGGCCCGTGACCGGCCCCGGTTCGAGAACCTGACCCCCCTCTTCCCCGACGAGCGGTTGAACCTCGAGATGCCAGGGGAGAAGGAGAACATGACGACGCGAATCGTCGATCTCCTGTCTCCGATCGGCAAGGGCCAGCGCGGCCTGATCGTGTCTCCGCCGAAGGCGGGCAAGACCACGGTGATGAAGCACATCGCCCACTCCATCGAGGCCAACAACCCCGACGTCCACCTGATGGTCCTCCTGGTCGACGAGCGTCCGGAGGAGGTGACCGACATGCGTCGTTCGGTCAAGGGCGAAGTCGTGGCCTCCACCTTCGACCGGCCGGCCGAGGAGCACACCGCGGTGGCCGAGCTGGCCATCGAGCGGGCCAAGCGGTTGGTCGAGTCCGGTCGCGACGTCGTCATCATCCTGGACGGCATCACCCGCCTGGCCCGTGCGTACAACCTGGCCCAGCCGGCCACGGGTCGCATCATGTCCGGCGGCGTCGACTCCGGTGCGCTGTACCCACCGAAGAAGTTCTTCGGTGCGGCCCGGAACATCGAGGAGGGCGGTTCGCTCACCATCCTCGCCACCGCGCTGGTGGAGACGGGGTCGAAGATGGACGAGGTCATCTTCGAGGAGTTCAAGGGCACCGGCAACATGGAGCTGCGACTCGACCGCCGACTGGCCGAACGCCGGCTCTACCCGTCGATCGACGTGAACGCCAGCTCGACCCGCCACGAGGAACTGCTCTTCGACCGTTCCGAGCTGCAGCAGGTGTGGAAGCTGCGTCGGGTGCTCAATGCCCTGGCCAACGAGGGAAGCGCTGCGGCCGGGCTCGAGTTGCTGATGGACAAGATCCGGACCACCAAGAGCAACGACGAGTTCCTCGCCGAGATCGCCAAGGGTCCCGCGGCCTGATCCCGACGAAGGGCCTGATCCCGACGAACGGGCGGGGCCACCGTTCCGTTACACTCTCATCGCTGCGTATCCGACGCCAGAAGGCCGAAGAGATGCCGCAACCACAGGAGAACACGATGAAGACTGACATCCACCCCGCCTACGTCGAATCGTCGGTGCGCTGCTCGTGCGGCAACACCTTCACCACCCGTTCGACCAAGCCCGAGGTCCACCTCGAGCTCTGCAACGAGTGCCACCCCTTCTTCACCGGCAAGCAGAAGCTGGTCGATTCCGGTGGCCGCGTCGAGCGCTTCCAGCGCCGCTACGCCAAGACGGGATCGCGCAAGAAGTCAGCGGCACCGCCGGCGTCCTGATCCCGGCGACCGTCCCGGCCGTTGCCCGGGACGGCCCGGCCGATCGCTCGGGACGGGCCTTGCGCCACAGGGTTGGCGCTACCCTTGGCCCGTGTTGAACGACCGTCTCGCCGAGCTCGAACAGGAGTATGAGGCGGTCGTCGGCGAGCTCAACGACCCCACGCTCTCGTCCGACCCGAAGCGCCTCCGCCAGGTGTCCCAGCGCCACCGTGAGCTGGACGAGGTGGTCGGATGCTGGCGTCGCCTGCAGTCGGCCCAGTCCGACCTCGAGGCGGCCCGCGAGATGGTCAACGACTCGGCCGGTGACGAGCGGGAGCTCGCCCACGCCGAGATGGCGGGCGCCGAGGAGGAGATCGCCCGACTCGAGGAGGAGCTCCGGCTCCTGTTGGTCCCGAAGGACCCCAACTCGGGAAGGAACGTGATCATGGAGATCCGGGGCGCCGAGGGGGGCGAAGAGGCGAACCTGTTCGCCAAGGATCTCTACGAGATGTACGGCCGCTATGCCGCGGCCAAGGGGTGGAAGGTCGAGGTGCTCTCCTCCAGTCCCTCCGAGCGGGACGGGCTCAACGAGATCACCTTCGTGGTCAAAGGGGACGACGCCTGGCAGCGGCTCGAACACGAAGGCGGCCCGCACCGGGTCCAACGGGTGCCGGTCACCGAGTCCTCCGGACGGATCCACACGTCGTCGGCCGCCGTGGCGGTCCTGCCCGAGGCCGAAGAGGTCGATGTGGCCATCGACCCGAACGACCTGAAGATCGATGTCTACCGGTCGACCGGACCAGGGGGGCAGTCGGTGAACACCACGGATTCGGCGGTGCGGATCACCCATCTGCCCACCGGGATCGTGGTCGCCATGCAGGACGAGAAGAGCCAGATACAGAACCGCGCCAAGGCGATGACCGTCCTGCGCTCGAGGCTCTTGAAGGCCGAGCAGGACCGTCAGGCCGCCGAGCTCTCGCAGCAACGGCGGAGCCAGGTCGGCGGCGGTGGGCGCTCGGAGAAGATCCGGACGTACAACTACAAGGACAACCGAGTGACGGACCACCGGATCAAGCTCACCCTCCACAAGCTGGACAGGATCCTGATGGGCGACCTCGACGAGCTGACCGACGCCCTCATGGCCGACAAGCGGTACCGACAGCTGGATGACGGCTGACCCGCACGTGACGGAGGGACCGACGGCCGGCGTGGGCGCGACCACCGACGGTGCCGACACCGCGTCGGGTGGGGCACGCACTGTCGGGCGAGCCGAGCTGGTGGCCGACATCGCCGAGCAGCTCGGCTCACCGCTCGAGGCCCGCTGGATCGTCGACCACGCCGGGCCCGAGAGGGCCCGGGTCCTGGCCGGGCGGAGGGCGTCAGGTGAGCCCCTGCAGTACGTGCTCGGACAGTGGCCGTTCCGCTCGATCGAACTGTCCGTGGACCCGAGGGTGCTCATCCCCCGTCCGGAGACCGAGCAGGTCGTCGAGGTGGCCCTGGCCGAGCTCGGGCGGTCGTCCAGCGCGACCGGTGTGCCCGGGCGGATGCCGAGCAGTGTCGACCTCGGCACCGGATCGGGCGCCATCGCCCTGTCGCTGGCCGTCGAGGGAGGTGCGGTCCTTTCTGCACTCGAGGTGTGGGCCACCGATGCGTCCGCCGACGCGCTGATGGTGGCCCACCACAACCTCGATGCACTGGCCGAGCGCGACCCGGCCGCTGCGGCTCGGGTGAGGATCGTCCACGGCAGTTGGTTCGACGCGCTGCCCGTCCGCCTGGCCGGTCGGTTGGACCTCGTGGTCTCCAACCCTCCCTACGTTGCCAAGTCGGAGTACTCAGGGCTGGACCCGGTGGTGCGGGACTTCGAGCCCCGTTCCGCCCTGGTGGCGGAGGCGGGAGCGGACGGGACCGGCGGGATGGCCGCCATCGAGGCCATCGTGGCCGAGGCACCCGGCTGGCTGCGGCCCACGGGGGTGCTGGTGGTCGAGATCTCCCCGTCCCGGGCAAGGGCCTGTGTGGACGCGGCCCACCGGGCCGGCTTCGGTCAGGTCACCACGGCACGGGACCTGGCGGGTCGGCTCCGGGTGCTGGTGGCCAGGCGCTGACCGTGGCCAACTACATCGACGTGGCGGATCCGCGCGCGGTGGCGCTGGCGGCGGATGCCCTGGCCCGCGGATCGGTCGTGGCACTGCCGACCGACACCGTCTACGGTCTGGCCGCCGACCCGTCCCAGCCCGAGGCGGTGGCCCGGCTCTTCGCCATCAAGGACCGCCCGGCCGAGGTCGCCCTGCCCGTGCTCGTGGGGAGCCGGCAGCAGGTCGACGACGTCGCCCGGCCCCTGGACTCCGCCGCCCGACACCTGGCCGACCGCTTCTGGCCGGGGCCGCTCACGCTGGTGGTCCCGCGTGCCGGCGGCTTCGAGGCCGACCTGGGCGGGCCGCCATCGGCTCGCCGGTCGGTCGGCGTCCGGTTGCCGGACCACCCACTGGTGCGGGCCCTGTGCGCCGAGGTCGGCCCGCTGGCCGTGACCAGCGCCAACGTCCACGGCGCTCCGCCGGCGACCTCGGCCCACCAGGTGGTGACGGGCCTCCGGGATGCCGACGGACTCGGACTGGTGATCGACGGCGGTTCGTGTGACGGGGTCCCGTCGACGGTGGTGGAGTGCCGAGGGCCGGCCTCCCGCGGGCTGCGGCAGGGTGCGATCCCCTGGAGCGAGGTCTTCCCGCGCTGGTCGGGGACGACTGCCGGCGGTCCCACCGGGTGAGGGCGTCGTGCCGCTGCGTCGACGCCCGGCCGGGACGTCGCCGGAGCGCCGATCGCCGGCAGCCCGGGTGCCGGGGTTGACGTCCGCACCCGCCACAGGGGACACTGGAGACCCTATGGTCATCGTCCACAGTGCTCTCAACCGCGTAATCATTATCGACTAGGCACAGACCGGACCCGGTGTGTGCCCTCGACCGTCCACCTGGTGGACGGTTTTTCAATTGGGGGGTCCGCCGGTAGGTCGGCCACCGGCACGGCCATCGGCTCGGCCACCGGCACCGCCACCGGGATGCGGCGAGCACGAGCGCACAGAGGACAGGATTTGACCGAGAGTAGAGGGAAACGAGGACAGTGAGCACCTACAAGGTTGGTCTGATCGGCGGCGACGGCATCGGCCC
>CAZNLF010000054.1:0-1837 GCA_964573595.1 uncultured Acidimicrobiaceae bacterium | reverse complement strand
CGAGGACAGTGAGCACCTACAAGGTTGGTCTGATCGGCGGCGACGGCATCGGCCCCGAAGTCGTGGCGGAGGCGGTGAAGGTGGTCGACGCCGCCGGCGTGTCCCTGGACACGACCCGGTACGACCTGGGTGCCGACCACTACGTCCGAACGGGCGAGATCCTTCCCGACGTGGTCCTCGACGAGCTGCGCGGCCAGGACGCCATCCTGCTCGGTGCGGTGGGGCCGCCGGTCGGCTCGTCGGCCGTGCCCTCGGGGGCCCTCGAACGGGGGCTCCTGCTCCGCTTGCGCTTCGAGCTCGACCTCTACGTCAACATGCGACCGTTCACCGGCGTGCCGGGCGCACTCGCCCCCGACTGCGATTTCGTGGTCATCCGTGAGAACACGGAGGGGACCTATGCCGGCGAGGGCGGCTTCCTGCGCAAGGGGACCCCGTTCGAAGTGGCCACCCAGGGGTCGGTGAACACCCGCCACGGCGTAGAGCGGTGCGCAAGGTTCGCCTTCGAGCTCGCCGCCACCCGACCTCGCCACCACCTCACCCTGGTCCACAAGACCAACGTCCTCACGTTCGCCGGCGACCTCTGGCAGAGGACGGTCGACGAGGTGGCGCCCGACCATCCGTCGGTGACGCGCGACTACAACCACGTGGACGCCTCGTGCATCTACCTGGTGGAGGACCCGGGCCGCTACGACGTCATCGTCACCGACAACCTGTTCGGTGACATCATCACCGACCTGGCCGGCGCCATCGCCGGTGGCATCGGCTACGCGGCGTCGGCCAACCTCAACCCCGACCGGACCGGGCCGTCGCTGTTCGAGCCGGTGCACGGCGCCGCCCACGACATCGCCGGCACCGGCCGGGCCAACCCGGCGGCCGCCATCCGGTCCGCCGCCCTGATGCTCGACTTCCTCGGTGAGTCCTCGGCCGCGGACAAGGTCACCCAGGCGGTCACCGACTTCATCACCTCCCAACCCAACCCCAACCTCTCGACAGTCGCCATCGGCGACGCCATCGCAGAAAGGCTCTGAGCCATGCCCCTGACCACCACGGAAAAGATCTGGATGGACGGCGAACTCGTCGACTGGGCCGATGCGACCGTCCATGTGCTGACCCACACCATGCACTACGGGTCCGGCGTGTTCGAAGGGATCCGTGCCTACCCGACCGAGCGGGGGGTCGCCGTCTTCCGGCTGCGGGACCACATCGAGCGGTTGTTCCAGTCGGCCAAGGTGTTCATGATCGACATCCCCTACTCCGTCGACGATCTGGTGGACGCCAGCCGGACACTGGTCCGCGTCAACGGTCTCGACGACGGGTGCTATCTCCGGCCGCTCGTCTACCTGGGCTACGGCGAGATGGGCCTCAACCCGCTGCCGTGCCCGGTCAACGTCTCGATCGCCGCGTGGCCGTGGGCGACGTACCTGGGGGACGAGGGCGTGGCCAACGGCGTGTCGATGAAGATCAGCTCGTGGCGCCGTCACGACCCGAACGCCGTCCCCACCGCGGCCAAGGGGACCGGCATGTACGTCAACTCCTCGCTGGCCAAGGTGGAGGCGATCAAGGCCGGGTACGACGAGGCGATCCTGTTGGCACCCGACGGGAACGTCAGTGAGTGCACGGGCGAGAACATCTTCATCGTCCGCAAGGGTCGCCTGATCACGCCGCCCACCTCGGATGCCGGCGCCCTCGAGGGCATCACCCAGCAGTCCGTGGAGACGATCGCCAGGGACCTGGGCTACGCGGTCTCCTACGAGCAGATCATCCGCACCGATCTCTACACGGCCGACGAGGCCTTCCTCACCGGCACCGCCGCCGAGGTCGTGCCCATCCGCGCCAT
>CAZNLF010000053.1:6681-14218 GCA_964573595.1 uncultured Acidimicrobiaceae bacterium | reverse complement strand
GCTAGAGCCGCCTATCGCCCCGTTCCCGGATGGACCGGACATCCTTGCCGATGTTGAACAGCACCATCAGGATCTCCATGGCGATGCGTGCGAACGTCAGGTAGATGAAGTAGACGATGGGCACGACGATGATCGCGATGACGATCTCAATAGGCCGGTGCTGTATCAGTGCCGCTACAATCGTTATGAGGGCTCCGAGCGTGTACAGGATCGTGATGAGGACGTAGAGGACCCGGATGACCCGAAGCGTGATGAAGCTCGAGAACGAGAAGTCGTAGAGGGACCGGAAGAAGGTCTTCGCTTCGAGCGAATCAGTACCGCCGGGTCCGGGTGGAGGCTGATATGACGACTCAGGCGCCGGTTGTGCCCGGTAACTGGGATGCAGCTCGGGCGGGTACCACTTACCATCAGCGGCCTGCCACCAACCTGGACCTTGCGATGTGTCACTCATGGCTTCCTCCTGGGTCGGGCCATCAGTGACCGCCGCCAAACGGACAACAGCACATCTCGCCTCGTCGTGAACAGATGCAGCCCATTTGTTAGCACTTCCAATTGGGTGTGCGCTGTTGCGACGGGCGAGCCGGCGATCGGGCCCGGTCGCCGCGGCTCGCCGCCCACGGTCGGTGCCGACTGTCGGGACGGCGATCGAGCGGGTGGCCGGCCGGCTTCGCCGGCCCGAGATCCCTAGCGCTCGGCGACGATCGGGTACAGCCGGAAGAGGGGAAATGCGGCCTCGGAGTCGTGCGGGACGAAGTGGGTGCCGCTCTCGGGGTCAAATTTCAGCCGGTCATTGCGCAAGCAGATGCGGCAGGTCTCCGGGTCGTGGTCCATGGCGTCTCCCTGGTGAGTTCAACGCCCCTCTCCTCGTCCCATCGACCCATTTCGACCAATTCTTGACCGGTGCACTCTGATTCGAGCACGAGGGCCCGCCCCAGAATCCCGCAGGGGCCGGCCGAAGGGCGGGTACGGTCCATCGCCGCTCCGACACGGGCGCCGCTCTGGTCAGGGCGGCGGTCGTGCCACTCCCCCGTCCGGTCCGACGTCGATGTCGCACCCTCCCCCCACCCTCCGGACCGTCAGTCGTCGGGAACGTCCCCGACGACGGTGCCGTACATGTCGTTCAGCGGATAGGAGAGCAACTCCAGTCGCTCGCCGTCCGGACCCGGGAAGTAGGCCGAGGAACCGTTGACGACCAGGGTCTGCACACCGGACTCCTCCACCTTCCCCACCAGGCGGCTCCACCGATCGGGTGCGACCGAGATCGCGATGTGATGGAGACCGCCGAGCACCTCGCGGTACTCGCCCAGGTCGAGCCCGGGAAAATCGAAGTAGGCAAGGTAGTTGGCGTGACCGACATCGAAAAAGAAGTGCGTGGACCCCCGGTAGTCCCGATTTTCGAACAGCTCGACCAGGGGGAACTCGAGCAGATCCTGATAGAAGGTGATGGTCCTCTCGACGTCGCTCGACAGCAGGGCGAAATGATGAAGCCCCCTGGCCGATGATGCGGGTCGGTCACCGGGAGGCCGGAGGTACCGGGCTCTCAGATCGTCCCACTCCTTGCTCCGATCGACGTCGCTCCCGTGTCCAGTCACGGCGCCGACCACCGTGTCACGAGTCGTCGAACCTGTGTCTGGTCGGCGTGCTCCGGAGATTCTCCGTCGATCGGCGGAGTTCGGACAACAACTCCTTGTCGAGCGAGGACTTCTGATGCCGGAGCTCCTCGATCTCGGACCTGAGCACCTTCAGTTCCTGTTGTTTCGTTCGAAGCTCGGTCAGCTCCGCCCGGAGTGGCGTGACCGCGGCAAGGAGCTCGTCCCGCTCGCGATGCAGGGTCGGCACCTTGCCGTTCAGGTCGACCAGCTCCGCCCGGAGTCGATCCCGCTCACGGACCATCCTCGGAATCGTGTTCTTCAGGTCGACGAGCTCCGTCCGGAGTCGATCTCGCTCCGTGACCCCCAGGGTGACCAGCGTCCGCCGCAGCACCGCCACCTCGTCGGCGAGCCCCAGCGTGTCCTCGCCCGTCCGTCCGTCGCAACCGGGTCCGGGGTCGGGCAGCGGCGCCAACTCGGGAATCGCTGTCGCCGAGTGGCCGGCGGGTGCGGCAAACCGGGGTGGGCCGGGTGCCGCGACGGCTCGGGCTTCGACCGACGCCGCGAAGGCTGTCCACGTCCGGCCGTCCCACCAACGGTGGGTCCGAGGCACCTGGAGGCAGGGGTGCCGTTCCGAAATTGTTGTCCCTCGAGCCATGGCCGCCTCCGTCCAACATCCCGTCACGTCAGTTTTGCATCGATTCGTCGACCGGTGGGTGACCGAACTCTGCTGCCGGCCAGTCGCGTCCGACCCCCGATCTCCTGAGGCGGGACGTGATCGAGGCGGACCCGGGGTGACCCGGAACGGAGCCGGCGCCGAGCCGGACGGGCCGGCAGGGGTCAACGGCTCCCGATGGGTACGCCGAGGTCGGCGCTCAACTGGGTGAGGGCCTGGTCGATCTCGGCGAGGCGCTCGCGGGTGCAACCCTCGATGATGGGGACCTCGACGCTCACCCCACTGTCGATGATCGACTCAAGCACCTCCCGGCCCATGATGACGGTCCCGTCGGGGTCATGGACGATGGGCGGCTCGATGTAGTCGCCCTCTTCGTCGTGGACCAGGGTCGCGATCCACTCGCCCTTGTATTCGAGCTTCTGAGCCATGCGGGGGCCCAGACTAGACGAGGCGCCCGGGATCCGACCCGGGCTTCCGAGCAGCACGGCTCAGCGGCACGCCGACGGGATCGTCGCCGGGAGTTTGGGACCTTCGGCACTGTCCGGGGCCCGGCGTCGGGCGCACCATGGTGTCGGATCTAGGGGGTGTCAGATGCAGCGGTTGAGTGGCGCGGATGCCAGTTTCATATACGGCGAGACCCGGAGTGCGCACATGCACCTGGGCACGGTGGCCCTGGTCGATCCGTCGACCGCCCCCGGCGGATTCAACGCGGACCGACTGCGGGAACTGGTCGACGCTCGTATGGGTCTGCTGGGCCCGTTCCTGCGTCGCTTGGTGAACGTCCCCTTCGGTCTCGACCGCCCGGCTTGGGTAGATGATCCGCACCTCGACCTCGACCGCCAGATCCGGGCCATCGGGGTTCCCTCCCCCGGAGGCCCTCGCGAGCTCGGTGCGTTGGTGGGCGAACTCTTGGGCTACAAGCTCGACCCGGACGGCCCGCTGTGGGAGGTCTGGTTCATCGAAGGACTCGAGAACGGGCGCGTGGCCCTGCTCACGAAGATGCATCACTGCCTGGCCGACGGGGTCCGTGGCTCCCACCTCTACGAGGTCCTCTACGACCTCCGACCCGACGCCCCCCTCGAACGGCCCGACACACCGACGATCCGGGGCGAGCGGATTCCGGCCGGGTGGGAGATGGCGCTGCGGTCCCTACCCCGCCTTGCGGCCACCCCGCTGCGAGCCGCCCGCACCTCCGGCCACCTGGCCCAGTCGGCCAGGGGCCTCCTGGGCCTTCGCTCCTCGGCGGAGTGGTCGGCGATCACGCTGCCCTTCCAGGCACCACGCGTCTCGCTCAACCGGTCCATCACCCCCCATCGGGGGTTCGCCTTCTGCTCGGTGCCGCTGTCGGGGGTGAAGGCCATCAAGAACGCCGTCGGTGTCACCGTGAACGACGTGGTGCTCGGCATCTGCACCGGCGCACTGCGTCGCTACCTGATCGAGCGGGGCGAGCTTCCGGGCGAGCCGCTCATCTCGCAGATACCGGTCGCGGTGCACGTCGACCGCGGGGGGGACGCCTCCGGGGGTGACTGGGGGAACTCCACCTCGGTGATGGGTGCCGCCCTGCCCACCCACCTCGACGATCCGATCGAGCAGCTCCGGGCCATCCACGAATCGACCCACAGCGGAAAGGCGATGCAGCGTGCACTGGGTGACGACCTGATACTGGACCTGGCCGACGTCGTCCCGCCCGGGCTCCTCAGCATCGGGGTCCGCGCCTACAGTCGACTCCGTCTCGTCGATCATCTCCCGCCGATCTTCAACTTGATCATCTCCAACGTCCCGGGCCCACCGTTCCCGCTCTACATCGGGGGAAGTCGCCTCGTCGCCAGCTACCCGATCGGACCCCTGCTGGACGGTGGCGGTCTGAACATCACCGCCATGAGCTACCTCGACCACATCGACTTCGGGTTCGTCGTGTGTCCGGAGGTCGTGGACGACCCCTGGCGTCTGGCCGACGCGACGTCGGAGGCGTTCGCCGAGCTCGAGAAGGCGATCTGACACGGGGTTGCCCACTGGCACCCGACCGACACCATGCACGGCGTCCCGGCGTCGAGAAACGCGGCGGGCGATACGCCGACAAAACGGCAGTACCCGGCCTGATCCCCCTCCACCGATCTGATAGACCATCCCATCGATCCGATAGACCGTCGTTGCCGTTCCAGCGTCGAGGTACCGCAAAGGGGATACGTGCTACGAGTGCCGAAGCCCGTTCTGATTGCGCTGCTGTCCGTGCTGTTCGTCCTTCTCGCCGGCTGCACCACTGCGACGACGGACTCGACGACGTCGGCCCCCAGCACGACGCTCCCGACGTCGACGGCCAACTGGACCGTGGTGGAGGCGGGCCATGGGTCGCTGGGCGGTTGGCTGGACGGGGTGGACTGCGTGACGGCGACCAGCTGCGTGGCCGTCGGCAACGAATCCGGCGCCGGCACGGCCAATGCCAAGGCCCTGGTGGAGACCCTGCATGGCGGTTCGTGGTCCGCCAAGACCGCTCCCAGTGCGCCGAAGGGAACCGGTGACTTCCTCTTCTCCGTCTCCTGTCCGATCGTCGGCTCGTGTGTCGCGGTCGGCTACTACTTCACGAGCTCGGCCACCGGCGGGACGGGGACAGCCCTCATCGAGACGCTGGCCCACGGATCCTGGTCGGTCTCGCCGATACCGTCGTTGGGCCACGACGTCGTCGACAGTTTCCTCTCCGGGGTCTCGTGTGCCACGACCGTCGACTGCATGGCCGTGGGCGCGACGCAGAACACCGGGGCAACGACGCACGAGCCGTTGATCATGACCCTGGACAAGGGCAAGTGGTCCCTGACGTCAGGTCCGAGCCTCGGGTCGCAGCAAGGTGGCCTCCAGGGGGTGTCGTGCACGAGCCCCACGTCGTGCACCGCCGCCGGCTGGCAGTCGACGGCGTATGCGAATGCCAGCGCCTCCCTGGTCGAGTCACTCGCCGCCGGCAGCTGGTCGGTCGTCCCCAGCCCCAGTATCGGTACCCAGAGCTGGAATTCGACGCTGCCCACCGGTGGGCTCAACGGGGTCTCGTGCGCCTCGGAGGCCTCCTGCATGGCGGTCGGGCAGTTCACCGGGCCCGTGCCCACCATCGACGTCCTCGCCAATCGAACATGGACGGCCGCGGTGAGCCCTGACCCCGACCCGACGGACGGGGCAACCGGGCTCGTCGGTGTCTCGTGTACGACCACGACCGACTGCGTGGCCGTGGGCTCGCTCGCCGCCGCCGGCATCAAGAACACCCCGGCCGGGGCGCTCGGCTTGCCGCTCGGTGCGCTGGTCGAGACGTATTCGGCCGGAACATGGACCGTCGATGCCAACCCGTCGGGTCTGCCGGCCGACAGTGGCCTCCACGACGTCTCCTGCGTGGGTGACGCGTGCGTGGCCGTCGGACAGGCCGGTCAGTCCATCAACGACACCAGCACCCTCAAGACGCTGATCGTCCGGACCGGCACCCACTCCGCCTGAACCGGACCGCGCCCGGCGGCCCGGACCCCACCAGCAGCCGGGGTCCCGGAGGCTCCTCAACGCCAGGAATTCTCACACATGGTGCCAGGAGAATCACCAGCGGTGGCGGTTTGGACCCCGTCTTTTTCGCACCGCGCGAGCAAGATACGATGCGCACGAGAGCCAACGACAAGGGCAGGTCAGCGCGATGAGTGGGGACGTATCGGCATGACCGTCGCGTCGAAAGTCGCGGCGGCATACACCTCGGCGAAACACATCCCGCTCCGCACTGTCCGCGACTGCCGGGTGGACCGGGCATTGGGACCCGTGCACCGCCTCGGACGGCTGGATGCAACGGTCGTTCTCGGGGTGGGCGCCACCCCTTCCGCCTGGTCGCCGGCGATCCCGCCCACAGACTCCGTCCCGACGAACGGCTCGGACAACCGGAGTTCTCCACCCGAGGCGCCGGCGACACCGGCGCAGTCGGCTGATGCCGGTCCGACCGAAGGAAGGGCGGCGAAATGGCGAGCGTGACGACCGCTCCGCTGCCGTTCGACCGCCCACGGTCGGACCGACCGGATGTGGCCGGACCCTCCGATCTGGACACCGAGAGCGGGCAGCCTGGTGCGGTCCGGGTGACGACCCGCTCCGCCAGGCTCTGGGGGTCCCTGTCCCGTCCGACCTCCCTGGTGGTCATGGCCTCGATGGTGGTCGGCACGGCGATCCGGCTGGACGTCCCCCGTGGGCTCTGGCTGGACGAGGGGGTCAGCGTGTCCGAGGCGCGGATGCCTTACGGCGCCATGCTCCACCGTCTGGCCACCACCGACGTCCACCCACCCCTCTACTTCACGATCCTGTGGGCGTCGATCCGGCTCATCGGCGACGGCGACTTTGCCGTGCGGGTGCCGTCGATCGTCTTCGGGGTCCTCCTGATCCCGTTGGTCTACCTGCTGGGCAAGGAGGCCTACGACCGGAGAACCGGGGCGGTGGCCGCCGTCTTCGTGTCCGTCGCCCCGTTCGTGGTGTGGTACTCGCAGGAAGCCCGGATGTACGAGCTGTTGATGGTGTTCGCCGTCCTGGCCGTCTGGGCACAGCTCCGCATCCTCCGCCGCGGCGGGTGGTACCCGTGGGTCGTCTACACGCTCGCCAGCATCGCCATGATCGGCACCCAGTACTTCGGGATCTGGCAGCTCCTCACCCAGCAGCTGATCTTCGTCGGTGCCATCGTCGTCCGGTGGCGGCGCAGGGAGCGGCCCGGTGCCCTCCTCTGGCCGTGGTTGTGCTGCGCGGTCCTCACCGGCGCAGCCCTGGTCCCGGTCGCCATGCTGATGCGCCAGCAGTACTCCGTCAGCCAGGCCACCGGACAGGCATTCGGAGGGACCGCCGGCGCCGGCACGGGCAGCCGCAACATCTACTCGGTGATCACCAATTTCGACTACACGGTCATCGGCTTCCACTCGACGGCAGTGATGTCGGACGTGATCTCACTGTGGCCCTTCGCCATGCTCGGTGCCCTGGCGCTGCTCGGCCTCCGGGTCAAGCCGGTCACCTACCTGCTCGGGACCATGGTGCTGGTGCCGGTGGTCGCGATGTTCATCCTGGCCGAGTTCAAAGAGAGCCTCGGTGACGTGCGGTACCTGGCCACCATCGTCCCCCTCCTCTTGTTGCTCATCGCCCGGGCGGCCACCAGGCTGGTGACCCGACCCCGGGCTCTGACCGTCGTGGTCGTGGTGGTTGTCGCCGTCATGGCCGTCGCCCTCGTCGACCAGCAGTTCTCCAGTGCGAACCCCCGGCGGTACAACTTCCGGGAGGCGCTCGC